>CAZNMF010000402.1:0-8817 GCA_964573795.1 uncultured Solibacteraceae bacterium
GCAGGCGGCCAAGTTCTGGGTCAACGGCAAGCTCGTCGGCAAGTACGAGAACGGCATCAATCCGATGGGCTTGGATATCACCGATGCTGTCACCTTCGGTGACAAGGAAAACGTTCTGGCCGTCTGGCTCACCAATGTTCAGAACTATGCGGAGGAAGCCACCGGCCAGACCTATCAATGGGAAGGCCGCGGTTTCAACCCCAACTACGGCGGGCTCAACCAGAATGTGTGGCTGCATGTCGTCCCCAAGGTGTATCAGACGCTGCCCCTGCTTTATGGCTTGAACACGACCGGCACCTACATCTATCCGTCCAATTTCAACCTGTCCGGCAAGACGGCGACGGTCAATATCGAGTCGCAGGTCAGGAATGAATCGGGTCAGCCGCAGGCGGTGGAGTTCTCCGCGGTGGTCGTGGACTCGGCCGGCAACATTCACGGGCAGGTCAGGGCGCCCAGCCAGAATCTGCCTGCTGGTGAAACGGCCATCATCAAAGCCGCCGGCCCGATCCAGAACATCACCTGGTGGAGCCCGGATAGTCCGGCTTTGTATGACGTTTACGGGATTCTCACCGTCGGCGGAAAGACCGTCGATGTCTACAAAATTAACACGGGCTTTCGCAAGACCGAGTTCAAGGGCGGCACGGGCACGGGTGGCGTCTACATCAACGACAAGTTCACCTATCTCAAGGGCTATGCCCCTCGTTCGGTCAACGAATGGGCGGCCGTCGGCGGGGCCTATCCGGACTGGATGAGCAACTTTGACATGGACTTGCTCCACAGCGGCCATGGCAACTACATCCGCTGGATGCACATTTCCCCCAAGCCGCGAGACGTGCGTTCCTGCGACCGCATCGGCATCGTTCAGGTCTGCCCCGCCGGCGACAACGAAGGCAATCCGCCTGAAGGCCAGTGGACCCAGCGCGTGGCCGTCATGCGCAATTCAATCATCTATTATCGCAACAGCCCCAGCATTCTGTTTTGGGAAGCGGGCAACGCCGGGATTCCCGCCGCCCGCATGCAGCAGATGGTGGACATCCGCAAGGAACTGGATCCCAGCGGCGGGCGCGTCATGGGGTGCCGGACACTCAACGATCCCGGGAACACCCGCGTTGCCGAGTATTTCGGCGTCATGGTGGGTCAGGATCGCCAGACCGATGCACTGACCATGGATAATCCAACTCAGCAGTTTCGCGCCTTCAGCTACGAGCGCCGCGACCTGGCGCCGTTCATCGAAACCGAGGATTTCCGCAACGAATCCGCCCGGCGATTCTGGGATGCCTATTCGCCTCCCAATTTCAATGCAACGCGCGGCCCCAACGATGTCCAGGGTATGTTCCATCCCAATTCGGAGGACTTCTGTCTGGCCGCAGCCAAACGATACAACGATTTCTGGTCCAATCGGATTTCCAACACCGACCCGATGCAAGCCCGATGGTCCGGCTACGCTTCGATCATCTGGGCCGACAGCAATCAGCATGGCCGGATGGGCAGCAGCGCGGTTTGCCGGATCAGCGGCAAGGTCGATTCGGTGCGCATTCCCAAGCAGGCGTATTTCCTCCATCGCGTCATGCAGAATGAGAAGCCCGACATTCACATCATCGGGCACTGGAATTATCCAGCCGACACTAAAAAGATGATGTACATCGCCGCCAGCAACGTGGACAGCGTCGAGCTGTTCGTCAACGGCGTATCGAAGGGCAAGACCGATCAGGCGACCAGCGGCTTTATCTATTCCGTTCCCGATGTCGCTTTCGCGCCCGGTTCGGTCAAGGCCGTCGGCTACAAAGCCGCAAGGGCGGTCGCCGAGCACGAAATCAAAACCGTCGGCCCGGCCAAGAGCATCAAGCTCACGCCGCACACCGGCGACAATGGTCTGATGGCCGATGGTTCGGATGTGGTTTTCTATGACGTGGAGATCGTGGACGCCCAGGGCAACCGCTGCCCGCTGGAGGAAGGCCGGGTCGATTTCGAACTGACCGGCCCGGGCATCTGGCGTGGCGGGGTGAACGAGGGCATCGTCAACTCGACCAACAATACGTATCTGAATACCGAATGCGGCATCAACCGCGTGTTCGTCCGATCGACGCTGACCGCGGGCAAGATCACGCTGACCGCCAAGCGGCAGGACCTGCCGCCCGCGACGATCACGATCGACGCCAAGCCTGTCGCCATCAAGGACGGCCTGACGCTGGAGATGCCGCAGACGCTTAAGAGTAGCCCATCGACAACGCGATAAGGGAAAATTCCATGAATCGAAAACTCAATTGGCTGGTCGTGTTCACTGTCATGCTGGTGACCGCGATGCCGGTATTCGGGCAGAAATTCACCGCGCCAGATTCGCCGCGCGTGACTTACAACTTCAATCCGGACTGGAAGTTTATCCGCGAGGATGTGAGCGGGGCGGACAACGCCGCTTTCGATGACGCCTCGTGGGCGAATGTCGGGTTGCCTCACACCTGGAACGATATCGACACTTATCGCAAACTCATCAGCCACGGCGGCGGCGATCAGGGGTTCTTTCAGGGTATCGGCTGGTATCGCAAGCATTTCAAACTGCCGGCCACCGCAGAGGGGCAGAAGATTTTTCTTGAGTTCGAGGGGATGAGACAGGCAGCGCGTTTCTATCTCAATGGCCAGCCCGTGGGGCTTTTTGAGAACGGCATCACCGCCTGCGGCCTGGACGTCACCGCGCTGGTGAAATTCGGCGGGCAGGAAAATGTGCTGGCGGTGAAGGTGGACAACCGCACCAATTATAAAGAGGAGGCCACCGGAACCGAGTTTGAATGGAAGAACACCAACAGCAACCCAAATTTCGGCGGGCTCAACCGCAACGTCTGGCTGCACGTCGTGGGCAAGGTTTATCAAACACTGCCGCTTTTTGAGAACCTCAAGACGACCGGCGTTTATGTGTACGGCAAGAACTACGATATTCCGGGCAAGACGACTCAGGTCAATATCGAATCACAGGTTCGCAACGAATCGGGCGCACCCGCGGCCATCGCGCTGTCGGCGGCGGTGGTGGATGCCGATGGGATCGTGCGTGCGACGATCAAGGGTGGGGAAAAGAACCTTGTCAGTGGACAAACCGAAACGTTGACCGCTGCCGGGCCGCTTACCGGGGCGCGTTTCTGGGATGTGAACGATCCGTACCTTTACGATGTCTACTCCATCGTTTCGGTGAACGGAAAAGCTGTTGATGTATGCAAGATTCACACAGGTTTCCGCAAGGCCGAGTACAAGGGCGGCGCGGGCACCGGCGGGGTTTATCTCAACGACAAATTCGTCTGGCTCACAGGTTACGCGCAGCGCGCCGCCAACGATTGGCCGGGGCTGGGATCGGCGTATCCGGATTGGATGCACGACTTCAACAACGCGCTGCTGCGTGAAAGCAACAGCAACTACATCCGCTGGATGCACATCTCGCCGACGCGCGTGGATGTCACATCGTGCGATAAATACGGCATCGTCAACGTCTGCCCGGCGGGTGATGGTGAGCATGAGACTTTTGACCGCCAGTGGGACCAGCGCATGGAGGTCATGCGCGATTCCATCATCTATTTCCGCAACAATCCCAGCATCCTTTTCTGGGAGGCGGGCAACGCCGCGATCAATGCGGCCCACATGCAGCAGATGGTTGAACTGCGCAAGGAACTGGATCCAAACGGTGGACGGGTCATGGGTTGCCGTTCACTCCGCGATCCAGGAGCAATCGCCGCCGCCGAGTTTTTCGGCATGATGCTCGGCAGGCCCAACAGCGACGAGATGCGCGACAAGGCGCCTTTGATTGAAACTGAAGATTTCCGCGATGAAGGCCCCCGCGCGATCTGGGATGACTTCTCTCCGCCCACTTTCGGCTTCAAGAAGGGCCCGCAGGACAGCTACAACTGGAACTCCGAGACTTTCACCCTCGCCGGCATCCGGCGCTATTTCAGTTTCGTCTCAAACCGCATCGACAATCCGAATCCCGCGAATTCCAGGAATTCAGCCTACGCTTCAATTTACTGGTCCGACTCCGACGCCGACGGCCGACAACAGAGCAGCCAGGTGCTGCGCGTCAGTGGGAAGGTGGACGGCGTGCGGCTGCCCAAGCAGATTTTCTACGCCACGCGCGTGATGCAGAGCGATAAGCCCGACATTCACATCATCGGCCACTGGAATTACCCCGCCGGCACGAAGAAAGCCGTCCATGTCATCGCCAGCCTGTGTGATTCGGTCGAGCTATTCCTCAATGGCCAGTCGCTGGGCGTCAACAAGGCGCCTCAAAGCGGATTTACCTATTCGTTCGCTGACGTAGCCTTCGCGCCCGGCTTGCTCAAGGCTGTTGCGAGCAAAGACGGCAAGATCGTCGCCCAGCAGGAACTCAATACCGTCGGCGAGGCCAGGAGCCTCAAGCTTACGCTCCACACCGGCCCGCAGGGTCTTGCAGCCGACGGCTCCGACGTGGCGTTGATCGATTTCGAGGTCGTTGATGCTCAGGGCAATCGCTGCCCGACCGACGAAGCGCGGGTTGATTTTGCAGTCACCGGCCCGGCCATCTGGCGCGGCGGGTTCAACGCCGCCAAGCTCGATAGCACCAACAATCTCTATCTCAACACCGAGTGCGGGATCAACCGCGTGTCGATTCGATCGACCAGGAACCCCGGCAGGATCACCGTGACCGCGACACGCGAAGGTTTGCGACCCGCGACGATATCGCTCGATTCAAACCCGGTTGTGATCAAGGACGGCTTGAGCCTGAAGATGCCGCAGGCGATCACGCCGGCGGCGGGCGATCCAGCGAATGCGAAACCATAAGCCGGCGCAATCGGACGCGTCGAGGCTGCGGGGGCCGGGCTATTTTGGCGCAGTACCGCCGCTGGGATCGAGCGGCGTGCCGGTGGATTCGGACTGCATCGATCCGCCGGAAGTCTTGGCGATGCGAACCGGTTCGGCGAACTCCATCGCGATGACCGCCACATCCGGATCGGGCGCAGCGCCCGGAAGCGTCAGGACTAGCCCCTCGGGGGATTTTGCGAATGACACGGCTACGCCTCCCGCGAGCATTCGGCTGCTCAGCGCCGGCTGCTGAATGCCGGTGAGGACGAGCTTGCCATCCGCCGGCCAGTTCCAGATGTGCACGTAGAGCGTCGTGCCGCCGGTCGGCTTGGTCTTCTGCGTCGCGCGGCCCCATGCGGGGGGCTTGGAGATGGAGAACGGCCCCGCGTCGGTTCCGTAAATCGCTTCACCATTGGTATTCAGCCATTTGCCCATCGCCTGGAGTCTTTCGATCTGTGGCTGAAGAATCGTGCCGTCGGGCATTGGTCCCACATTGAGCAGATAGTTTCCGCCCTTGGCGGTGATGTCGGAGAGATTTCGGATGAGCTGCTGGGCGGATTTGTAGCGCATGTCGCTGGCGTTGTATCCCCATGAGCCGTTGATGGTCATGCAGACTTCAAAAGCCCGTCCCAACGGATCGGTGGCAATCCGCTGCTCGGGACTCCCCGTGTCGCCGAGTACTCCGCCGCCCAGGCGGTTGTTGATGATCAGGTCAGGATAGTTGCAGGTCAGATCGAAGATCGGCCGGGCGCGCTCTGGCGTCATCGAATATTCGGTGTCGAAAAAGAGATACGCGGGTTTGTATTTGTCCAGGATCTCGTGGATCTGTGGGACCGCGATTTTCGCGATGTATTCGTCCAAGTTTCCCTTCTTCTGCTCCTCATCCCATGGTTCGTTCCTACCCGTGCCGCCGCCCAGATTGGTCCAGTCCTGCGATTGAGAATAGTACAGCCCAAACCTTAGGCCCTCGGCGCGCACCGCATCAGCGAGCGGCTGAATCAGATCGCGCTTGGCGGCGGAGGATTTGACCGCATTCCAATCCGAGACGGCCGAATCGTACAACGTGAATCCGTCATGATGCTTGGCGGTGAGCACGACATATTTCATCCCTGCTTCCTTGGCCAGCGCCACCCATGCCTTGGGATCATACTTGGCGGCGGTGAAGTCCTTGGCGTATGCCTTGTACGTCGCGACGGGAACCTTGCCGTTGTTCATGTACCATTCGCCGCGCGCCGGCACCGAGTAGACACCCCAGTGAATGAACATGCCGAAGCGCGCCTCGCGAAACTATTTCATCCGCGCAGGGAAGTTGGCGATATTCAAGCATAGAAACTCGTTGGATAGCAGGGGCATAGATCAGTACCGAGCGCAGAAGACCGTGTTGACCCGCCGTTCCGTCTTCTTAAGCAGCTTCGTTCAAGCGGGGCCGCGCGACGATGGCTATCTCGCATGCCCATGCAGTTCCCGATGCCACAATCTTGCGATCAAGGTTGCAGATTGAGAGGAGGCAAGACACTGGTTTGATATTACCCACGCCAGTGCGACGCAAAGGCTTAAGACTCATCGACTGGGCCACGAGTAGCCGAAGGACTGAAGCTATCGGACTCCGAGTTGTGGAAGGTCGGATTGAAGGAAATGAATGAAATCTGAAGCAGCTCCAGTAGAGGAACTTCAGGCGGCAATTCGCGCAATGACGGCGCGAATTGCCAACGATTAACCACTCATCAGCTCATCGCGCACACACCGAACATCGAGGCATTGTTCGTCCACTGCGGGTGTGTACTTCACCCGTGAACAAGCTTAACATAATAGGTATTATGGGCGGTGGTGGGGCGGTTCCATCTCGGCGTGGCCGGTGAATCCGCGTTGCGTGCAAATAATTCATTTATCGGTCCAAGTACCGTTTTTCACACTTATCCGTCGCCACACGCGATGCACTGACGCTGTCCGCAGCGCGGGCAGAATTGCTCGCCGTGCGGATAGCCGCAGCGGTGGCAGAAACTGACCGGAACATTCTTCGGTGTGACTTGACTTTGGTGCTTTGCGGTCAGGCCGCAAAGTTGATTCGGCGAATTTGCTGTTTTCTGTTGCGGTTGTTCCCGTTTCTCGGATTGCATGGACGCCTCCTGTGTTGGTCCTCAACAAAGCGAAGCGGGACCAACAGAGGTGGCGGTTAGCGGAGGGTGACGACGCATCGGGCGCAGGGGGCGGCACGGTGAGTGCCAGGCCCAAAGGGCACGCGTGTCGCAAAGCGACCTGGCGCGAGCGTGCTAACCCGAAGACCGACAAGCGAAGCGACTGTGGCGCCGCCCGGAGCGGATGCAAGTTGAGAAACGGAGCGATCGCGTGGCAGAGTTAAGCGTTCGCGGCGAAGTGGCTACACAACTCGATCGAGGTGTCATCTACGGCCAACCCCCCTGGCCCTGCGCCCCAGAAACCGCGCGAATGCGTCGGCCGGCTTCAGGTCGCAGGCCTCAGCCCAGATTGAGAACTCACCAACATCCACTCGGCGATAACCGGTCTCGCAATTGTGAATCCAGGATTGGGGCTTGCGCAGCCGCTCGGCAAGCTGCCGTTGCGTGAAGTTCTTTGATTCCCTCCATTCCCGAAGGAGAGCCGGAACAGGGGCATATTGCAGGGAATGCTGGGCTTTGGTCGGCATTGATTCATTTTCCGGTTCAAACCCCTTGACACACTTTGCGGATCAAAGAAAATGCGGGCAATGGACGTGGCTTGCATCAATTTCGATGGGTTTCGCCGGCCGTCCTGCTATGGGCTGGGCATTGTGGACGACATCTTCGGTCGGGGCTTCGGCCTGGTGATTGCTTATGTGCTACCCGGCCTTGTGGTGCTGTCGGGCGTTGCCCCGGTATTGCCCGCGGTCGATTCCTGGCTGGCGGCGCCATCAGCGGGCGATCCCGGGGTTGGGCGCTTTCTCTATCTGGCGCTAAGTGCATTGGGCGCCGGACTGGTCGTGAGCTGCGTACGGTGGTTGATTGTCGATACGGTACATGAGTGTTCGGGGTTGAACCGGCCGAAGCTGGATGACGCCAAACTTGCCGACGCTCGCGAGGCGTATGAGCTGCTCATCGAGATCCACTATCGTTACTACCAGTTCTATTCCAACACCCTGGTGGCGCTCCCTCTGTCCTATATTTCGTTACGGTTCGGTGGTCCTCTGGCCCGCTTTCAGTTCCCGTGGCCTGAACTAGCGTTTCTGTTTCTCGGCTCTGTGCTTTTCATGGGCTCGCGCGACGCCCTGCGAAAGTATTACAGCCGGGCTCATTCACTCCTTGGTTCCGTCGCGCAGCAGGAGGTTTGTATTCCAATGACCAACGGTGGCCATCATGAAGAATCGGGCGGCGCTTCGTCGCCGCGGAAAGAGGTCGTCCCCGCGGTGACTGCTCCGAAATCCCAAAGTCCGGTCCAGCCCCACTCACCACAGCAACAGGTGAGCAAAACGTCCGGCAAGCCCTGAAAATCGGCAGTGAGCCGCCTGTGACCCTACAACGGGTTTCAGGCGGCTCCTTTTTCCGTCAACTGGCCCACTGCATGATCAATTTCCTGGTTGTTGGTTGCGAAGCCAACCGATTCGGCCCAAACCGTTGCGTACGTGGTTGTATTTGAGTGCGAGTGCAGACGCCCAAGCCAGCTCGTCATTTCCTCCGTGCGCGATGTTGCGATCGTAATCGCTTAGCGCGTTCGCCCCGCGCTCCACCAACTCCGTATATCTTTGCTTGTCCTGTGCAAGTTGTGTCTCCTGGTCCGAAAGCAATTGCCTCAGCATCCTGGCGCGCTTCACCGGATTCTTTGGGAGTGTCGCCCGAAATGACTCGCCGGCCGCGGGCGCCGGTGGAATTTCCTCAACCGGCATGGGCTCGTTGCCATCGCCTTCAGGGTAGTAATGCCACGGATGCCCAGGGTCGTAATCGAAATTGCGTCCCACCTCCGCGTTGATTTTGCGGTCGGCCCAGCGCCCAAGCTGGTCCGCAGCAATCTGTC
>CAZNMF010000403.1:0-6685 GCA_964573795.1 uncultured Solibacteraceae bacterium
GGCGGGCCGCTGCAGCTCACGCGAGAGCGTGCCGGCGATCTGCCAGACGAGGACGTGCGCGACGAGGCCCGCGACGATCCCGCCGATCGCGAGGCGACCGGCCAGCCGCGCAAATCGCAGACGCACCGATCGCACCGACTCGCCAAGCGCCATGCGAATGGCGATCTCGAGGCGCGCAGCGGTCACCTCGTACGATAGCAGGCCGTAGATCGCGGCGGCGGCGAGCAGCACCGCGAGGAGCGCCCCTCCGGTCGCAATCAACTGCACGAGCCTCGGCACGCGGAGAAACGGCTTCATGTAGTCGCCCACGCGTCTGGCGTTGAACAGCGACAGATCCGGATCGAGGTCGCGCAGCGCGCTCGTCATGGCGTCGGCCGTGACGCCGGGCCCGGACACGATGGCCTCGAGCGCATGGAGCGCCAACTTCCGCTGATCGATCGGCGTGTAGACGATCGGCAGCACGTCGTTCTGCGGGCCCATCAGACGCGTGTCCGCGACGACGGCCGCGACGATGAGACGCGTTCGGTCGAACACGATCTCACGTCCGATCAGGTCGTGCGGATCGACGCCGAGCACATCGGCCGTGCGACGCGACACGATCGCCGTGCGGTTGGCGGCATGCCATTCCACGTCGTCAGGGACGCGTCCCGCCACGACCGGCACGCCGGCCGCCGGGAAATAGCCGACAGACGCAACGGCTGTGATCGCGCTCCGGCGCCCTGACGCGGCCGTGGCACGTGCGTCGGCACCGATACGGTCGATCGGAAGCAGTATGGCGTCGTGACCGACGGTCGCGTTCGTGATGCCGACGAGCGTCGACGCGCCGAAGCGCTGACGTAGCCGCTCTTCCACGTGTGCTGCGAGCTGCCCGACCGCGCCGCCGGTGTCGTAACGGACGCGCGGAATCGACAGCTCCAACGACACGGCATCGGCGGCGCCAAGCCCGCTCTCGGCGCGGCTGGCGTGGATCAGGACCTGCGCGGCCGCCAGCGTCACGCTGACGAGCACGAATGCGGTCGCCACCTGCGCCGCGATCACGATACGGCGCAGGCGCGTCAGACCACGCGATCGAACGGTCATCGCCAGCGGACGCCGGCGTCGCTCGATATGCCATAGCACCAGCAGCCGTCCCGCCACGAGCGCGGCGATGCCGGCAAGCGCGACGACGATGGCTGCGATGATGAGCGACCAATCGAATGTCGTCAGATCGAGATCCGGAGCGACTGCGCTGGTCGCGGTGCCAAAGACGCGCCAGAGGACGAGGGAGAGTCCGACGGCTACCGATGACGACGCGATCGCTGCCGGTGCAGCCGCGACGATCTCTTCGAGGATGAGCCGTGCCTTCGTCGCGCCGAGCGCCACGCGAATGGCCGCGTCCTGCGCGCGCATGCTGCCAGCCACCAGCCCCAGCGCCGCGACGTCCACACAGGTCGCCACCATCAGGAGCAGGCACAGGAAGAACAGCGTGCGCAGGATGGGCCGCGCGCCGTGGGCGAGCTCGTCGACGAGCGGCACCGCGACGCGCGTCGTGATCAGCGCGGCAGTCATCGGGCTCAATTGCGCCAGCCGCGACCGTGCATCGGCGATCGTGCGTCCAGGAGCCAGGCGTGCGATCACTCGAGCACCGCCGTGCCCCTGTGTGGCCTGCGTGCCCGAGTCGAAGAGCACCCAGACGTCGGTGTCCGCGGGAAACGTGAATCGCGGCGGCATGACGCCGACGACGTCGAACGTGAGGCCATCGATCCGCAGCGATGACGGGCCGTCGCCCGTGATCGCGCGAAGGCGTTGTCCGAGCTGCCAGGACACGACGGCCACGCGCGCGCCGCGCCGGTCCGTCGTGTCCAGCACGCGTCCTCGCGCAGCCTGTTGATCGAAGACCGCGAAGAACGAGGTGTCGACACTCGCCACGGCAAGGCGCCGGACGTCGCCGTCCGCGGCGACCGCCGCGACACCAGGCTGATACGCCGAGACACGCGAGAGCTCCGGAGCGGCGCGCAGCCGTGGATCGATCGCCGCCGCCTCCGTGACGGAATATGTGATCCACGCGCCCGGCAGGGCCACGAGACGCGCGGGATCGCGGTACGGCAGCGCGCTGGCGGTCAAACGCCGCTGCGCGGTGAAGACGACGGCTGCCGCGGCGGCTCCGAGCGCGACGATCAGAACGGCGACGAGCGAATGGCGGAAGACGAGGCGGCGACGCGGCGGTCGACGCTCGTGTGCGCGATGCGCCTGCGGCCGCGGCTCCGCGCTCCGCATTCGTCGCGCCAGCTCGCCCGGCACGTCGAGATCCGCGAGCGCCGCGCGCCGCGCCTCGTCGACCGTCACGCCACCGGCGGTGAGCTCGCGGACGAAGTCGTCGAGATGCTGTGACAGCTCGTCGACGATCTCGGCCTCACGCTCGGGCCGCAGATGCAACGACGCGAGCCGCCGCATCAGCTCGCCGCGCCAATCGGCACGTTGCGGGTCGTCACTCATGGACAACTCCCCAGAGAACCGAGAACCCAGAACCTCAGAACCCGAACCCCGGAACCGAGAACCTCGGAACCTGGTTCTGTCACGGCACCAGCACCACCACATCCTTGAACCCGACATCGTGCAGATCCTTGACGCACTGACGCGCCCACCCAGGCAAGCCTCTCGACCCGTCGATCACGATCGTCTTCGTGATGGGCAGCTCGACGAGCGCGCGCACGACGATCTCGTCTCCTGGCAGATTCGTCGCACGCGGATCGTGCTCACGCGCGAAGTCCTGTCGATTCCGCACGTCGATCAGCATCGCGGAACCGGCAGCAAGCAACTGCGGCAGTTCCGTCTCGCCGATTTCTCTCGGCGCGCCAGCCGGACGCACGATGGCCGGCGCGCCGCGCGGCGTGCCGCTCGCGGGCTTCCACGCGTCCCACACGTGTGCGTTTCCCGGCATCTCTTCGGGATTCAGCACGCGACCTCGGCCGCGTTCGATCCGGAAGTAGAACGTCACCTTGCCCTCGATCGCGACAATGTCCGAGCGAAACTCGGACGTGCGCCACTGCATGAGCGCTTGCGTTACGGCGGCCGCGAGCAACGGATCCGGCGCCTGCAGGATGTCTACGCGCAGCATGCGCGAGTCATGCCCCGAGCGAGTGCGTGCGACGACGACGCCTTCGATGCCGCGCCGTACGGCCTCGGCGGGATAGACCGGCTTGACGGTGTTCGAAGCCATCTTGCGGATGCCTCCTTCTCCCGTCATCGCCGCATCGTCGGACGGCCGTTCCTGCGCGCGAACCGCAACAGGCGTCAGTACGGGTGCCGTCACGCACAGCACGCACACGCCGAGCACGCGGAGCGCGCGCACGGGGCTGATGCGCGAGGCGCGAAGCGCCGGCACGACGACACCAACCAGCGCACAAGCCATGAGCGTAGCGGTGGCAATGCCGAGCGCGATGGGATCGGCGGGCGCGACGCCGAATAGCTGACTGCGGACGAGGAATGCGACGATGACGGCGGCGCAGACGCCGATCGTCCAGCCGAGCGCCAGCGGCGCGAGTGCTTGACGCACGATCAGACCGACGACGTCGCGCGGCCGCGCGCCGAGCGCAACGCGCATGCCGATCTCCGGCGTCCGCTGACGCGTCACGAGCGCCAACACGGCGTAGAGGCCGAGCGCGGCCAGCGCGTTGGCGATCGCGCCGTAGGCGCCGAACAGCGTGGCACCGGTGATCCAGGCCCGCGCCTGATCGTCGGCGAAGTCCTCGAGCGGCCGCACCGTCATCGCGGAAAGACCGTCGACCGTCCGCACGGCCGCCGCGATCGCGGCCAGCGCGTCCGGCGATGGCTGGCGCGCGCGAATAAAGACGGCCTGCGGCATTTCATCTGCGCCCTGCGCGATCGGAAAGAAGATCTCGCCGACGGCCTTCGTCAACCGAAACATCCGTCTCGTCTGGCTGACGCCCACGATCGTCACGCACCCATTTCGGCCGAGCGCGATCTCGTCCTTGCACGCGCCGAGCACGTCTTCGTTGGGCCACATCGCCGCGGCAAGGCCTTCGTCGACGATCGCCACGCGCGCCCCGGCGGCGTCGTCACGAACGGCGAATGCCCGGCCTTCGAGCATCCGCGTGCCGACCGACTCGAAATAGTCCGGCGAGACGTAGTTGATGACGCGCTCGAGCGGCGCCGCACCGGCCGCGCCGATCGACAACGCCGGCATCACGGTCGACGATCGTCCCGTCCCCAACGGCGAGGTTGTCGTCGCGCCGACGATCACGCCGGGCATCCCGGAGAGTCGCGCGACCAGCGCGTCGAGCGCACGCCGCTGGTCGGCCACGCGACGCACGCCGGCGCCCTGAAAATCCATCGTCACGACGAACACGTCGTCCAGCGCATAACCCAGGGACGATTTCGCGTTGCGCACGCTCCCGCCGAAGAGTCCGGCCCCAACCACCAGAAACATCGCCAGCGCGAACTGGCCGACGAGCAGGGCGCGTCTGAAGGTCGAGCGGTCGCGGGCGACGACGGCGTCCACACGCAAGCGCGACGTCGCCTCCGTGCGCAGCGCGACGATGGCCGGAAGAATGCTTGCCGCCACCGCAATCGCCGCGACCGCGAGCAATGCGGCCATCGATCGGCTCGTGAGCGCGAATGGCTCGAGTGCGCGGAGCTGATGGCGGATGAGCACCCACGCGCCGGCCATCGTCAACGCGGCGCCGCTTGCGCCGATGACGAGCAGTGCAATGGCCTCGCGAATCGCGGCGACGCGCAGGTGACGGATCGTCGCGCCGAGCTGGAGGCGAATGCGCGCATCGCGCTGGCGATCGTGCGCCCTGATCGATAACAAGCCGGCGAGATTCGCGCACGCGATCAGCAGCAACGCCGCTGCGCCCGCGGCCAACCAGACGCTTGTCATCGCGTCGCCTCGGTGCTGGCTCGCGCGGCGCGTGGCGAGCGGCTGCACGCTGCCCGCGTCGGACGATCCGAGCGCGGATGCCGCGATCGTCGACAACTCGGCCCGTGTGCGCTCGATCGACACGCCAGGACGAGGCCGTCCGAGCGTCCACAACCAGGCGCCGTTGCTCGATGCGAGCAGGTTCGTGCCGGTGAACGAGCACAGCTCCGGCGAGGCACGAAGGGCGATCCACACGTCGATCGGCGCGACGCCGGCGCCGTTGAACGCGCTCGGTGCCACGCCGACAATCGAGAACGTCCGGCCCGCCAGCACCAGCGAGCGGCCCACGACGGCGGCATCGCGGCCGAAGGCTCGCGTCCAGAATGCGTGCGAGAGCACGACGAGCCTCTCGCTTCCGGGCCGCGTCTCCTCCTCTCTGAACGTTCGTCCGCGCGTGGCAGCCACGCCGAGCACGTCGAAGTAGTTGGCCGTGACGCACTCGGCGCGGACCGCCATCGCGTCGACGCCGGTGCCGACGCGAAGGGATTGAGACGTATACGCGCTCAGATCGACGCTGGTGGCGCTCGACGCGAGCGCGTCGTACTCGACGTAGTTCCGCGCGCCGACGGCGACGAGGCGATCCGGCTCTCGCACGACGGCGGGCGGCCGGAACATCAGCGCGTCGACGACGGCGATCATGGTGGCGCTGACGCCGATGCCGACAGACAGGAGGAGCACGGCGCCGGCAGCAAAGGCCGGCGATCGCCTGAACAGGCTCCAGTCGGGCCCGAGCGCGCGCCACCAGTGGGCGGTGCTCGTCCGCGTATGGACGTCGGTGGACGGGCGTTCCACGCGTCCCATCCGCCGCGCGAGCTCGCCCGGCACGTCGAGATCCGCGAGCGCCGCACGCCGCGCCTCCTCGACCGTCGCTCCGCCGGCGACGAGCTCGCGGACGAAGTCGTCGAGATGCTGCGACAGCTCGTCGACGATCTCGGCCTCACGCTCGGGCCGCAAGTACAGCGGCGCGAGCCGGCGCGTCAACTCGCCGCGCCAGTTGGTGCGTCGAAGGTCGTCACTCATGGACAACTCCCCAGAGAACCCAGAACCGAGAACCCCAGAACCCGAACCTCGGAACCCAGAACCTCAGAACCCGGAACCTGCCCCTGTCATCCTTCCGTCAGCCCCGCGATGCGATTGATGGCGCGCGCGAAGGCCTTCCACCCGGAGCGCTGTGCCGCGAGGACCTTGCGGCCTTCCGGCGTGAGGCGATACAACCGTCGCCGCCGCTGCCCCGCTTTCTCCGTCCACTTGCCTTCGATCCACCCGCGTTTCTCGAGGCGATACAACAGCGGATACAACGATGCGACGTTGAACCGCAGCTCCTGCTTCGATCGCAGCGCGATCAGCTTGCCGATGTCGTAGCCATGCCGCGGCTGGTCCTCGACCAGCGACAGGATCACGAGCTCGGCGCTCCCCTTCTTCAACTCACGCGTCGGCAGCCAGGACTTCATATGTGTTTATGCGACATATTACTACACGGGCTGCAGGCTACGGGCTACGGGCTACGGGCTACGGGCTACGGGCTACGGGCTACGGGCTACGCAGACTGCGGACTGCGGACCGCAGCCCGCAAGAACCCAGAACCTAGAACGGAGAACCCCGGAACCTGCAACCCTGCTAACACTTGTCTCTTGCCCCCCGTCCTTCTTCTAGCGAACGTTCGATGAGCATCCGGTGACCGAGGACACCAGCGAGACCGTGAGGCTCGTCCGGGCGGCGCAGGCGGGGGACCGCGAGGCGCTGGGCGCGCTGTTTCTGCGCTAC
>CAZNMF010000404.1:0-1930 GCA_964573795.1 uncultured Solibacteraceae bacterium
GAGATGGTGCTGGCGCTGGTGGCGCCGGAGAAATGGGAACAGGCTGAGCGGCCTCGAGCAGGCGCGTGAACAGCGCCATGAGTTCAGGCCGCGAAACGATGCCGTCGCGGCCGGCCGCGCGCGACCACTCGAACGCGTAGAGATCGCGCACGCTCGTCTGCCGCGCGATGTCGGCCACTGCATCGGCGAGATTGATCACGTATTGCAGCGGCCAGTTGTAGATGGGCTGCGTCCCATCGCCCTTGATCTGTCGGTAGTAGGCCGTCGCGATCCCGATGCGTTTGTGCCCCTTGAGTTGCAGCGCGCGAATCGTCGCGGCGATCCGCTGCTTGGCGTCGATGAGCGGCTCGAGACCGTCCGACTTGCGCCAGGGATACGCCTGGATGATCGGAAAGACCTGCACGCCAGGAATGACAGGCACCATCTCAGGCGGATAGTCAGGCGCGTCACGGTAGGCGCCGAGCGGCAAGCCCGTGGCCTTCGCGCGCGCGATGGCGCCCTGCAGTCCCGCCTCCGTGCCCTCAGCCGTGCCGGGAATCGTCGCGAAGACGATCGCGTCGTCGACGTTGACGAGCGGCAGATCGCGCGTGCCGTCCGACGATCGAATCGACGCCGGCAGCGGATGCGACGGATTGCTGTTGCCATGGAAGAACACCGCGACGCGGCACGGCCACGGCGTCATCGGCGGCGGCAACTGCGCCGGCGGCTCGTCGACCACGGGAATCGGCGACCACGGCACGAACTGCTCGCGCGGGATGAACACGTCGTAGCCGTTGATGGCCGCGAGGACCTGGCCGTCCGGCGTGGCCGCAATCCGCGGCGTGTGCTCCGTGTGGCCCGTCCAGACGACGAAGACGCGGCCGGTTGCCTGTTCGTAGGCGCAAATGCGATCGACGGATTCACGCGACTGGAAGATCGTCCAGCCGTCCGACTCGGACCAGAGCGCCGCCGGCACGCCGCCAACCGTGAGTTGCCTTGATGCGTCGGTCCAAATTGGCCATCCATACGTACTGATGCCAAGAAATCCCTGCGACGTCGCGCCGATCTCGATAGGCCACTGATCGATCGTCGTGCTTAGGAGACCAAGTGCATCGCTGAGGATGAAGCGCCCCCAATAGGCACCAGCCGCCCGACTCGGCCCAGCGCCGAGCACGAGCGTGCACTGCCAGCCGAGGACATGCGGTCTGACGTCGAGGCAATTGACGCCGTACGCCGTGACGCCGCTGTCGTAGCGGTGGCCGCGGTTGTCGACGAGCTGCAGCGTGTCGCGGCGATCGCCCACCTGTGCGGCGACGACGATCTGATCGCCCTTCGCCGACACCCGCATCTCCGCGGCCGTCTGGCCGCCGAAATCGAGCGACGATCCGTCAGACAGACGGATCGCGCCGGCCGGCGTCATCGTGGCGCGCACGATGGACGAGCCGGCGGAGGCGACGTCGGACCAGATCAGGCTCATGAAATCCTGTAAACCTTCGGCGCCACTGACGACATGTCCGGCGCAACGAAGCCCAGTGAGTGATCGCAGGTGACACGCGGCACGCACCGTGGGCATGCGCACAAGCCGCCATGTGGACCGAGGTAATCGGACGGAATCGTCGGCAGCGTGTTCGGCCACAGTGGCGCCGTCGTCGGACGCGGCAGAACATCAGCCGGATCAGGCGCGATCGTGGTGCGATCAGTCGTCACGCTCGATCCGTTGCCGCAGTACAGACAGAGCGCCGTCGCTGGCGAGTAGCAGCGGCCGCACTTCGGGCATTCCCAGCCGGTCATGGCGTCAGCCCTGCGCTCCAGGCACCGCCGCGCCCTTGCTCTGCAGGAACGCCGTGCCGAGTGCGATGAAACGATCCGCGTCCATGCCGAGCGCGGCGATCACCTGTTCGTCAGTCGGCATCGATCCGCCGCTGGCTGCGTGATGCGCGCGGATCACCGC
>CAZNMF010000405.1:0-2708 GCA_964573795.1 uncultured Solibacteraceae bacterium
AGACGGTGTTTGGCGTCGATGCGGACGACAGCATCCCATACCGGCAGGTCGAGCTCGCGCTCGAGCGATCGGGCGCGCGGTTCGTCATCCTGCGGCCGAACTGGTTCGCCGACAACTTCCACACGTTCTGGATCGCCGGCAGCCGTCACGGCGTGATCGCGGTGCCGGCCGGCGACGGTAAATCCAGCTTCATCGACGTGCGCGACGTCGCGTCCAGCGCCGCGGCCGCGCTCACGACCGATCGCTTCGACGGCAAGGCATTCAACCTCACTGGTCCGGCAGCCCTCGGCTACAGTGACGCGGCAGCCATTCTCTCGCGCGTCTCCGGCCGCACCATTCGCTACACGCCCGTTGACGACGAGGCGTTCGTCGGCATGCTGACGGGCGCCGGCGTGCCCGCGGACTACGCGCGGTTCCTGGCGTCGATTTTCGCGCCGGTGCGCGAGGGCTGGACGGCCGCGGTGAGCGACGCCGTGCGCACGCTCACCGGGCGGACGCCGCGATCGCTCGAGCAATACGCGCAGGATCACGCCGCGGCGTTCAAGGGGTGAGCTAAGAGCCTGCCGCAACCGAACTGGCCCGACGGCCACGCCCCGCAAGTACCCGCGCTGATCCACGACATCGAGCGGCGCGGCGAGTTCACCACCGTCAAGTTGGCCTGGGCGTCCGGGCTCATGCTCGTCGTGCGGCGGGGAGACTGACGGAATCGAGACTTCGCGCGCAGTCGGCAACGGTCGCTGCGCCAGGCCTGAACGTGATCCCGAGCACGCGGCGCGCCTTTTCGGACGTCAGCAGGAACTTGCGGCCGAGCAGGGGCGCCAGGCCGCGCAGATGCGGCATCGCAGGCAGCAGCAGACGCACCAAGGCGGTCGGAAGCTGCAATCGGGGAACGCGACGCCCCTGGTCGCCGAGCGCATGTCGAAGCGCGGCGGCCATCTCCGCCATCCACATGAAATCTCCCGCCGCGAGGAACCGTTCGCCGCCGGCCGCCGGCGACATCATCGCGCGAACGTGCAACTCGGCGAGATCGCGCACGTCGACGATCCAGAACCCGAGCTTCGGCATCACGGGCGGACGCCCGTCGAGCAAGCCCTGGATGATCTGAACGGATCCGCGATTGTCTCGCGTCAGGATCGGCCCGAACACCGCGCCCGGCAGGATCGTCGTCAGCGACGTCGAGCCACCCTCGCGATGGATGAAATCCCACGCGGCGCGCTCCGCGAGAATCTTGGACACGCGATACGCGTCGAACTGCGGATCGTCCGGATCCGCCCAGATCGTCTCGTCGCTCACACGATTCGACTCGAGCGGCGGTCGAGCCGCCGCGGCCGCCGATGTCATCACCACGCGTGTGACGCCGGCGCGAACGGCGGCGCGGAGCACGCGCAGCGTGCCATCCCGCGCGGGCGCGACGAGACCGTGTCGATCGCCCGGCGTGCCGCCACCGAGCGGCGACGCCACGTGCAGCACGTAGTCGCAGCCTTTCACCGCGGCGTCCCACCCTTCGTCGTCGAGCAGATTCGCGACCACGGCCGTCAGGTGGTCCGTCGCCGCGCCGCCGGCGGCCGCCGCCGCGGCGATACCCGCCGCTTTCGACGCGTCCCGCACCGTCGTCCGGACGATGTAGCCGCGGTTGAGCAGCTCCACGATGCACCAGCCCGCCACGAAGCCCGAGCCGCCCGTTACCAGTACGGTTTCCGCCATGTCGATCCTCTTTTCGGTCGACGCGGCTCCAGCGCCGCTTAAGTCTACGCATGTATACATGATGAGGCTCGAGAAGTCTACATGTGTATAATTCGTGGCGTTCATGCCGTCTCGCCGCCACACGCGTCCGCCGCGGCCGCGCAACGCCGCCGCCACGCGGGCCGCCATCGTCGATTCCGCGCGCCGCGCGTTCGCCAGAGCCGGCTACGACGGGGCGGGCGTGCGGGAAATCGCCGCCGGCGCCGGCGTCACGGCGATGCTCGTCAATCGCTATTTCGGCTCGAAAGAGCAGTTGTTCGCCGAGGCCGTGGCCGCGACGATGGCGGATCCGACGATTCTCCGGCCGGAAAATCTCGCGTCGGAGAAGCTCGCGGAGATCATCGCCGCGACGCTGGTCGACATCACTCGGCCCGACGCGGGGCCGCTCGAGGGCTTTCTCATCGCGCTCAATTCCGCGTCGAGCACACGCGCCGCGGAGATCGCCAGACCGCAGATCGAGCAGGGCCATCAGCGCGTGCTGAGCGCCGCGTTGAAGGGCCCGTTGGCCGCCGAGCGCGCCGCGCTGATTCTGTCGATCGTCGCGGGCCTGCAGATGATGCGGCAGATGCTCAAATTGGCGCCGCTGGCCGAGGCCCGGCGCGCTGATTTGGCTCGCCTGCTCACGCCGGTGTTCAAAGCGCTCGTCACGCCGGCGACGGACAGGTAGGTGCCGGTGCTATCATTGCTAGCATGTCGCAGCTGATTGTGCGGAACGTACCGCCGCGCCTCGTCAAGGCTCTGAAGCAGCGAGCGGTCCAGGCAGGACGATCGGCAGAAGCCGAACACCGCGCGATCCTCGAGGCCGCGCTTGTCGGAGGCCGATTGCGGCGCGATTTCAAGACGTTCCTGCGAGCCATGCCGGATCCCGCGCCTGTACGCATCCGGCGGTCCAGGGACGTGGGGCGTCGGGTCGACTTGTGAAAGCGCTCCTCGACACCAACATCCTCTCGGAAATTCGGAAGCCG
>CAZNMF010000406.1:0-11337 GCA_964573795.1 uncultured Solibacteraceae bacterium
ATCGTCAGTCGTCGATCACCGCTGGTCTGAGCTGGTCGCGGCAGCTCTCGACTCGGGCCGCGCTGCGCGCGCGCTATCAGTTCGAGTGGTCCGCGGCAAGCGTCACGCCGTTCTTCGCGGGGCGGGCGAACGTCTCCGGCGACGCCGGCATCGCCGGCAACGATCAGGACGCCGCCAACTGGGGCCCGCCCGCGCTCGTCTTCCCCACCGTCGCCGGGCTGACCGATGCCGAACGGCAACGCACAGCCACGACCACGCACGCGATGGGCGGCGAGATCCAGAGGCGTCGAGGCGCGCACAACATCACGATCGGCGGCGATTTTCGATGGCACCTCGCGGACGTCCGCGCGCAGCCGAATCCGCGCGGCACGCTGACGTTCACGGGCGCGGCCTCCGGCGATCCCTTCGCCGACTTCCTGCTCGGCATCCCGAGCGCCAGCGCGATCGCGCTCGGCGATCCGACGCACCTGCGAGGCGTGTCGTCGGATGCCTACGTCAACGACGACTGGCGGCTGCTGCCGACGACGACGATCAACGCGGGAGTGCGCTGGGAGTACGACTCGCCGTTCACCGAGTCGTCGGCGCATCTTGCGAACCTCGACGTCGCGCCAGGCTTCGCGGCGGTTGCGCCAGTGCTCGCGACCGATCCGGTTGGTGCGGTGACCAGCGCGCGCTATCCCTCGTCGCTCATCCGGACGGACAAGCGCGGCATCGAGCCGCGCATCGGCGTCTCATGGCGGCCGACGCTCTCCTCCTCCGTCGTCGTCAAAGCCGCGTACGGCGTGCATCGGAACCTCGGCGGATATCAGTCGCTAGCCTTGCTGCTGTCGCAGCAGACGCCGTTCGCGAAGACCTTCAACGTCGAGAACACGCCGGCGACACCGCTGACACTCGCGAATCCGTTTCCGGCATCGCTGCCGAACACACCCAACACGTTCGCGATCGATCCAGACTTCCGCGTGTCGTCCGCGCATACGTGGCAACTGTCGGTGCAGCGCGAGCTGCCGGCCTCGCTGACGGTCATCGCCGCGTATCTCGGCACGCGCGGCACGCATCTGATGCAGGCGTTCCTGCCGAACACGGACGCGCCCGGCAGCGCGCAGGCGCCGACCGGCCCAACGGGCTTCATCTACGTCACGTCGAACGGCACGTCGCTTCGCCACGCCGCGCAGATCACGCTGCGGCGGAGGCTGTACGCGGGGCTCATGGCGAGCGTCGACTACACGCTCGCGAAGGCGACCGACGACGCGGCGACGTTCAGCGGTGGCGCGCTCACACCGGCGGCGCTGTCGGTCGCGCAGGACTGGCGCGACCTCGACGCCGAGCGCGGACCATCGTCATTCGACCAGCGCCAGCACGTCTCCGCCCAAGTCCAGTACACGACGGGCGTCGGATTGAAGGGCGGCACGCTCGTCGACGGCGTGTGGGGCTCGCTCTGGAAGGACTGGACGGTCGCCATTGAGATCAGCGCGGGCAGCGGACTTCCCTTCACGCCGATCGCGTTCGTTCCCGTCGCCGGCACCGGCATCGTCGGCATCCGTGCCTCGACGACCGGCGTCTCACCCGCGCCGATCGCCACGCGCACGTACGCGAATCCAGCGGCGTTCGCTGTGCCGGCTCCGGGCACGTGGGGCAACGCCGGCCGCAACTCGCTACGTGGACCGGCGGCGTTCTCGATGGATCTGAGCGTCGCGCGCGTGTTTCGTCTGCGCGAGCGTCTCAACCTCGAATGGCGCATCGCCGCGACCAACGTGCTCAACCGCGTCACGTTCGCGGCCGTCGATGCCATCGTCGGCAGCCCGCAGTTCGGCCGGCCGACAATCGCCAATCCGATGCGCGCCGTGCAGATGACGATGCGCCTGAGGTTCTGATGCCGCGGCGATCGATCGTCTTCGCGCTGCTGCTCGCGTCGGCCACTGTCACGGCGCAGCAGCCGCCGCCGGCGACGTTCAGCACGACGACGCACCTCGTCGTGCAGACGGTCACGGTCAAGGACGAGCAGGGACGGCCGGTCGAAGGTCTGACGGCGACGGACTTCATCGTCACCGAGAACGGCCAGACGCAGCCGATCGCGTTCGCCGAGTATCAGCGTCTCGACACCGCGCCCGCCTCGACCGTGACGCTGACGACCGAGCCGGTGGATCGCCCGCCTCCTACGACATTGACGACGCCCGTCACCACCGCGGCCACCGTTCCCGGCGACGCGCGCTTCCGCGGCCGGCGATTGCTCGTGCTCTATGTCGATCTCTATCAGATGGGCTTCTTCGATCAGATGCGCACGTTCGAGAGCGCGGATCGGTTCATCGCAACGAAGATGGCCGCGGCGGATGTCGTCGCCTTGATGGTGTTCGACGGCCGTGGCGTGCGGCTCCGGCAGGACTTCACCGGCGACCGCGCCGTGCTTCGCGACACGATCCGGTCGCTCATGGTCGAGGCCGACGAGCGCCACGCGATCGGCATCGCCTTCGACCCCGGCAGCGCGTTCGGCGAAGACGACGATGCGTTCAACATCTTCGCGACGGATCGCCAGCTTTCCGCGTTACAGAGCGCGGTGACGGATCTGGGTCCGCTGCCCGAGCTCAAGACACTCGTCTATCTGGGCAGCGGCCTGCGCTTGAACGGGACGGACAACATGGCGCAGTTGCGCGCGACCGTCAACGCCGCCGTGCGATCGAACGTCACGATCAATCCGATCGACGCGCGCGGGCTCGTCGCGTCGGCGCCGCTCGGCGATGCGACGCGTCCGTCGCCCGGCGGCATCGGCATGTTCAACGGCGTCATCGCCCAGTCGGCGATCGCGCGCGGCCTGCAATCGCAGGACGTGCTCTACGCGCTGGCGAAGGATACCGGCGGCCGCGCGATGTTCGACAACAACGACCTGTCGTTGGGCATCGCGCAGGCCGCGGATGCGGTCACTGGCTACTACATCCTCGGTTACTACACGACGAACGTCGCGAAGGACGGCCGCTATCGGCGCGTCGTCGTGAAGCTCGCGTCTGGACTCAGCGGCGAGCTCTCCTATCGGTCTGGCTATTACGGCGAGAAGGAGTTCGGCAAATTCAACCACGCGGAAAAAGAGCGACAGCTCGCCGACGCGTTGAAGCTCGACGACCCCATCACCGACATTCCGATGGCGGCCGAGGTCAATTACTTCCAGATAAACAGCGCCGAGTACTTCGTCCCGATCTCCGTGCGCATGCCCGGCAGCGAGTTGACGCAGGCCGCGTCGAGCGGCGCGTCACGCGTCGAGATCGACATGATCGGCGAGATCAAGGACGCGCACGGCGCGACCAACCGCAACGTCCGCGATCTGATCAGCATTCCCATTGACAGGGACCGCCCGTCACCCGCGCGCCTGATTCAGTACGAGACCGGCGTCACGATGCTGCCGGGCTCGTACGTCGTCAAGCTGCTCGTGCGCAACGGCGCGACGGGGCGCATGGGCACGTTCGAGGCGCCGTTCACGATCCCGAATCTCGCGCGCGAGACGGTCGAGGTTCCGCTGAGCAGCATCGTCTTGAGCCAGCAGCGCGTCGCGGCCGCTGACGCGATCTACACCGTGAAGCAGACGATCGCTGCGGAGGCCGCCAATCCGCTCGTCGACGAGGGACAGAAGCTGGTGCCGGCGGTCGGCCGCACGTTCAGCGCCGATCGTCCGCTCTACGTCTTCCTGCAGGCCTACGAACGAGACGCCCTCGCGCCGCGACCGCTCGCGGCGTACCTGACGTTCTATCGCGACGATGTGCGCGTATTCGAGACGCCACCCGTGGGCGTCGAGCACTGGGGCGCGAAGACGAGAGCGCTGCCGATTCGCTTCACGATTCCGCCGGGGACGCTGACGCCTGGCGCGTACACGTGTCAGGTGACGGTGCTCGACTCGAGCGCCGATCGTGTGGCGTTTCGGCGCGTCAGTGTCGATGTTCGATGAGCATTCTGGGCCGCCACAAGGGCGGCCCCTACGAAGGCCACGGCCTACAGGCCACGGGCTACGCCGTAGGGGCGGCCCTTGTGGCCGCCCGGCAATGTCCCCTTAGCCGTCTGACGCCCGTGCAGGCCCTTGTTGCCGCCCGGCTGCGGCGCCACGACGTCCCTCAGCGCGCAACGAGCCCGATCGCGCCCGGCAGGATGCGACTGAAATAGGTCTCCGCGGGGACGTTCCGGGTCGATGGCGCCAGCGTCTTGTGCGCGACGACGGCGTCCAGCCGCGGAATCACGGTGATGAATTGGCCGTACGCCCCGGACGCCGTGAACGCGCCGTCGAGCGGCCCGCCGCGAAACGGCGAGCCCGACAGAATCCACCACAGATTGCCGTACGCCAGGCCAGGGATGAATGGCGACGTCCGAGCCACTTCATCTGCCGGCGTGACGACCGACGTGATGCGACCGACCCACGCGGCCGGAATCACCTGCCGCTCGTTCCATTGGCCGCGTCGCAACATCAGATATCCCAATCGCGCCATGTCCCGCGTCGACAGCACGAGATGATGCGCCGGGAAGTCGGACGCGCCGGTATCGTTCCGAATGGCGTTGGCGTAGGCGCGGGGCCTCCGATCCCAGTCCTCGAGCTGCAGCGGCGCCGCGAGATCGTCGGAGAACAGGTCGTAGATCGATCGTCCCGTCGCGCGCTCGAGGATCGTCTCCAGCGCGTTGAAATCCCAGTTGTTGTAGAGGAAATACGCGCCGGGCCGCACCGAGCCGCGCGCCGGCGCGCGCGCGGACGCGTCGCCCTGATTGGCGGCCCCGTGATACACGCCGGATCGAGCGGCGAGCAGATCCGCGACCGACGCCTCGCGCTCGACGGGCAGGAGCCCTCCCCGGTCGTCGATCCCGAGATCGCGGAGCGTCGCGCTCAGACGGATCGTGCCGTTCTCGACGTACCGGCCATAGAGCATGGCCACGACGCTCTTCCGAGCCGACGCGATGTAGCTGACCTCCGCGACGTCGCCGTACGCGAAGCGCATGCGCCCGCCGACAACGACCATCATGCCGGTCGTGTCACCGCGGCGCAGAAGATTCCGGAGCGCGTCGGCTCTGGCGTGGTCCGCCGCCGTCGCATCGGTCTCGGCCACCCAGACGGCACCGGGATACACGGGCTCCCGCGCGTGCAGGCGGCCGATGCCTGAACCGAGGCATCCCAGCGCGATCGTGGCGGCGAGCAACAGGCGGCGAAACATCGTGGACACCTCTCCAGCAAACCCGGCAAGAGCCACGAAGTTGCGGGCTGGCCGCGGGAGACGGTCCGTCCGCCGCCAGTGCCTGCGAAATCGTCGCGACGTCGATGCCCACGCGCTCGGCGAAGCGCGGGATCGATGCGCAAGGTGCGGACGACGGCGGCGACGGCGTAGCCCGGACTGCGGAGGAAGCGGCGAAGACTGATGCGAAAAGCTATCTGCCTTTCATCTGGCGAGCACGCGCAGGTCCTCACGATCTCGCGATCTGGCGTCTTGCCGCCGGGCCTCGATCGTCCGATCTCGATCAGTGACGCGTGCCGTCTACGACTTCATCAGCACCCACGTCGTCATCGATCGCTGGTCCTGCACGACCGTCGTCTTGATCGGATCGAGGAGCCGCGCGTTCAGCCGCCGCGTCCACTCCAGCAGCATGCGCTCATCCACGAGATAGCGATCCGTGCCGTCCGGCATGGTGAAGCGGCGGCCGCCAAGCGGCCGCACGCGAGCCTCCATGCCGATCGTGGAGGCCAGGCGGCAGAAGAACAGCCCGCGCGGCGCGAGGTGGCGCCACGCCCCCCGCAGCATCGCCTCGAACTCCGCATCGTCGCGCGCGAAGTGCAGGACGGCGCTGCTGATGACGACGTCGGCGCAGGCGTCGGCAAAGGTGGAGTCCTGGACGCGCTCGGGACGGAAGCGATCGGCGGCGACGCCCGGCGCGATCTGCGTCAGGCGCGCGTGAACTTCCCGTATCGCGCCCGCGTCGGCGTCCACGCCGCTCACATCGTAGCCCTGCTTCGCCAGATGGATGATGTTGCGCCCCCAGCCGCAGCCCGCGTCGAAGATGCGCATGCCGGGGACGATGCGCCCGCGCTGGAGCTGGTCGAACAGGTAGATGTCGATGCCGCCGAACTCGGCGTCGTAGTCGATGGAAACTGTCATTGTCCACCGAGCGCTGCGGCCGGGGCGACGCGGGTCGCCAGGCGGAGCGGGATCACGAGTGCGAGCACCGCGATGACGACGGTCGTCGCGGTGGCAACACCGACGGCGAACAGACCGTTGGAGGCGAACGTGATGGTGCTGGCGATGAGCCGGCTTGCGATGATGGCGAGCGGGATGCCGACCGTCAGGCCAGTCGCGGCCATGAGGCCGGCGTCGCGAATCACCAGCCTGCGAATGTCACCGGTCGAGGCGCCGAGCGCGACGCGCAACCCGATTTCAGGAATCCGTCTCGCAATGTCGACGTTCAACACCGCCTGCAGGCCGATGAACACCAACAGCGTCGTCACGCTCGCAAAATAGCATGCGCCCATGCGCATCAAACGCTCGCGAAGCAGCTCCGCCTCCAGCGTGTGTTGCAGCGAGTGAGCCTCGAGAACATCGTCTCGCCCAAGCCCGGCAAGCGCGCGATGCGCCAGCGCCTGCACGGCCGGCAGGGAAAGCGGAGACTTCACCAGGACGATTGGCGCCGCAAGCTCGAGCAGGCGTCGAGGCCGCTGGAGCAGCGCCGTGAGGAGCACCGGCTGATTCGTCTCGTGCGGATTCGCGATTCTGGCGTCCGCGATGACGCCAATGACCTCCAGGAGCCGGTCCCCGAGTCGCACGTGCCGGCCGAGAGGACTGACGCCTGGGAATATCGTCTGCGCAAGTCCCGCGGAGAGGAGGGCGACGTCGCCGTGATGGCTGTCGTCCGTCCAGGCGAAATCGCGTCCAGCCACGAGCGGAATGCTCAAGGTATCGAGGTACCCGGGCGACACGGCATGAACAAAGGGCGTGGCCTCGTAACGTCTGTCATCAACCGTGATGGTTCGTCGCCTGAGCCCGGACACGGGCTCCCCCAAACACAGGGCCGCGGCAGAGATGCCTGGAGCCGCACACAACGCCGAGGACGTCTCGATGAATCGGAAGGCAGGATCGCCGGCCGATGCGACGCGGCCCTCATCCGTGATGGTGGCGACGACCACGTCATCCGCACGAAATCCCGTGTTGACGCCTTCGAGACGATGGAGATTCACGGCCACGAGCCATGCCATGACCAGCAGCGGGATCGACAGCGCGATTTGCGCCGCGGCGAGCCATTGGCCCCACTGCGTCACGCTGCGGCTGGCCGTCCCGCGCGAGCCCCGGTTGAGCGCAAGCGTGCCTGACCAGATGCGAGAGGACGGCAGCAGGCTCACACAGCACGCGACGACACTGACGAGCGCGACCATCACGCCCAACACGCGAGCGTCGACGCGCAGATCCAACGGTGCCCCCTCAGACTGATTCCAGAGCAGCAGCGTCAGACTCCGCGCTGCCCCAAGGGCAATCGGCACGCTGAGCAGAACCGCGACCGACGACAGCGCCAGCGACTCGGTGAACACCTGGGACACCAAACGCCACGTGGAAGCGCCGAGCGCCGACTGCACCGCCAGGTCGCCTTCCCGCGTGGACCACCGAGCCAGCAGCAACCCCGAGAGATTCACACACGCGAGCAGCACGGTGACGAGGCACGAGAGCATGAGCAGCGTCAACGGCCGGCGATAGTAGTCTCGATACGGCGAGAAGCCCCTGGCCGCAGATTCCACTCGCGGCTGAAGCGAGAGGATCTCGTCACGCTCTTGCGGCAAGACCGTCCCGACGACATCGGCGGCCGCGTGTCGTGCCGGTGGCCACAATGATTCGAGCGCACGCTTCGCCTGCGGGAGGCTAACGCCGGGGCGAAGCCGCCCCACGAGCGCATCGAAATAAATGAGGTCTGGCGGTTGCTCGAGCAACCGAGACACCAGTGAAGCAGGCACCCATGCGTCGGATGGAACGCCGATCTCGAGGCCGGTGAAGTCCGGCGGCGCAACTCCGATGACCGTCATGAGCTCGCCCCGCAGACGAAAGGTCTTCCCGACGACGTCAGGGTCCGATCCGAAGCAGCGCGCCCAGCAGCGAAAACTGATCGTTGCGACGGGCGACGCGCGCTCCTCGTCGAGCGGCCCCACAAAGGCTCCGAGCGCAGGGCGCACGCCCAGGGTTTCGAAATAGCGAGCGGTGACACCTTCGAGCGCGAGGCGCTGACTCGTGTTGTTGATGACGGCGACTGAATCGAGGTCGACGAAGCCCGCGAAGCCGTGAAACACCTGCTCCGCCCGACCGAGCGACGCAAACAGGCTGCTCGGAATGCCGACCGTCTGACGATCAGACACGCGCCCGTCGATGCCGGATATCCCCACCATCTGTTCGGGATGGGAGACGGGCACCTGACGCCAGAAGACGCTGTTGACCAGAGTCGCCAGCGCGATGAGGGCGCCACCGCTCGTGCCGAGCGCAAGCACAATCAACAACGCCGAACCGGGCGTCCTGCCCCAGCTCCGCAAGGCGCGGACGACGTCTCGCAAGAAGATCGAAGTCACGTCGAGCTCTCGAATGGCCGCAGTGTAACGCCAACCGGATGGCGCGCGCCGGCTCCCCGAAGCCCGCCGTAGAGGCGGCCCTTGTGGCCGCCCCGGCCGCGCGCTGCCGGGTCTGAAGACCCGGCCTACATCTGATTTCCGGCTACGGTCGCCGCGTCTGCGAATTTGCAGCTGTAGGCCGGGTCTTCAGACTCGGCGTGACGGGCGACGCGTCATCGTCTCCCAAGCCGCGCGCCCCAAGCCCCAAGCCGTCCGTCGTCGATCAACGCGCCGCCCGCACCTCGAACCGCGCCGTGCGCTCGACGTGCAATTCGCCGCGCGCAGCGGCGATCGTCAACAGGTAATGTCCAGGCTCGAGCTGACTCAGCGGCAGCGGGACGTCGACGTCGGCCGAGCGCGCGAGAAATGCGTCGACACTCAGCTCGGTCTGCTGCTCGACGACGGCCCGGTTCGTCGCGTCGATGACACGCGTCGTCACGGTGACGGATTGCGGGTCGCTCGACTGATAGATCCGCAGAAACGCGTGGACCCCATCGTCGCGCGAGAACGCGCGCGCGACGGTCGGGATGATCGGCACGACGCCCGCGATCGGGTTGTCCTCGACGTGCGGCGATTCCTCGCGATGCAGCACCAGCCCCGACATCGTCAACGCGTCGCGGCCAAAGTCCGGCACGTCGACGAACGAGAACACGCTGCCGATCGTGCCGCTCGCGACGTCCTGCACCGCCGCGCGCAGCTCGTAGCGGCCGGGCGGTAGATCCAGCCGCGTGATCAGCCCGTCGTCAGCGCGACCCGTACGCGCGAGCTCGATCGGCACGTCGATGGTCTGATGGCCGACGCCGACCGCGTTGCCGCGGACGTCGAAGGCGCCGACGGTGACGTCGAGCGTGCGCGCGTCGGCACCGGCAGGAAGCGTCGCGCCAAGCGCAATCGCCACCGCGGCCTTGCGGCCCACCGCGAGCGCAAATGGCGCGACGGTCACCGAGAGCGGCAGGTCCTGACGCGGCAGCGCGCCGTCGAGCGCGGCCGTCAACTCGGGCGGCACCGCGCTGGCTGCGCCGTTCTCCGCGCGCACGGCGACGGCGTTCACCTCCGGTTGCGTGCGATAGCCATTTCGCCAGTGCACCGTCACGCCTCGCCGCCGGACCTCGACGCGGATGGCGTGCGCGTTCTTCGTCACCGGCGACGCCGGCTCGAAGCCGAGCAGATAGTACGACTGGCTCTCCGCGAAGATCGCGGGCATGGCATTCTGCGGCGTGTTGGTGTTGGCCACGAGCCGGCCGCCCGTGAGGCTTGGCAACACGCGCAACGCGTCGATACGATTCTGGTTCTGCCGGCCCCATCTCTGCTGCAGCTCCGGCGTCACGCGATTGTGCGTCGTGTAGTCCGCTCCCACGGCGAGCGTGAGCAAACCGACGGGATCCACGGCCTGGACCGTGACGTTCGAATCGGCCAGCTCGCCGAGTAGCTTCTCGCGGCAGGGCCGAATATCCCCGCCCGATCGAAGCTGGCCGCCCAGGCCGAGCGACGTCCCGACGAAGATCACCATCTTGCGCCGCCGTGGAGCATCGCGCATCGCGCGTGCCACGTCGTAGAGCACCTCACATTGTTCCTTGGTGTGGAAGGCCGTTCCGGGGACCGGCGACGGTGACTCCAGACCGGCGGCTGTCATCTCCGGCGGCTCGGTCGTCCCCATGAACGGCGAGTCGATCGCGTCGATCAGTCGCGAGCGATCGGATGTGAATCCCTGCGAGAGCCCGTTGTTGCCGAAGATCGTGGACCGCACGACGGCCGCCAGATCGCCGGGGCCAAGCTCATCGACCGCTTCATGCGCGATCTGCTTCGCCGCGATCGTCGGCTGTCCGTCAGGGATCGTGCCGTCCATCAGAATGACGACGAGCCGGCCTTCGTCGGGCAGATCGTTGGAGACGACGTCCTTCGGCGCGTCGCGGACCCACGGCGCGACCGCCGCGTCGCGCACGGGGCCGGGCACGTCCACCGCCGAGAACGCCACCACGGGCCGTCGCTTGCCATCCTCGTACACCGCGAAATCCGCCGAGGAGAGTCCCCGCACCGGTTGGCGATCTTTGTCGAGCACCGAGACGTCGACCGGGATCAGATCGGTCCTGACACGAAAGATCGATCGCGGCGACTGCGGATCCTGTTGGGCGTGAACCGACAACACGAGCGCGGCGAGCGCCACGGACACGACGAGCACGGCTGCGCGACGGGGCACGGAGGCTCCTTCCATCAATCCATCAATGTGTGGCCGGCGCGTCGGGCGTGGACGTGAGGTCCCCGTGCTTCTCGGTGACCGCGACCGAGAAGCGCCGGAAGTTCGAGTACGTCGCCTCGGCGGTGATGGCGCCGACGAATCGTCCGTCCAACCGCGACTCGTACTTCTCACGCATGCCCGCCGGCAGCCAGAGCGCCAGCCGCGGCACGTCCGCGTACGTGACCTCGATCGTGGCCTCCGTGGCGAGCTGGCGGTTGTGCAGCGTGTAGTCGAGCGACGTCCGTTGCACGCGGCCGGACTCCGCGTCGACCCACGCCCGTCCGCCCATCGGCAGCTCGCCCGGCGATCGGATGATGCGCGGCAGCGCCTGTTCGACGAACGCCAGCTCGGCGACGCGCTGCCCTTCGCTCCGCTGCACGCCCGCGAGCGTGAACGTCGAGCGTGGCTGGAACGCGCGCCGCAGATACAGCAGCGCCGCCGTCGGCACGTTGAGCGTGCGGCTCGACGAGATGCCGTTGACGTCCACGTTGTAGCGCGCGCTCTCCGCCGT
>CAZNMF010000407.1:0-3280 GCA_964573795.1 uncultured Solibacteraceae bacterium
AAGAGCCTCTTGTTCTGGATGGCGCTCGTCGTCGTGCTGGCCCTGATCTGGCAGTTCTCGACGTGGCCGGCCAGCGGCACGCAGATCCCGTTCTCGGACTTCTACGCGCGCGCGATCGAGAAGACGCCCTCGGACGTCGCCGAAGTCACGTTCAGGGGCAACGAGATCACCGGCAAGTTCGCGGTGGTCGACGTCACCGGTTCGCCCAGCAAGACGTTCACGACCTATCTGCCGCCCTCGTACGAAGGGCTGGCCAACGAGCTCGTGAAGAAGGGCGTCGTCGTCAACACGCGGCCCGAGACGTCTGGCGCGTGGACCGCGATCCTGCTGTCGTGGGCGCCGATCATCCTGATGATCGGCTTCTTCCTGTTCTTCATGCGGCAGATGCAGAGCGGCGGGAACAAGGCCCTGTCGTTCGGCAAGAGCCGCGCGAAGCTGTCGTCGAGCGCGCAGAAGAAGGTGACGTTCCGCGACGTCGCCGGTGCGGACGAAGCGAAGGAAGAGCTGCAGGAGATCATCGAGTTCCTGCGCGAGCCGCAGAAGTTCCAGAAGCTCGGCGGCCGCATCCCGAAGGGCGTGCTGCTGATGGGATCGCCCGGCACGGGCAAGACGCTGCTCGCGCGCGCGGTCGCCGGCGAGGCGAACGTGCCGTTCTTCTCGATCAGCGGCTCCGACTTCGTCGAGATGTTCGTCGGCGTCGGCGCGTCGCGCGTGCGCGACCTGTTCGAGCAGGGCAAGAAGAACGCGCCGTGCATCATCTTCATCGACGAGATCGACGCGGTCGGCCGTCATCGCGGCGCGGGCCTCGGCGGCGGCCACGACGAGCGCGAGCAGACGCTGAACCAGCTCCTCGTCGAGATGGACGGCTTCGAGTCGAACGAAGGCGTCATCCTCATCGCCGCGACGAACCGTCCCGACGTCCTCGATCCGGCGCTGCTCCGTCCCGGCCGCTTCGATCGCCGCATCGTCGTCAGCCGGCCGGACGTGAAGGGACGCGAGGGCATCCTCGCCGTCCACACGAAGAAGATTCCGCTGTCGGAGGACGTGGACATCAAGGTGCTGGCGCGCGGCACGGCCGGCTTCTGCGGCGCGGACCTGGCGAACCTGGTGAACGAGGCGGCGCTCAACGCCGCGCGCTACAACCAGAAGGTCGTCCGCATGGCCGACTTCGAGTACGCGAAGGACAAGGTGATGATGGGCTCGGAGCGCCGCTCCATGGTCATCACCGACGAGGAGAAGCGCGTGACCGCCGTGCACGAGGCCGGGCACGCGCTGCTGGCCGTGCTGCTGCCGAACGCGGATCCCGTCCACAAGGTGACGATCATCCCGCGCGGGATGGCGCTCGGCTTGACGACGCTGCTGCCCGTCGACGACAAGCACAACCACTCACGCGACTACCTGCAGGATCAGCTCGCGATCCTGCTCGGCGGCCGCATCGCCGAGCAGATCACCAACGGCAAGCTCACCACCGGCGCGGGCAACGACCTCGAGCGCGTGACCGATCTCGCGCGCAAGATGGTCTGCGAATGGGGCATGAGCGACGCGATGGGGCCGCTCACGTTCGGCAAGAAGGAAGAGCAGATCTTCCTCGGCCGCGAGATCTCCAAGGCGCAGGACTACAGCGAGGAGACGGCGATCCGCATCGACCAGGAAGTCAAGCGCTTCGTGATGGACAACTACGAGCGCGCGCGGCAGGTGCTCACCGAGCACAAGGCCATCCTGCTGAAGATCGCGGACGAGCTGCTCGCGCGCGAGGTGCTCGACGCCGACCAGGTGATGCGCCTGGCCAAGGGCCTGCCGCTGCAGGAGATCGTGCCGCCGCCGGCGACGCCCGCGCCCGCTGCCGGCGAGCCGCGTCGCGAGACGCCGGAACGCCCCGCGATCGTCCCTGCGCTCAACAAGCCGGTGGGACAGGAATAGCGACGAAAGACGCTAAAGAAGTTAGAAGTCACAAGCCAGAAGCCAGAAGGCTGGAACGTGACCCCGACACGGCAGCCTCCGGTCTTCTGGCTTTTGGCTTGTAACTTTTAACTTTTCTTCGTGTTGCCTCCCCGCCCCATTTTCTCCGTCCCCCTCGCCGATGGTCGTCAACTCGATCTAGGTCATCGCACGCTCGTGATGGGGATCCTCAACATCACGCCGGATTCGTTCGCCGACGGCGGTGTGCGGATGGATCCCGATCGTGCGGCGGCCGCCGCCGCGCAGATGATCGCCGACGGCGCCGACATCCTCGACATCGGCGGCGAGTCCACGCGTCCGGGCGCGCCCGCGGTGCCCGCCGATGAAGAGTGGCGGCGCATCGCGCCGGTGCTCGAGCGCCTGCGCGGGCGCGTGCGCGTGCCGATCTCCGTCGACACCTACAAGGCCGAGGTCGCCGCGAAGGCGCTGGCGGCCGGCGCGACCATCGTCAACGACGTCAGCGGACTCACGTTCGATCCCGATCTCGCCGGCGTCGTCGCGCATCGCGGCGCCGCCGTCGTGCTGATGCACACGCGCGGCCGATCGGACGACATGTACGCCCGCGCGCAGTACGAGGACGTCGTGCGCGACGTGATCCGGGAGCTGGGCGAGCGCGGCACGGCCGCGCGCGCGGCGGGGATCGACGACACGCGCGTCATCTACGATCCCGGCATCGGCTTCGCCAAGCGCGCCGAGCAGTCGTTCGAGGTGCTGGCGCGCTTCTCGGAGTTCGCGGCGCTCGGCCGTCCGCTGCTGGCAGGGCCGTCGCGCAAGTCGTACCTGAAGGCGGCGCTCGATGTCGTCCCGCCGGACCTGACCGCCTCCGCCGAGGCTACGGCGGTCCGCCGAAGCATTTCGCGAAGGCGGAAGGTCCGTCGCTCCGACGAACACGGGCGCTCCGACGAGCGTTTTCCGCCCGCCCAGCGCGTCTGGGGCACCGCGGCCGCCGTCACCGCCGCCATCCTCGCCGGCGCCCACATCGTCCGCGTCCACGACGTCGCGGAGATGGCGCAGGTGGTGCGGGTTGCGGACGCGATACGCCGGACCTGAAGGTCCGGCGCTCCGAAGAGCACGGGCGCACGCCTTTCGGAGGGCCGGACCTTCAGGTCCGGCCAACCCCGACATCCCGATGCCCCGATGTCCCGATAGCGAGATGTCCCGATGCCTTGATAGTCTTTTGCCGTCCACATGGCGCGGATCGCGGCTCTGCTGAATCGGCCCCAGGTGTCGGCGTGGGACATCGTCGACATCCTGATCGTCTCGATCCTGATCTACGAGGCGCTCAAGCTGATTCGTGGCACGCGCGCGATGCAGATGGCCA
>CAZNMF010000408.1:0-8967 GCA_964573795.1 uncultured Solibacteraceae bacterium
CGATGATTCGACAGCCGATTGTCCGTGCCGACGTCGAAGACGTGCAGATCGCCCTTGCCGCCCGGCCCCGTGTCGCCCGGCCCCTTCCCCGTGCTCGCGACGTACAGCCGCTTGTAGTCCGGTGAGAACGCGAGCCCGTTCGGATCCGGCACCAGATCCTCGGTGATGACGCGCTCGACGCGGCCGTTCGGATCCGCGCGGTAGACCGCGTTCGGCAGCTCGCGGCGCATGTTGCCGGCTTCGGCGGACTGGCCGGCGCGCGCGCGCAGATGGCCATCCGGGTTCGTCGGCCCGCCGTTGGTGTCCGCCTGTCCTTCGTACAAGCTGGCGCCGTACGGCGGATCGGAGAACCAGTAGCTGCCGTCCGGATGTGCGACGACGTCGTTGGGCGAGCTGAAGTGCTTGCCGTCGTACGCCTGCGCGATTACGGTGATCGATCCGTCGTGCTCGTAGCGGACGATGCGCCGCAGCAGGTGCTCGCAGGAGATCTGCCGTCCCTGCGCGTCGAACGTGTTGCCGTTGCTGTTGTTCGACGGCAGCCGGAACACCGACACGTGGCCGTCGTCATCGCTCCAGCGGAACTGACGGTTGACGGGAATGTCGCTGAACACCAGGAAGCGCCCCACGCCGTTCCACGCCGGCCCTTCGAGCCACTGCCCGCCGCGCCACAGCCGCTCGATCGGCGCGTTCGGCTGAACGTAGCGATCGAAGCTGGGATCGACCGACAGCACGTCGGGATCGGTGAAGTAGATCGGCGGCGCCGCGTTCGGATCGAAATCGCGCGGCGGCATCGTCACCGTGCTCGGCGGCGAAGGCGCGCTCGCATTTTGCGCGCGCAGGGTCGACGTCACGGCCGCCGCTCCAGCGGCCGCACCAAGCGTCTTGAACAGATCGCGACGGGAAACCGGACCGGAAATGGGAGTGGGCATGGGGGGAAAGTATAGGAGATGAGAGCGTGTATCGCGCTATCTCACTATCGCGCTATCGCACTATCTGGAGATCGGGCTATCGGGCTATCTGCCTTCCATCCGGCTATCTCGCTATCTGCCTTCCATCGGACTATCGGGCTATCTGCCGACGCCGGCCGTGCAGATAGCGCGATGAGCTGCAGATAACGAGATAGCCGATGCCCAGATAGTGCGTTAGTGAGATAGCGCGATAGTGAGATACACGCGCACGTGCCCTATTCATCAAATCGCAAGTGTTTGACGCTCCGCCCGTCGCGTCTGATGAGGCGGAGGGCTTCGACGCCGATCGCGACGTGGCGCTCGGCGAAGCCGGTGGTGACGACGCGGTCGGAGGCTTCGGTCTTGACGCCCTCAGGGACCATCGGCTGATCGCTCACGAGCAGCAGCGCGCCCGAGGGAATCGAGTTCGCGAACCCGGCGGCGAAGATCGTCGCGGTCTCCATGTCGATCGCCATCGACCGCGTCTTCCGCAAGTACTCCTTGAACGCGTCGTCGTGCTCCCAGACGCGGCGGTTGGTCGTATAGACCGTGCCGGTCCAGTAGTCCTGCCCGCGATCGCGGATCACGGTCGAGACCGCGCGCTGCAGGCTGAACGCGGGAAGCGCGGGCACTTCGGGCAGCAGGTAGTCGTTCGACGTGCCGTCGCCGCGGATCGCCGCGATCGGCAGCACGAGATCGCCGAGCTGGTTCTTGCGTTTGAGACCGCCGCATTTGCCGAGGAACAGCACGGCCTTGGGCGCGACGGCCGACAGCAGATCCATGACCGTTGCTGCGTTCGGGCTGCCCATGCCGAAGTCGATCATCGTCAGGCCGTCGGCGGCCGCGACGGGCATCGGCCGATCGAGGCCCATGATGTCCGCGTTGGTCTGCGCGGCGAAGATGTCGAGGTAGCTGCGGAAGTTCGTCAGCAGGACGTACGGCGCAAACGCCTCCCGCGGCGCGCCCGTGTAGCGCGGCAGCCAGTTCTCGACGATCAGATCCTTGGTCCGCATCGCGCTTTCAAAATTCGAAGTTCAAAGTTCGAAGTTAGCACCCTCGTCCCTGGTCCCTTCGTCCCCTCGTCCCTTCGTCACCCCCGCGTGACCGGCGTCACGTTCCAGACGTTGGTCGCGTACTCGTGAATCGTCCGATCGCTCGAGAAGCGTCCCATGCCGGCGACGTTGAGGATCGCGCGGCGCGACCATTCCTCCTCGTCGAGATACAGCGCGTCGACGGCGTCCTGGCACGCGACGTAGGACGCGTAGTCGGCGACGAGCATGAAGTGGTCGCCGTAGGTCGTCAGCGCGTCGACGATTGGCGTAAAGCGATCCGGCGCGTCCATCGAGAAGAAGCCCGTGCGGATCATGTCGAGCACGCGGCCCAGATCCGGATTGGCGGCGACGACGGCCTTCGGATCGTAGCCGCGCGTGCGCAGCGCCGCGACCTCCTCGGCCGTCATCCCGAAGATGAAGATGTTCTCGTGGCCCACCTGCTGGCGGATCTCGATGTTCGCGCCGTCGAGCGTGCCGATCGTCATCGCGCCGTTGAGCGCGAGCTTCATGTTGCCGGTGCCGGACGCCTCGGTGCCGGCCGTCGAGATCTGCTCGGACAGATCGCTCGCCGGGATGATCAGCTCGGCGTTCGAGACGCTGTAGTCCGGCATGAACACGACCTTCAGCAGCGCCTGCGCCACCGGATCGTTGTTGACGACGTCGGCAATCGAATGGATGAGCTTGATGATGAGCTTCGCCATCGCATAGCCGGGCGCCGCCTTGCCGCTGAAGATCACGGTGCGCGGCACGAGCCCCGTCGTGTGCCCGTCGCGGATGCGGTTGTACCGCGTCACGACGTGCAGCAGGTTCAGGAGCTGGCGCTTGTACTCGTGCATCCGCTTGACCTGCACGTCGAACATCGACGCCGGCGAGACCTCGATGCCCAGCCGATCGTGGATCGCCGAGGCGAGCCGCCGCTTCATCGCGTGCTTGACCTCGCGGAACCGCCGGCGGAAATCGGCCTGCTCGGCGAGCGGCGTCAGGTGGCGCAGCTCCGGCAGGTCCTTGAGCCAGGCCGGTCCGATCTCGGCGGTGATGAGCTTCGACAGACCGGGGTTGGCCTGATTCAGCCAGCGCCGCGGCGTGATGCCGTTGGTGATGTTGATGATCTGTCCCGGCGTGATGCGATCGAAGTCCGCGAAGATCGTGTGCTTCATCAGATCCGTGTGAATCTGCGACACGCCGTTGACCGTGTGGCTGCCGATGATCGCCAGATGCGCCATGCGCAGGCGCCGTTCGCCGTTCTCGTCGACGACCGACAGCCGCCGCAGCAGATCGACGTCGCCCGGATAGCGGTGCCGCACGCCCTCGAGGAAGCGCTGGTTGATCTCGTAGATGATCTGCAGGTGCCGCGGCAGCACGCGCTCGAACATCGCGACCGGCCACGTCTCGAGCGCCTCGGGCATCAGCGTGTGGTTCGTGTACGAGAACGTCGCGTGCGTGATCGCCCACGCGCGATCCCAGTCGAGCCGGTAGAGATCGATGAGCACGCGCATCAGCTCGGGGATCGCGATCGTCGGGTGCGTGTCGTTGAGCTGGATGGCCACCTTCTTGGGCAGCTCGTCGAGCGTCGCGTGGTAGCCGCTGAAGCGCCGCAGGATGTCCTGGATCGACGCCGATACGAAGAAGTACTGTTGCTTCAGCCGCAGCTCCTTCCCTTTCGGCGTGGTGTCGTCGGGGTAGAGGACCTTCGAGAGGTTCTCCGACTGGTTCTTCTCCTCGACGGCCTTGAAGTAGTCGCCGGCGTTGAAGTCCTTCAGGTTGAAGTCGCGCGACGCCTTCGCGGACCAGAGCCGCATGTTGTTGACCGTCGGCGTGTCGTAGCCCGGCACCGGCGTGTCGAACGCCATCGCCAGCACGTCCTCGGTGTCGACCCAGTGGAACCGCGGGACGCCGTGCTCGTCGGTGAACTCGACGACGCGCCCGCCGAACTTGACGGGGAAGATCACTTCGGGCCGCGCGAACTCCCACGGATTGCCGTCGCGCAGCCAGTTGTCCGGGGACTCCACCTGGAAGCCGTGCTCGATGCGCTGATGGAACATGCCGTACTCGTAGCGGATGCCGTAGCCGTAGCCGGGCAGGCCGAGCGTCGCCATCGAGTCGAGGAAGCACGCGGCGAGCCGGCCGAGGCCGCCGTTGCCGAGCGCGGCGTCGTGCTCGAGCTCGCGGATGCGATCGAAATCGAGCTCGAGATCCGAGAGCGCCTCGCGGCACTGATCGTAGACCCCCATGTTCAGCAGGCTGTTCGAGAGCAGCCGGCCGGTGAGGTACTCCATCGAGAAGTAGTAGATGCGCTTGGCGTCCGACCGGTAGTAGCTGCGCATCGTCTCCATCCAGCGCTCGATCAGCCGCTCGCGGACGGCGTAGGCCGTGGAGTTGAACCAGTCGCGCGACGTGGCCGTGATCGGATCCTTGCCGAGGGAGTAGATGAGGAGATTGGCGAGGGACCGCCGCAGCGAGTCGCGATCGCTGCCGAGCTTGTCGTAGCTGAAGGCCTGACTGAGCGAGGACGGCATGACACCTCCGGACGGACGCGCACCCATAGACCGGTAATCGGTCGCGCGCCGCGCGGCGTGACTCGCCGACTGATCGGACCAGTGGACGGGATCCAACCGACGCGGACGCCTGCGGCGGGCCGCGACACGCGCAGGATAACATCACGGCGGATATTCCGATGGGATTCTCCTTCGTCGACTACGTCGTGCTGCTGTCGTATCTGGCGGGCATCACGGCGTTTGGCACGCGCTTCCGGCGCTCGCAGCGCACGGTCAAGGACTACTTCGTCGGCGGCGGCACGACGTCGTGGTGGATCATCGGACTGTCGATCGTCGCCACCGAGACGAGCACGCTGACGCTCATCGGCGTGCCGGCGCTGGTCTACGGCGCGTACGCGCGGCCCGAGCTCGGCGGCTCGCTCACCTACCTGCAGGTCGTGCTCGGCTATCTCGTCGGACGCGTGATCATCTGCGCGCTCCTGCTGCCGGCGTACTTCGCCGGCGAGATGCTGACGGCGTACTCGCTGCTCGACCGGCGCTTCGGCGCGAGCGCCAAGCACGCCGCGGCCTCGATGTTCCTCGTCATGCGCGCGCTCGCCGAAGGCGTGCGCGTGTTCGCCGCCTCGCTCGTCCTCGGCGCCGTGCTCTCGACCAGCCTGCCCGGCGTGCCGCACCTGTGGCTCTGGGCCATCGTCATGGTCGGCCTGCTGACGCTCGTCTACACGTTCGAAGGCGGGATCGGCGCGGTGATCTGGACGGACGTCATCCAGTTCGTCATCTACATCGGCGGATCGCTGCTCGCCGGGTACGAGCTGCTGCACCTGACGCCGGGCGGCTGGCCTGCGATCGCCGCATCTGCGGGTGCCGCCGGCAAGCTGCAGGTGCTCTCGTTCTCGTGGGATCTGCGTCTGCCGTTCACGTTCTGGGCGGGCGTGATCGGCGGCGCGTGCCTGACGACGGCGAGTCACGGCGTGGATCAGCTGCTGGTGCAGCGGCTGCTGGCGTGCCGCACGCTTCGCGACGGCCGCCGCGCGCTGCTCATGAGCGGCGTCGTCGTCCTTCTGCAATTCATCCTGTTCCTCTGGATCGGCCTGCTGCTCTTCGGCTACTACCAGACGTCGCCGCCCCCGCAATTGACGAGCAACGACGAGATCTTTCCGGCATTCATCGTCCAGCACCTGCCGCACGGCGTGTCCGGTCTCGTCATCGCCGCGATCTTCGCGGCGGCGATGTCGAACCTCAGCGGCTCGCTCAACTCGCTGGCCTCGACGACGGTGATCGACTTCTATCGGCCGCTGCTGGCGCCGCACGCCGACGATGGGCATCTGCTGCGCGTCTCGCGCTGGTGCACGGCCGGATGGGGCCTCGCGCTCATCGGCATCGCCGTCGTCGCGCGCCGGTGGGGCTCGGTGTTCACGTCGGGCCTCACGATCGCGTCGCTCGTGTACGGCCCGATGCTGGGCGCGTTCGTGCTCGGCGTGACGACGCGCCGCGCCAATCAGACGGGCGTGATGACCGGCATGGCGGTCTCGCTCGCGTGCATGCTGGCGGTCAAGCTCTACACGCCGCTGGCGTGGACGTGGTACGTCCTCGTCGGCGGCATCATCTGCGTCGCGGTCGGGTACGTCGCGAGCCGCGCACCCGCGCGCCGGGTCTAAAGACCAGGCCTACATCTGACTTCGGGCCGCGGGGCTGCGTGCTTCAATCATGCGGACGTAGGCCGGGCCAACAGATGTAGGCCGGGTCTTCAGACCCGGCGTGGCCAGCACGGCAGCCCGCCGCCCGTAGCCCATAGCCCGAACGTGATACAAGCAACGTGATGTTGGACGTCCTCGTCATCGGATCCGGGCCGGTCGGGCTGGCGTGCGCGATCGAAGCGCAGCGGCAGGGCCTGACGGTCTGCGTCATCGACAAAGGCTCGCTCGTCAACTCCATCGTCGGCTATCCGATCAACATGGAGTTCTTTTCGACGCCGGAGCTGATCGAGATCGGCGGCCATCCATTTCCGATCACGCGCTACAAGCCGAGCCGCGAGGACGCGATCGAGTACTACCGTCTCGTCGCCACGCGCGAGCGGCTGGACGTGCGGCTGCACGAGCGTGTGGCCGACGTGCGCGGCACGCGTGGCGGCTTCACGGTCGTCACCGATCGCGGCGAGCACCGCGCGCGGCACGTCGTCGTCGCGATCGGCTTCTTCGACGTGCCGTGCCTGATGCGCGTGCCAGGCGAGGACCTGCCGAAGGTCACGCACTACTACCGCGAGCCGTACCCGTACGTGAGACAGAAGGTCGCCGTGATCGGCGCGAAGAACTCCGCGGCCAAGGCCGCGCTCGACTGCTATCGCCACGGCGCCGAGGTGACGCTCGTCGTGCGCTCGTCGACGTTGTCGGACAGCATCAAGTACTGGATTCGCCCCGACCTCGAGAACCGCATCAAGGAAGGCAGCATCACGGCGTTCTTCGACACGGCCGTCGTCGACATTCAGGACAAGACCATCACCCTGCAGACGCCGGCCGATCGCGTGACGCTCGAGAACGATTGGGTCCTCGCGATGACCGGCTATCAGCCCGACTTCGCGTTCCTCGAACGGCTCGGGATCACGTTCGCCGACGACGCCGATCGCACGCCGATCTTCGACGAGTCGTCCTTCGAGAGCGCGCGGCCGGGTGTCTATCTGGCCGGCACGGTCTGCGGCGGCTTTCGCACCAACCGGTGGTTCATCGAGAACGGCCGCTTCCATGCGCAGCAGATCGCGTCGCACATCGCCAAGGGCAAAGCCGCGCCGATCCATCTGGAAGATCGGCATTGGAAAACCGAAGAATAGGGGAACGCGCCTTCGGCGCGAACTTGGAACTTCGAACTTCGAAGTTCGAAAAGCGAAAAATGACCTGTAAGATAGGGCCTTCGATTTTCATCGCGAGGCCCGACGTGCCCATCCGACAGCTCCTCTCCTGGCCGAAATCCATCTGTGCGATTGCGCTCGCCGTTGCGGCGGTCACGTCCGCGCGGCCGGCGCTCGCGCAGTCGTTCTATCCATCGAAGCCCGACGATCCGCGCGCGGTCGACTTCACGACGGACGCGTTCGGCGCGCACGCGGATGGCGTCGGCGACGACGCGGATGCGCTGCAGCAGGCGATCGACCGCGTGCAGGAGACGACGCGCATCGGCGTCGTGTTCGTGCCCGCGGGCCGCTATCGCCTCGGCAAGACGGTCCACGTCTGGCAGGGCATCCGGCTGATCGGCTACGGCGCCACCCGGCCCGTGTTCGTGCTCGGCCGCAACACGCCGGGCTATCAGGAAGGGACCGGACACTACATGGTCCACTTCACGGACAACCCGCCGCAGCCCGGCGGCCCGATCGTCGACGCGAGCGAGTTCACGTTCTACAGCGGCATGAGCAACATCGACTTCGAGCTGCAGGACGGCAATCCTGCCGCGATTGCGGTGCGGTTCCACGTCGCGCAGCACAGCTCGCTCACGCACATGGACTTCCGCGTCGGCAGCGCGCGCGCGGCGATGGAGGACATTGGCAACCAGGCCAGCGACATCCACGTCCACGGCGGCCAGTACGGCATCATCACCAAACGCACGGCGCCGGTCTGGCAGTTCCTGCTGATGGACTCGACGTTCGACGGCCAGCGCGTCGCTGCGATCCACACACAGGAGGTCGGCTTCACGCTCGTGCGCGTGCGCTTCACGGACATGCCCGTCGCGCTGGAGATCGCCGACGGCGAGGTCGAGCAGCTCTACGGCCGCGACCTTCGCATGGATCGCATCCGCACCGCGGCCGTGTCCGTCGGGAACCCGCGCAACCTGCACTCCGAGGTCACGCTGACGAACATCGCGTGCAGCGACGTGCCGCGCTTCGTTCGCGGCGACGAGCCGATCCCGGCTCCGTCGCGCCACTACGTCGTCGACGCGTTCTCGCTCGGTCTGGAGATCGGCGACGACGGCCGAGAGCGCGGCGTCGCCCAGCGTCAGCAGGTGCGCGCGCTGCGCCAGCCGGCCGCCGAGGTCGCCAGCGACATCCCAGCGCTGCCGCCGATGAGCGCCTGGACCAACGTGCACACGCTCGGCGTCGCCGGCGACGGCAGCACGGACGACACGGCCGCGCTGCAGACGGCAATCGACGGCCATCGCGTGCTGTTCTTCCCGAGCGGCACGTATCGCGTGACCGGATCGCTCGCGCTCAAAGCTGACACCGTGCTGATCGGACTGAACCCCGGCTCGACGCAGATCGCGCTCGGCGACAACTCGCCGGCGTTCGGCGGCGACGGCGCGCCGCTCGGCGTGCTCGTCGCGCCGCGCGGCGGGACGACGATCGTTAGCGCGCTCAGCGTGGGCACGGGGATCGGCAATCCGCGCGCGGCGGGCGTCATCTGGATGGCCGGCCCGCAATCGATGCTCGACGACGTGTCGTTTCCCGGCCGCGGGTTCGGCGCGGCGCGCGGTGCCGGGCCGGGCGGCCGCGGA
>CAZNMF010000409.1:0-15746 GCA_964573795.1 uncultured Solibacteraceae bacterium
TCGGTGATCTCGAGCGCCTGTTCGCCGTTGTCCGGCTGCGAGACGAGCAGGTTGTCGAGATCGACGCCGAGCTTCTGCGCGTACTGCGCGTCGAGCGCGTGCTCGGCGTCGACGAACGCCGCCACGCCGCCGAGCTTCTGCGCCTGCGCGATCGTCTGCAGTGCCAGCGTCGTCTTGCCCGACGACTCCGGTCCGAAGATCTCGATCACGCGTCCTCGCGGCAGGCCGCCGACGCCCAGCGCCCAGTCGAGGCTGATTGATCCGGTGGAGATGGCGGGAATCGGCGCGATGGCGTCCTTGCCGCCGAGCCGCATGATCGAGCCCTTGCCGAATTGCTTTTCGATCTGGCCGACGGCCAGCTCGACGGCCTTCAAACGTTCTTTGTCTGTCCGGTCTTCGCGTTCGGTACGTTCTGCGGATGGTGCTGCCATGGGACTCCTTAATGGCGCGCCGCTGAAAGGGGCGACGCGTGCCGGACCGAACGCGATTCTAGGAGCGTGCCAGGCATGTGTCAAGCGAAAATGGCTCGTCATGTGTCTGTATCCTTCTACCTGTTAACGGCTTAGCGACTGGCTCGACTTTCGCCCCTCGCGCCGGAACGTTGCAGTTTCTGCAATCACGGCCCGCCGGTCTTTGCGAATTTTTCAATGGGGGCGTGACAGGGGAGGACAGGGGGGCTTGGGGCTCAGGGCTTGGGGCTGGGCTTGGCTTACGGCTTAGGGCTTACGGAGGGCTTCGGGCTTGAGGCGCGGGGCTTGCGACTGGGCTCGACGCGAGACGCGGAGTACTTCGGAAGGCCGAACCTTTGCTCTTCGGAGGGCCGAACCTTGCTCTTCGGAGGGCCGAACCTTCAGGTTCGGCCGAACGCTACGCGCTTGCTGCGTCTTGAGACGGAGCGTCTGAGGGAGGAGGTGTCGGCGGCGCGGTCGCGGGCTTCGCGGCGGCCTTGGCTTTCTCCGCTGCGGCGGCTTCGGCTTCCGCCTTCGCGTCGTCGATGCCCTCGCGAACCTCGGCGGACAGACGCTTGGCCTCGTCGCCCACCATCAGGCCGGCTTTGATGACTTCGATCAGCAGCGGACGGAAGAGCGGCCGGATGACCGGCGCGAAGAACACACCGAGCAGGAACGCAATGACAGCAGTGAACATCGAGCCCCGCGAAGGATACCATCATTGACACGTGGGAATGGCGCCTCTAATGTATCCACAGCGAGACGGAGGACTGCCGCCATGGTCATGAGTGTGCCGGGGTTTGGAACGGTTCTGCGATTGCCCGTGTTCGGCGCCGTGACGGCGGCCGGCGTGGGCGTCGGCGTGGTGCTCGGTCTCGCGGCGTACCGCGAGCGTCGCGCCATGGCGGTCGACGCGACACGCGCCGGATATGACGTGAAGAACGCGGCCGTGAACGCGTGGAAGCAGGCCAAGACCTACGCAGACGGCGTCAAGGCCGAGGCGCTGGCGCCGCGCGCCGGCGGTTCGCTCTCCCACGGCTCGCTCTCCCGCGAAGTGGAAGATCTCCGCAAGGAAGTGGCGGCGCTTCGCGCGCAGCTCGCGTCCAGCAAGAAGTGAGCGCATCGACGCGCGTTCGGATCGATCCCGGCAAATGTCAGGGGCACAACCGATGCTATGCGCTCGTGCCGGACGTCTTCGACGTGGATGAGCTCGGTCAGGGGCTCGTGAAGAACGGCGGGATCGTGCCGCCCGCGCTCGACGCGCGCGTCAGGCTCGCCGCCGCGAACTGCCCCGAGTTCGCCATCACGATCGACACGACCGGCACGACCGACGCATCCGATCCCCGCGACCGCGCGCCGCGATGAGCCGATCGATCTACGGCAAGGTCACCGACTGGGCGACCGACTTCGACCACGCCGATCCGGCATACAACGAACGCGTCTTCGAGATCTGGAACGACCTGCGCCGCCGGTGTCCGGTTGCGCACACCACGCGCTACGATGGCGCCTGGCTGCCCGTCACGCACGCGCACGTCCGCGAGATCGCCTACGACGTCGAGCGCTTCAACAGCCGCGGCGTGATCGTCACGACCGCGCGGCCCGACGCGCCCGCGCCGATCGGCGACGCGCCGCCCATCACGAGCGATCCGCCGTTCCACGCGGCCGCGCGGCGCGTGCTGCTGCCGCCGTTCGCGCCGAAGGTCATCGCGCAGCGCGCCGACGAGATCCGCGCGGTCTGCCGCGCCAGACTCGACGCGATCGGCCGCGTCGATCCGGGCACGACGGTCATCGATGCGGCCGTCGCGTACGCGCAGCACATTCCCGTCACGATCATCGCGCGCATGCTCGGGTTTCCGGCCGACGACGACGAGATCTTCCGCGAGTTCGTGCACGCGATCGTCGAAGCCGTCAACACCGAGCCGGCCGTGCAGGAGGACGCGGGCCGCCGGCTGGACGACTATCTCGATCGCCAGATCGAGGCGCACGAGCGCGAGCCGCGCGAGGATCTGACGACGTATCTGCTCGAGGCGCGGCTCTTCGGCGAGCCGCTCAGCCGCGAACAGGTGCGCGGCTCGATGGCGCTCCTGCTGCTCGCCGGCATCGATACGACCTGGAGCGCGATCGGCTCGAGCCTGTGGCACCTCGCGTCCCATCCCGCGGATCTCGCGCGCCTCGTCGCGGAGCCGGCGCTGATGCCGACCGCGATCGAGGAGTTCCTGCGCGCGTACGCGCCGGTGACGATGGCGCGGATGGTGGCGGTGTCGCACGACTTCCACGGCCACGCGATGAAGGAAGGCGACTGGGTGCTGCTGCCGTTTCCGGCCGCGAATCGCGACCCGGCCGTGTTCGCCGACGCGGACGTCGTGCGCATCGACCGCGCGGAGAACCGGCATGCGGCGTTCGGCCTCGGCGCGCACCGCTGCCTCGGGTCGAACCTCGCGCGTCTCGAGATGACGATCGCGATCGAGGAATTCCTCGCGCGATTTCCCCGCTTCGAGCTGGCGGATCCCTCGTCGGTCGTCTGGAGCATCGGCCAGGTCCGTGGCCCGCGACGCCTGCCCGTGCGCGTGCTCGAGGCTCGCGAGCCGTAGATTGCGAACGTCGAACTTCGAACTGACGCGCGCTCTACCAGGCGACGAGCGCGGTCTCGATCTGCGTGCCAGGGCCCATCGCGATCATCACGCCCACGTCGCCCTCGCGGACGACGCCTTCCTGCAGGAGCGTCTCGAACGAGAACAGCACCGACGCCGACGACATGTTGCCGAAGTCGCGGAGGATGCGGCGCGTGTGCCGGACCGCCGACTCCGGCAGCCGGAGACTGGCGACGATCGCGTCGATGACCTTCTTGCCGCCGGAGTGGACGATCCAGTGATCCACGTCGGGCACCGCGAGGCCGTGGCGCGCGAGCAGCCGGCCGACGGGCGCCGGCACGTTCTCGCCGATCACCCACGGGATGTCCTTCTGCAGGTAGAACGACAGCTTGGTGCCGTCGAGCTCGTACTTCATCGCGTCGATCGCGTCGGTCAGGATCAGCGACTCGCTGTCGATCACGCTGGGACCGCGGCGCCAGTCGTCCCGCGGATCCGCGCGCACGACGACCGCGCCGGCGCCGTCGCCGAACAGCGAGTTGACGACGGCCGTGGACATCGATCGATTGAGCACGTAGGCGGCCGAGCACACCTCGACGCACAGCATCAGGCCGATCCGGCCGGGATGCGTCGCCGACCAGGCGCGCAGCATCTCGAGGCCGTTCATCGCGGCGTTACAGCCCATGCCCAGCACGTCCACGCGCTTCACGTCGTCGCGGAACGCCATCGCTTTGGCGAGATGCGCGGTGACGCCCGGGCAGAGCAGGCCCGTGCTCGTCACGCTGACGAAGCAGTCGACGTCGGGCGGCGCGAGGCCGAGCGGCTCGAGCGCGCGCGCGATCGCCTGCGGCCCGATCTCGAGCACGCCGCGCAGATGCTTGTCGATCAGCTCCTGGTTCGACTCGTCCGGCGGCCGATCGCCGACGGTCTCGGGCAGATACAGATGCCGCCGCTCGATGTGGCTGTTGCGGAAGAGATGGATGATCTTCGGGTCGGTCTCACGCAGCCGATCGAGCACGTCCTGCTGCGAATAGGCCTGCGGGGGCGTGGCCGTGCCGACCGAAATCAGACGCGGCGCGCCGGCCGCGGCGAGCGAGGGACGCCGGCCGTTCACTGCGCCACGTCGTCCGCGTCTTTGCTGGCCGCGAGCACGCGCCGGCCGAGCGGCGTCGTGTTCTCCGGCGCGATCTCCGTCAGGCAGCAGAGGAAATTGCCGCGCAGGTAGCCCGGATTGCGTTCGCGGAAAAACTGGTTGTAACGATTGTGGCCGCCGCCGGCGGCCTCAACTTCCTCGGCGCGCCGGTACGGCGTCGGGTGCGCCGGCACGACGACGCCTGCGGCCGCATCGTATTCGTCCGGAAACTTCTGGCGCACGAAGGCGTCGAGCAGGCGGCGCTCCTCGTCGGTGCCCGGACGAAACGGATCCGGATACGCGACTTTGAAGGACGAGGTCATGATCCGGTACGTGCGGTGCGTGGCGGTCAGCAGCACCCAGTACGATCGCGCGTCCGGATGACGCGCGGCCTCGGCGAACACGAACCGGGACCACGTGCCGAGCCACTGGCTGTCGCTCAGGAACTCGGGCGCGAGCACGGTGTCGCCGGAGTAGAACCCGAGATACGTGCGGTCGCCCTCGCGATGGCGCAGCACCTTCAGCGTGGTGAATCCTTGCAGCTCGCCGAGGTCGTCGTCCATGTGGACCACCCAGTCCTTCTCGGCGAGGTCGCGATCGAAGGTCGCGCGCTCGATCCCGAGAAAGTGGTCGCACATGATCGTGTACATCCGATCCCGCTGGCGGTCGGAGAGGGCGCCCGGCGTCGTCACAGACGCTCGGGTTCGGTTCGCAATCGTCATCCGTGGCGCATCCCGCTCGCCGGTGGGGGAGAAGACCGGCGGCGCCATCGTATCGTGAAGCGTTGTCATCGCAACGACGAAATCGCGTGAACCGCCGCGCAAGACGCGACGTCCGCGGTTGACACGCGACAGACGCGCGTGTAGCGTACGTCGCATCATGGTGAAGATTCCAGGTTTGGGGACCGTCGCGAGCGTGCCGTTCGTGGGGCCGCTCACCGTCGGGAGCGTCGCGCTCGGTACGGCCGCTGGTTTCCTCGCCGGAGCCGCGCTCGCGCGATTTGGACGTCCGGTCGTCGTCAGCGCGGCGCGCGCGGGCTATCGCGTGAAGGACGCCGCCGTCTCGACGTGGGAACAGGCGAAGGCCGCGGCCGACGACGTGCGGCGCGAAGCCTCGGCGCCGCGTACGGGATCGCGCGCGACCGACGCCGCCCTGCAGGCCGAGGTCCAGGATCTGCGCCAGCAGATCGCGACGCTCCGCGGACAGTTGGCCAAGAGCGCGTAGCCGCCGCTCGTCCACATCTTTGATGAAGATGGGAACGGTTCAACGCCGCGCGGCCCGCGCGGCAGTGACGTGCTGTGTACTGATGACGCTCGCCGCGGCACCGGCGCTCGCGCAGCAGGCGTCGGCGCCTGCGCCGCCGTCACCCACCGACGAGACGGCCTCCGACGCGTTCGCGTCCGGCCCCAAGCCGGGCACGACGAGCGTGAACGTGACGGCCGGCTTTCAACTGCAGAAGGGCCAGACCGAGACGCTCGGCACGTCGTTCGACGGCGTCGTCGCGCACATGTCGAAGCAGCAGCAACTCCTGCGCTTCGCCGCCAGCCAGTCGCACGCGGAGTACCGGCCGGCGCCGGGAGCGGATCGCCTCACCGTCGAGAACAACGCGACGGCGACCGGCGACTACATTCAGGCGCTCAGCCGCCACGTCGGCGCGATGTTCGGCGCCGAGTACCGGCGCGACACGATCATCGGGCTGGACTACCGCGTCTACGGCCGCGGCGGCATCGCGCTGCTGGCCGACCACCCGCGCGCGTCGTTCCTGGTGGGCGTCGGCGCGGCCGCGGGCCGGCAGCACAGCCTGGTGCCGGGCGCGACGCACCAGTACACGGGCGTCGGCGTCAATCAGTCGCTGACGGTGCACCCGACGCCGCGTCTCCTGCTGAAGGACGCGTTCTCGGCGATTGTCGGCGTGGGCGGATCGACCGATCGCACGGTGAATTTCCAGACGTCGGCGACGGCCCAGTTCGCGGCGCACGCCGGCCTGTCGATCGCGTATACGTACACCTACGACAAGGTCCATCCCGTCATCGTCGCCGCGACGCAGCAGGAGCTCACCGTCGGCGTGCAGCTGACGTTCGAGGGGAAATAGCCGCATGTCGACCCTGCCGCTGTGGGCGTTGATGCTGTTCGGCGTCGTGCTGCCGAGCACGGTAGCCGCGGGCCTGGCGTACGGCGTGCGCCGCACGCTGTCGACCGAGCGGCTCAGCGCGAACAACGATCTCGCGGCGATCACCTATCCCGTCGTCGGCCTCGTCTACGGCGTCTTCCTCGCGTTCGCGATCGCGATCGTGTGGCAGCGCTTCTGCGACGCGGAGAGCGCGACGTTCGACGAAGTGACGAGCCTGAACAGCGTGTGGCACGACGTGGGCGCGCTGCCGGCGGAGACGCGCGTCGAGATCCGCGGCGCGATCAAGGCCTACGTGGCGGCCGTGCAGACCAACGAGTGGCCGGCCATGGCCCGCGCGCGCGCCGACGCCACGACCGACGATGCGTACAGCCGGATGTGGGCGCTGTTCTACCGGTATCAGCCGTCGACCGCGGTCGAATCGACGTACTACACCCAGGCGCTCGACGATCTGGATGCCGTCTCGCAGCACCGCCGCGAGCGGCTGCTGCACAGCGAGTCGGAGATGCCGCGGCTGCTCTGGTGGTTCCTCTGCTTCGGCGCGTGCATCACGGTCGTCTGCGCGTTCTTCATCGGGACGCGCAACGTCGGCACGCACGTCGTGATGTGCGGGGCGATCACGTCGCTCATCTGCTTCAGTCTCGTGATCGTGCTGTGCCTGTCGCGGCCGTTTGCCGGCGACGTCAACATCAAGCCCACGCCCTACGCCGATCTGCTGCAGTCGCTGGGACCGGAGTAGACGGCCCTCATCCCCTCCCGTCCGGACGCCGCGTGCGCTCGAGCAGCGCCTGCGCGGTGAGATCGAACGCGCCGCTGTCGGCGTCGAGCGCGCGCTTGGCCAGCGTCAGCGCCGTCGCGTCGCGCGCGAGGATGCGCGCGATCCAGCGTTCGACGGCGGCGTCGAGCGCGCCCGGCTCCGCCACTTCCGCGACCAGACCGTTTTGACGGGCGTCGTCGGCCGACCAGCGCGCGCCGCCGAGGATCAGCGCGCTCGCCCGCGCGCGGCCAACCGCCTGCTGCAGCCAGCGCAGCCCGCCGGCAGCCGACAGCAGCCCGAATTCCGGTTCCGGCAGCCAGAAGCGCGACGTCGACGCGGCGACGCGCAGATCGCAGGCCAGCGCAAGCTCGAGCCCGCCGCCGACGGCGGCGCCGTTCACGGCCGCAATCGTCACGCAGGGATGGCGGCGCAGGCGCTCGAAGACGCGGGCGCTCGCGAGCGTCAGCACGGAGCGCCAGTCGCGCTGCGCGAGCTCCGTCCGATCGGCGCCCGCCGAGAACGCGCGATCGCCGTCGCCGGTGATCACGATTACGCGCGTGCCGTCCGTCTCCGCCGCCGCGAGCGCCGTCTCGAGCGCCTCGAGCATCGGTTGCGTGTACGCGTTGGCCTTGGCCGGCCGATCGATCGTCAGTCGGCAGACAAGGCCGTCGGGATCGTGGTGATCGATCCGATCGATGCGGATGCGGCCGTCGGCAGGAGCGGTCATGATCGGTAGTCTCTGTAGTCCAGCACGGTCGTCGTCTCGGGGCAGGCGCGGCGCGCGTGCTCGGCCAGGCGCACGCTCGTGCCGGTCTCGATGAAGACGGTGACGCCGGCGTCCACGAGCGTGCTGACGGTGGCGAACCACGCCATCGGATGCCAGATGTTGTTCGCGAGCTCCCAGCGGACGTCGTCGGCGCTCGCGAGCGTGCGCTGCGCGATTGCCGAGACGATCGGAATGCGCGGCGCGCGAATGTCGAAGTCGTCGAGCAGCGCTTCGATGCGCGGCTCGATCGCGCGAAGCGCCGTCGCGTGGAACGGCGCCGTCACCGGCAGCGGATACGCTTCTTCGACGCCGCCGGCGGCGAGACATTCCTCGACCAGCGCCACGATCGCCGGGCGCGGACCGGCCGTGATGATGGTCGCCGGCGCGTAGACGTCCGTGATTTCCAGCCCCGGATGCCGCGCCGAGATGCGTGTCTGTACGTCGTCGTGCGTCAGCCCGACGACGACGCCCATCGCGTAGTCGCCTGCGGGGACGACGTCGAGCGTCGCGGTCACAATCGCGTCCATCAACCGCAGGCCGTCGTCGAATGTCGTCGCGCCGGTGAACGCGAGCAACGGGAAGAGGCCCATCGAATAGGCGGCCGCCGTGCCGCATGCGGGCGCGCGCGCCGACCAGAGATCGGCCATGGCGAGGTTCTCGAGATAGCACGCGTAGTGCGCGTGCCGTGTGGCCTCGGCCGACGGCATCTCCGCGCCGGGCGGATAGCGCGTGAACGTGCCCGCGGTGATCGGGACCGTGCGCGCGGCCTCGGCGGCTCGCCGATCGAGCGCGGCGGCAAAGCCGGGCACGGAGGCCGGATCGAAGTCGGCCTGGCGCATCGGAAATGTGGGGAACAGGTACGCGGCGCCGGTCATGAGGTGCGTGGAAGCTCCTGTATTCTATGCCGCGACTGCTCACGACATGACCGCGCCGCACACAGACACCGACGTGGCCGTGATCGGCTACGGGCCGACCGGCGCCGTGCTCACGAATCTGCTCGGCGCGCGCGGCTGGCGCGTGACGGCCTTCGACCGGCTGCCCGATGTCGTGCACACGCCACGCGCCGTGCACTTCGACGCCGAGATCATGCGTGTCTTCCAGCAGATCGGCATCGCCGAGGCCATCGCGCCCGCGATCGCGCCCGTGCGCGGCATGGACATGCTCAACGCGGACGGCGAGTTGCTGGCGCGATTCACGGCGTCGCCCGCGCCCGGCCCACTCGGCTGGCACGACGGCTACATGTTCTTCCAGCCGGATCTCGAGCGCGCGCTGCGCCGCCACGCGTCCACGTACGCATCGGTCACGACGCGGCTCGGCGAAGACGTGACGTCGATTCGGCCGCAGGACGACGGGTCGGTGCTCGTCGTGTCGCGACCCGCGGACGGGACTGGCGCCGAGCGATCGCTCGGCGCGCGATTCGTCGTCGGCTGCTGCGGCGCGCGATCGATCGCGCGCGCGGCCATCGACGCGCCGCTCGACGACTACGGCCTCGACCAGCCGTGGCTCGTCCTCGATCTCCTGCTGCACGACGGCGTGACGATGCCGTCGATCACGATTCAGTATTGCGACCCGCGGCGGCCGTCGACGTACGTGATGATGCCGGACCGCCGCTGTCGCTTCGAGATCATGCTGATGCCGGGTGACACGCCGGAGGCGATGCTGGACCCGGCCGCGATTGCGGAGCGGTTGTCGCGATGGCTCGCGCCGTCGGCGTACGACGTCGCGCGCGCGGCGGTGTACGCGTTTCACGGGCTCGTGGCCAGGCGATGGGGCGCGGGGGCGACGTTCATCGCCGGCGACGCCGCGCACCAGATGCCGCCGTTCCTCGGACAGGGGATGTGCGCGGGCGTCCGCGACGCGGCGAACCTCGCGTGGAAGCTCGATCTCGTGCTCCGCGGCGATGCGCGGTCGTCGCTCCTCGACACGTATCAGGAGGAGCGCGAGCCGCACGTGCGCGCGGTCATCGAGACGGACATCTATCTCGGCAATCTGATCCAGACGACCGATGTCGACGTCGCGCGCCAGCGGGACGCGATGGCCCGGAGCGGCGGCCCGGTCACGCTCGTGCCGCCGGTGCCGAAGATCGGCGCCGGCCTGATCGCCGACGGCGAGGCCTGTGGCCGCCCGTCGCCGCAGCCGGTGCTCGAGGATGGACGTCGAGGCGACGCGCAGCTCGGCGACGGGTTCGCGCTCGTCGGCGACGTCGCGCCCGGAGCACGAGCGCGCGCGATTTTCGATCGCCTCGGCGCGCGCGTCGTCCCGGCGTCGGCGCCGATGCTGCGGGACTGGCTCGCGGACGCCGGCGCGCGCGCGGCGGTCATTCGTCCCGACCGGATCGTGCTCGCGCTCGTCGACACGCCGGACGATCTCGATCGCGCGCTCGCGCCGATCGCCGCGCATCTCACGCTCGAGCGGATCATCGCGTGATTGCGGCGTGACGGGCCGTCTTGCGCTGTGGTAGCGTTCACCCGCCGCCCATGAACGCCCTTGCCACGACGGAATCCGGTGCGCGCGCGGTGGCCGCGTTCAATCACGTCGGCCTCACCGTGTCGGATCTCGATCGCGCGGCCGACTTCTACTGCGGCGTCTTCGGCTGTCGTGTGCTCGGTACGATGGACGTTCCCGTCGAGCGCGTGCGTCAGGTGTTTCGCGTCGACGCGCCGGATGCCGGCTGCCGCATGGGATGGCTCGGCGTGCCCGGCGGCGTCATCCTCGAGCTCTTCGCGTTTCGTCCGTATCAGCCGCCCGCGCCGCTGACCTGGAATCGCGGCGGCCTGACGCATCTCGCCTTCACGGTGACGGACATCGAGTCGTGGCACGCGCGTCTGATCGCGATGGGCACGCCGTGCCTCTCCGCGCCGCAGAAGATGGCGGTCGGCTCCACGATCTTCTACGCGACGGATCCCGACGGCCACCTCGTCGAGCTGGTCGAGATGCCCGCACCGCCGACAGCCTGATGACGACGGCCGCCACTGCATCGGTCCCCGCGGTCGTCGCGCCGCCCGTCATGGCGGTGCGATCGCGGCTGCCGGGACGCGTGCGATGGCACGTCCCCGCGATCGAGGGCCGCCCGGTCGTGGCCGAGGCGGTCGCGCTCGATCTCGGCTCGCATCCGCGCGTCCACGACGCCGTCGCCAACGCGACGACGGGCACGGTGCTCCTGCGTTTCGACGCGGACTGCACGGAGGCGGACGCCGCGTCGTGGGTGCAGAGCGCCGTCGATCGCCAGTGCGCCGCCGATGCCGCGACCACGCGGGCGGAAGGGACGCGCCGGGGCGCGCGTCCGTCGAAGGCCGTCGCGCGCGCGTCGAGCGACACGACGCTGTCGCCGCTGCGGCGGCTGCTGCAGACCACCGACGCCTACAGGCCGCTGCGCCGCCGCGCGATGGCAGCCTCGATCGCCGACGGCCTCGCCGACGGCATTCCGCCGCTGCTCGTGGGCCTCGCGACCGACACCGTGTCGCGCGGATCGGCGTCGCTGCTCGCGCGTCTCGGGTTCAAAACCGCCTCGTCGCGTCTCTTTGCGCTCGGCGGCGCCGGCATCGCGTTCTGGGCGCTGGCCGCGATCGTGGAATACGCACGCAGCCGCACGAGCGCGGAGCTGGCCGACGCGGTCCGGTACGATCTCCGCAACCAGCTCTACGAGCACGTCCAGCATCTGGACATCGCGACGGTCGAGTCCAAGGACGTCGCCGACTGGATGGCCGTCCTCAATCAGGACGTCGGCCAGGTGCACGACTTCATCCGACAGGGCGTCGAGCCGCTCGTGGCGATCGGCAGCAACATCGTCGTGGTCGGCGCGTCGTTCGCGATCCTGTCGCCCGGGCTCGCCGTCGCGCAGCTGCTCGCCATCCCGCCGCTCGTGGCGGCGTCGATGGCGATGCTGCGTCCGATTCGCGAGAAGTTCATTGCCGCGCGCCGGGACGGCGACCGCGTGAGCGCGATGCTCACCGGCAACGTCAGCGGCATGGCGACCATCGCCAGCTTCAACGCGCAGGCGACCGAGGCCGGCCGCGTGAGCGCGGCAGGGGAGCGCTTTCGCGCGTCGACGCGCGAGGCCGACAAGGTCGAGGCGATCTACGTCCCGACGCTCCGCGCGATCGCCGGCACCGGCTTCCTCACGACGCTCGTGTGGGGCGGCGCGCAGGTCAGCCGGGGCACGTTGTCGATCGGCGCGCTCGACACGATGGCGTTGTCGCAGCTCCGCCTGCTCGCGGCGGTCGCGCGCATGGGCGTGAGCCTCGACAACTACCAGCGCACGGCGGCCGCGCTCGACCGCATCTATCGCACGCTCGACATGGCGCCCACCATCACGAGCGGCACGCGCGCGCTGCCGGCGCGCGCGGTCAGGGGCGATCTCGCGTTCCGCGACGTCACGTTCGGGTACGATCCGTCGCGTCCCGTGCTGCGCGGCCTGGACCTGCAGTGCCCGGCGGGACGGACGGTCGGCATCGTCGGCGCCACCGGCGTCGGCAAGAGCACGCTGCTCAAGCTCCTGCTGCGCTTCTACGACGTGCAGGACGGCCGCGTCGAGATCGACGGCGCCGACGTGCGCGATCTGCAGCTCAACGATCTGCGCGAGTCGATCGCGATGGTGTCGCAGCAGATCACGCTCTTTGCGGGCACGATCCACGACAACATCGCGTACGCGCGGCCCGGGGCCTCGCGGGACGAGGTCGCGGCGGCGGCGCGGACGGCCGAAGCGCAGGAGTTCATCGAGGCGCTGCCGGACGGCTACGACACGCTCATCGGATTCGGGGGGCTGTCGCTGTCGGGCGGCCAGCGGCAGCGTCTGGCGATTGCGCGCGCGGTCCTCGCCGATCGTCCGATCCTGCTCTTCGACGAGGCCACCTCGTCGCTCGACCACGCGACCGAGGCCGCCGTGCAGCGGTCGCTCGCCGCCGCCACGCACGGCCGCACGACGATCGTCGTCGCGCACCGCCTGTCGACGATCCGTCATGCGGACCTCATCTACGTGCTGGACGCCGGCCGCGTGACCGAGTCGGGCCGCCACGACGACCTGCTGGCCGCCGGCGGCACCTACGCTAGTATGTGGCGGGTGCAGACGGGCGACGCGCGTCACCGCGCGCCGGTGGCGCGCGCCCCGCGCCGGGCGCCGCGCCGGAAGCCGCCGGCGTAGCCAGCCGCACATCAGATCATGGACCTCGGGCTCGACCCCACCGCGACACCAGCCGCCGACGTCTCCGCGGATCGGGCGGAACAGGAGCAGCGCGCGCGCGATCGCGTCGACGGATGGCTGCAACGCCTCGGCGACTTCTTCGTGCAGATGCTGGACCACCTGCGGTTCGTGGTCTTCCTGCTGTACCTCGTGCTGGGCGCGATCGCGTTCTGGCTCTGGGTGATGTCCATCGCGCTCGATCTCGTCCGTCTCGGTCTGCGCGTGCTGCTGTGGGGCCTGCTCTACGCGGGCGCGGCGCGGCCGCGGCGCCACCCCGACGTCGGCGTCCTCGAGGCGATGCGTCGCGAGACGTCGCGGCTGTGGGCGGCGCGGAGCACGTACGTGCACGAGCTCGCGCGTCCGGTCGCCTGGCACTACATCGGGGTGCGCCGGACGCTCCTTCACTTCTGGCACTGGGCGCCGCACCAGAAGGTCGCCGCGTGCCTGGTCGCCGCGGCTCTGATCATCGTGCCCGCGCTCTACGTCGTCCCGCGCTCGCACTACGTCCAGATCACCGACGACAACGCCATGGACTACGTGGCCGGCGACGGATCGACGATGCGCGTGCGGTACCTGATTCATGCGGTCGACATCGACGACCCGTCGCACACGCGCGAGTACCAGAACGAGGTCGCGTGGTGGCTCGGCAAGATCAACCCGCAAGGTCTCAAGGCCCAGCTCGTGCCCGGCCGCTTCTACAAGCTGAAGGTGGTCGGCATCCGCTGGTATTTCCTGCCGACGCTGTATCCGAACATCATTTCGGCCGAGGAAACCGACGAAAACGGCGTCGTCCTCGACAGACCCTCGTCGTTCGTCCCGGCGATCGCGCCGTAGGGGCTTACGGAGGCTTGGGGCTCGAGGCTCGAGGCTTGGGGGCGGACCGGGCGGACCTGAAGGTCCGCCCCACCGAAAGCACACCTCAAGCCTCAAGCCCCAAGCCGTAAGCCCCAAGCCATAAGCCGTAAGCCGTAAGCCATTAAAATCACTAAATGATCTCGTCCGTGAATCGCGCCGCCGTGCTGGGCGCGGGGAGTTGGGGGACGGCGCTGGCCGTCCATCTCGGCAATGCCGGCCGCGAGGTGGCGTTGTGGGGGCGTGACGCGGCGCTCGTCGGCGAGCTCGCATCGCGGCGCGCCAATCCGACGTACCTGCCCGACGTCTCGCTGCCGCCGCTCGTCCGGCCGGAGGCGTCGCTCGATCGCGCGCTGGCCGGCGCGCGCTACGTGATCGTTGCCGTGCCGTCGCACGGGCTGCGCGACGTCGTGCGCGCGGCCGCGCCGTTCGTGCCGGCCAGCGCCGTGATCGTCAGCGCCACGAAAGGCCTCGAGACGGACACGCTCGAGCGCATGTCCGACGTGATTCGCGGCGAGACGCGCGCCCGCCAACCCGTCGTCGTGCTCTCCGGGCCGAGCTTCGCGTCCGAAGTCGCGCGCGGCTGTCCGACGGCGCTCGTCGCCGCGTCGGCCGACGCGTCGGCGCTCCACGCCGTTCAGGACGAGTTCAAGTCCGCGTACTTCCGCCTCTACGCGTCCGACGATGTCGTCGGCGTCGAGCTGGGCGCGGCGCTGAAGAACATCATCGCGATTGCCGCGGGCGTCGTCGAATCGATGGGCCTCGGTCACAACGCGATGTCGGCGCTCGTCACGCGCGGTCTCGCCGAGATCTCGCGTCTCGCCTGCGCCATGGGCGGCCGTCGCGAGACGCTCGCCGGCCTCAGCGGGCTCGGCGATCTCGTGCTGACCTGCACGGGCGAGCTCAGCCGCAATCGTCACGTCGGCGTCGAGCTCGGCCGCGGCCGATCGCTCGAGTCGATCCTCGCCAGCATGCGCATGGTCGCCGAAGGCGTGCGGACGACGACGGCCGCGCTCGCGCTGGGCGCGCGGCACGGCGTCGAGCTGCCGATCGCCGCGCAGATGGCGGAAGTGCTCGCCGGCCGCCGGACGCCGCGCGAGGCCGTCGGCTGCCTCATGCTGCGGCCGCAGCGCGTCGAAATGGAGCGCGAGTAGGACATGGCGTCGCTGTTCTCACGCCTCAAGGCCGGCCTCGCGAAAACGGCGCAGCAGATTCGCGAGCGCATGGGCAGCGCCGAGTCGCCAGCTGCGACGACGACGGCGACCGCGCCGCCTGTCGCAGGACGTCCGCTCACTCTCGAGACGCTGGAGGCGCTCGAGGACGCGCTGCTCACCGCCGACGTCGGGCTCAAGGCGACCGAGCAGATCCTCGCCGCCGTGCGCGCCGATCGTGAGGGCACGCTGCGCGATCGCGTCGTGCGCATCATGCACCGCATCCTCACCGACGTGCGGCAGCCGTCCGCAATCACGACGAAGCCGCACGTCATCCTGATCGTCGGCGTCAACGGCACGGGCAAGACGACGACGGTGGGGAAGCTGGCGAACCTGTTTCGGCAGGACGGCCGATCGGTGATGGTGTGCGCGGCCGATACGTTCCGCGCCGCCGCGGTCGAGCAGCTCGCCGTGTGGACATCGCGGGCGGATGTCGATCTGATCCGCGCGCAGCCGGGCGCCGATCCCGCGGCCGTCACGTTCGACGCGGTGTCGGCTGCGAAGGCGCGCGGCAAGGACCTCGTGCTCGTCGACACGGCCGGCCGTCTGCACACGCGCGCGAATCTGATGGCCGAGCTCGACAAGATCCGCCGCGTCGTCGGCCGCGAAGTGCCGGGCGCGCCGCACGAAGTGCTGCTCGTGCTCGACGCGACCGTCGGGCAGAACGGTCTGGTGCAGGCGCGG
>CAZNMF010000410.1:0-6527 GCA_964573795.1 uncultured Solibacteraceae bacterium
CAAGCACCTCGAGTCCCGCGTCGAGCTGATCCCCCAGATGGGGAAGTACGTGCAGATGAGCGGCGGCAAGCGCGTGCGACCCGCCGTGCTGCTCATGGCGGCGCGTCTGTGCGGCTACACCGGCGACCGCGCGGTTCTCAACGCGGCCGTCGTCGAGTTCATCCACACGGCGACGCTCGTCCACGACGACATCATCGACGGCGCCGAAACGCGCCGCGGGCGCCTGACGGCGCACTCGCGCTGGGGCAGCGACATCACGGTGCTCCTCGGCGACTATCTCTACATCCGCTCGATGGCGATGGCGCTGACGCAGGACACGCTCGAGGTCGTGCGCCTGCTGTGCGACTGCACGCTGCGCATGATCGAAGGCGAGCTCTATCAGCTCACCAAGACCGGCGACGCGGGCATCACCGAGGACGAGCACTTCGAGATCATCCGCCGCAAGACGGCGTTCCTGTTCGCCGGCTGCGCCGAGATCGGCGGGCTGCTCGGCACGTCGACGCCCGTCGAGCGCGCGGCGCTGCGCGAGTACGGCTTCGACCTCGGCATCGCGTTCCAGATCGTCGACGACGTGCTGGATTACATGGCGGAAGAGTCGGCGCTGGGCAAGCCGATCGGCGGCGACCTGCGCGAAGGCAAGGTCACGCTGCCCATCATCCTGCTGCTGCAGCGCGGCGGACCGGACGCGGCGGCGCTGATCCACGGCGTGATTGCCGACGGCCAGGTCACGCCGGAGAAGTGGCGGCTGATCAAGGATCTGCTCGCGCGCCACGGCGCGATCGACGCGGCGTTCGCGCGCGCCGTCACGCACGCCGAGCGCGCCAAGGCGCAGCTGGCCGGCGCCTTCGCTCCATCGCCGGAGCGCGACGGCCTCATCGCTCTGGCCGACTACGTCATCAATCGAGATCGATAGGCGTTTCAAAGTTCCAGGTTCTCCGTTCTAGGTTCTAGGTTCTCCGTTCTGGGTTCTCCGTTCTAGGTTCGACGGTGTGGCGTCCGTTGGCTTCTGGCTTTGAACTTCTAACTTTTTCCGGTTGTTGTCCCGCGTCATGAGCGCTGCCGAGCGCGTCGCCGATCTTCGCGATCGCATCCGTCATCACGAAGAGCTCTACTACGTCCATGACGCGCCCGAGATCTCGGACGCCGAGTTCGACGCGCTCATGCGCGAGCTCGTCGCGCTCGAGCAGGCGCACCCTGAGCTGGCCGATCCCTCGTCGCCGTCGCAACGCGTCGGCGGCCGTCCCGCCGAGGGCTTCGAGACCGTGCGCCATCTGGCGCCAATGCTCAGCCTCGACAACGCATACAGCGAAGGCGAGCTGCGCGAGTTCCATGCGCGGCTCGTGCGCGCCGCGAGCCGCGAGCCTGTCGAACCGGCGAGCCGCGAGCCTGTCGAATCGGCGAGCCGTGAGCCTGTCGAATCGGCCCCTGAGCCAGTCGAAGGGCTGACCTACGTCGCCGAGATGAAGATCGACGGGCTCAGCATCGCGCTGACCTACGAGCACGGACGGCTGACGCGCGCGGTCACGCGCGGCGACGGCACCGAAGGCGAGGACGTCACCGCCAACGCGCGCGTCATCCGCCCGATCCCCCTGCGGCTGCGGACGCCGAATCCGCCGGCGCGCATGGAGATCCGCGGCGAAGTCTATCTGCCGATCGCGGCGTTCGAGCGCATGAACGCCGAGCGCGAGGAGGCCGGCGAGCCGCCGTTCGCCAATCCGCGCAACGCCGCCGCCGGCGCGATCCGCACGCTCGACCGCGACGCCGTCTCGCGGCGCGGCTTGCGCGCGTTCACGTATCAGATCGTCACGCCGCCCGACGTCACGTTGTCGATGGCGACGCACCAGGAGGTGCTGCGCGGGCTGGCCGCGTGGAGCTGTCCGGTCGAGCCGCACTGGCACGTGTGCCACGGCATCGACGAGGTCATCGCGTTCTGCGAGCAATGGCGCACCGCGCGGCGCCAGCTGCCCTTCGAGACCGACGGCGTCGTCATCAAGCTCGACGATCTCGCGCTGCGGGCGATCGCCGGCCACACGGCGAAGTTCCCGCGCTGGGCCGTCGCGTTCAAGTTTCCCGCCGAGCAGGCGAAGACCCGTCTGCTGCAGATCGCGACCAACGTCGGCCGCACCGGCGCGGTGACGCCGTACGCCGTGCTCGAGCCCGTGCGTCTCGGCGGCACGACCGTGCAGATGGCGACGCTGCACAACGAGCAGGAGATCGCGCGTCGCGACATCCGCGAAGGCGACATCGTCCTCGTCGAGAAGGGCGGCGACATCATCCCGAAAGTGCTGGGTCCCGTGCTCGACGAGAGTGGGGAGCGGCAGGCGCCGTGGCGGATGCCCGAGACCTGTCCGTTCTGCCAGAGCCGGCTCGTCAAGCCGGAGGACGAAGTCGTCTGGCGCTGCGAGAACGCGTCGTGCCCGGCGCGCATCCGGCGCGGCCTGCTGCACTTCGCGTCCCGGCGCGCGATGAACATCGAAGGGCTCGGCGAGTCGCTCGTCGATCAGATCGTGACGACGGGCCTCGTGCACGACTACGCGGATCTCTACACGCTGACGGTCGATCAGCTCGCGGCACTCGAGCGCATGGGCAAGAAGTCGGCGGCGAACCTCGTCGCGGAGATCGATCGCAGCCGCGCGAACGAGCTCTGGCGGCTGTTGCACGGCATCGGCATCCGGCACGTCGGCGAAGGCGGCGCGCGGGCGATCGCGCGCGCGTTCCCCGCGCTGGCCGTGCTGCGCGACGCGAGCGTCGGCGAGCTGCAGGCCGTGCCCGACGTGGGCGAGGTCGTCGCGAAGTCCGTGCGCACGTTTCTCGACGAGCCGCGCAATCAGCACCTGCTCGATCGCCTCGCCGCCGCGGGCGTCCGCACGGAAGACGACGTGGCGGCGGATCAGCGGCCGGCGCGACAGCCGCTGGCGGGACAGACGTTCGTGCTCACCGGCACGCTCGAGCATCTGACGCGGGAGGCCGCGGCGGAGCAGATCGAACGGCTCGGCGGCAAGGTGAGCGGCTCGGTCAGCAAGAAGACGACCTGGGTCGTCGTCGGCCACGACGCGGGCAGCAAGCTCGAGAAGGCGCGCGCGCTCGGCATCCCGCAGCTCGATGAGGCCGGCTTTGCCGCTCTTATAATGAAAGCCACTGCGTCATGACCCGCCAGACCGGCGCGCTCATCGGATTGACGGCGATCGTCGCGTTCCTGCTCGGGCTCGTCGTCGCGGGCACGCGGCCCGGCCGATCGAGCGGGACGACCGCGATCGCGCGGCCTGCCGGCGTGCCGGTTGGGGCGACGGAGGCGTCGGCGGCAGCGTCTCGCGACGCGTATCCCGTGCCGACAGCCGGCGTCGACTTTGCCGCCGTGGCCGCGCGCGTCAACGCCGCCGTCGTCAACGTCGACACGGCATCTCGCGGCGACGAGCGGCTGGGCTCGGGCCGGCGCGGCGCGGCCGACGATCCGGACGCGCCTCATGAAGGCTCCGGCAGCGGCTTCATCATCGATGCGGCCGGCCTCGTGCTGACGAACCATCACGTCGTGGCGGGCGCCGATCGCATCACGGTGACGCTGGCCGATGGCCGCGCGCTGCGGGCCGACCTCGTCGGCACGGACCCGGCGCTCGACGTGGCCCTGCTTCGCATCCACGGACGCGAGCCGTTTCCCGTCGCGCCCCTGGGCGACTCGAGCTCGCTGCGCGTCGGCCAGTGGGTGTGCGCGATCGGCAACCCGCTCGGCGTCTACGCGCACTCGGTCACGGTCGGCGTCGTGAGCTTTCTCGGCCGGAAGCTGTTCGAGCAGGGCCTTGCCGCCTACATCCAGACGGACGCCGCGATCAGCTTCGGCAACAGCGGCGGCCCGCTCATCGACGCGCACGGCGACGTCGTCGGCATCACGACGGCGATCAACGCCCAGGCGATGAACATCGGCTTCGCCATTCCGATCAGCCAGGTGACGTCGGTGCTGGCGCAACTGCGCGAAGGAGGCAGCGTCGCCCGCGGCTACCTCGACATGGGGCTGACGACCGTGACACCGGAGCTGCAGCTCGCGCTGCGTCTGACGCCCGATCACGGCGCGCTCGTGCAGGACGTGCCGGCCGACACGCACGCGGACCGCGCCGGCTTGCGCCCCTACGACGTCATCACCGCGATCGACGCCCGCGCGGTGCGGAGTGCCGAGGACCTGACGCGGCAGGCAGCGGCGCTGGCGCCGGGCGTGGTCGCGACGCTCGACATCTGGCGCGATGGCACAGCGCGCCGGGTGCCGATCAAGCTCGGCCTGCGGCGCGTCGTCGAGACCGCGCCGCGCGGGCCGTTCCGCACGACCGACGCGCGGCCGATCTCGAGCGATCGGACGCCGCTCGGCATCGCCGTGCGCGATCTGGATGCCGACGCGGCAATCGATTTGCGAATTCCCGGCGCCGTGCAGGGCGTGCTCGTCGACGACGTGGACACGGCCGGACCGGCGCACGTCGCGCACGTGCGACCGGGACAGGTGATCATCGAGGTCAACCGGCGCCCGGTCCGGTCCGCCGCGGACTATCGCGCGGTGACCTCGACCGTGCGATCGGGCGACGCCGTCGCACTGCTGATCTACGTTCGCTTCGCCGCGGCGCGTGTCATTCGCACGGTCGTCGCCGACGCCCAGCCATGAACGCCCGTATCCTCGTCATCGACGACGAGTCCTCCATTCGTGACGCGCTGCGGATGATCCTCGAATACGACGGGCACGAGGTGGTGCTCGCCGCATCGGGACAGGAAGGCATCGCGCTGGCGGAGCGCGAGAGCCCGGATCTCGTGTTCCTCGACATCAAGATGCCCGGCATGGACGGGCTCGAGGCGCTCACCAAGCTGCGCGCCGCGAACGAGTCGCTGCCCGTCGTCATGGTCTCGGCGCACGGGACGGCCGCGACGGCGCTCGAGGCGGGACGGCTCGGCGCGTTCCGGTTCATCGAGAAGCCGCTGTCGAAGGACGCCGTGCTCGACGCGGTGCGCGAAGGGATGGAGCTCGGCACGCTGCGGCAGGAGAATCGCGCGCTGCGCACGGCGCTCGAGATGCGGCACCAGCTCGTCGGCGACAGCCCGGCGATCCGGCAGATCCTCGATCAGGTCCGCCGCGCGGCGCCGACCAACGCGACGGTGCTGATCCTCGGCGAGAGCGGCGTCGGCAAGGAACTCGTCGCGCGCGCCGTCCATCGCAGCAGCCAGCGCGCGCGCGAGCGGTTCGTCCAGGTGAACTGCGCCGCGATTCCCGAAGATCTGATCGAGTCGGAGCTGTTCGGCCACGAGCGCGGCGCGTTCACCGGCGCGACGGAGAAGCAGGTCGGCAAGTTCGAGATGGCGGATCGCGGGACGATCTTCCTCGACGAAGTCGGCGACATGAGCCCGAAGACGCAGGCCAAGGTGCTGCGCGTGCTGCAGGAGGGCGAGGTCGAGCGGCTCGGATCGTCGCGCACGATCAAGGTCGACGTGCGCGTCATCGCGGCGACGAACAAGGATCTCGAAGAGGAGATCGCGCAGGGCCGGTTCCGCGAGGATCTCTATTTCCGGCTGAGCGTCATCCCGATCTACGTGCCGCCGCTGCGCGAGCGCGTCGAGGACATTCCGGCGCTGGTGCAGCACTTCGTGTCGCAGTTCAGCCGCGAGCACAACCGGCGCCTCGCGCGCTTCTCGCCCGGCGCGCTCGACGTGCTGAAGCGCGCGCGCTGGCGCGGCAACATCCGCGAGCTCGGCAACGTCGTCGAACGCCTGCTCATCATGAGCGATCGCGACACGATCGAGGCCGACGACGTGCGTCAGGTCGTGCGGCTGGACGGCAGCCGGCCGATGGCGCCGGCGACGTCGGAGGCCGTCGCGCCTGCGGCGGCCGAGGAGCCCGCGCCGTCGATTCAGGCGTCCGGGCCGAAGCCGGGAACGCTGCGCGAGTTCAAGGAATGGTCCGAGCGCGCGTTCCTCGTCGAGAAGCTGCGCGAGCTGCACTGGAACATCTCCAAGACCGCCGAAGTGGTCGACACGCCGCGCAGCAATCTCTACAAGAAGCTCGAGCAATACAACATCCGTCAGGAGACGGACGGCTGACGCGCGCGCCGGATTTCGCGCAAACCCGAGTTTCGTCTAAGATCGTCGTTCCGCCGCAGCGGATCAGATGACCGCCGTCTCGCCGAAGCACGCTGCGGAAGCGGCGTGCGGAGGCGGAGGGAGGAAAGTCCGAACTCCACAGGGCAATGCGCCGGGTAACGCCCGGTCGGGGCAACTCGAAGGACAGTGGCACAGAAAATATACCGCCCACCTTCGCTCTCGGCGCTTCGCGCCTCGAGCTTCGGTGGGCAGGCCCACACGGCGCTCGCGCCCGGGCTTGCCCACCGTAGCCCGAGGCCCGCAGGGCCGAGGGCGAAGGTGGGTAAGGGTGAAAAGGTGCGGTAAGAGCGCACCGCGTTGGCCGCAAGGTCGACGGCAGGCAAAACCCCGCATGGAGCAAGGCCAAATAGGGAGGCGCTCGAGGACGGCCCGTCCGAAGCCTCCGGGTAGGCCGCTCGAGC
>CAZNMF010000411.1:0-5858 GCA_964573795.1 uncultured Solibacteraceae bacterium
CAGCCCCGTCGTCAGCCCGATCGATCCGTGCGTCGTCGGCGTGTTGACGACGATGCGGAAGGCGGGCTTCTTGAGGCCGAACTCGAGGATGACGGCTTCGTTCTTCGAGTGGATGGACATCGTGTGGCCCATCCCGCCGTATCGAAGGATCTGGATGCAGCGCTCGCAGCCCTCGCGCCAGTCGTCGACGACGTAGTACGAGAGCACCGGGCAGAGCTTTTCGATCGACAGCGGATAGTCGCGGCCAACGCCCTTCAGCTCGGCGATGAGCACGCGTGTCGTCGGCGGCACGGCGATGCCGGCGCGCTCGGCGATGAGCACCGCAGACTTGCCGACGAGCGCCGGATTCGGCAATCGCTGCGGCGTCACGAGCAGCGCGGCGAGCGTGTCCGCTTCTTTCGGCGAGAGGAAGTACGCGCCTTGCGCGATCAACTGGCGCTTCGCTTCGTCGGCAATCGCCGATTCGACGACGACCGAGTTGGGCGACGAGCAGAGGACGCCGTTGTCGAAGCTCTTGCCGGTGATGATGTCGCGCGCGGCCTTCGCGACGTCGGCGGTGCGCTCGATGAAGCACGGCGCATTGCCGGGTCCCACGCCGTACGCCGGCTTGCCCGCGCTGTAGGCGGCACGCACGAGGCCGAGCCCGCCCGTCGCCAGAATCACCGCGACGTCGCGATGCTTCATCAGCTCCTGCGTGCCGGCGAGCGAGACGTGCTGCATCCAACTAATCGCGCCCTCCGGCGCGCCCGCGGTTCGCGCCGCGTCGGCCATCACCTCGGCGACCGCCGTGATGCAGCGCGCCGCCGACGGATGCGGGCTCAGCACGATCGGGCACCGCGCCTTGAGCGCGATGAGCAGCTTGTAGATCGCGGTCGACGTCGGATTGGTCGACGGGACGATCGCGGCGACGACGCCGAAGGGCTCGGCGATCTCGACGACTCGTCGCTCCTCGTCGCGGCGCACGACGCCGACCGTCTTCATCGGCCGGATGAACTCGTAGACGCGATCCGACGCGAAGAGATTTTTCTGAATCTTGTCGGCGACGACGCCGAAGCCGGTCTCCTCGACGGCGAGCTTCGCGAACGCCTCGGCGCGCGGTCGCGCCGCAGCCGCCATCGCGCCGACGATGCGATCGATCTGATCCTGAGAGAGCTCGGCGAGGAGAGGAGCGGCCTGCTTGGCGCGTTGCGCGAGCCGCCGCGCCTCGTCGATGGACGCCTGGTCGCGATCTGTCGGAGCCGTCGCCTGCGCCTGGGCCATCGGTCGAACTGGCGGCTACGAGCGGGCCGCCGGCGTCGAGCGCGGCAGCACGCGGTCCACCTCGGCGTGCGGACGGGGAATGACGTGAACGGAGACGAGCTCGCCGACGCGTCGCGCGGCCGCCGCGCCGGCGTCGGTGGCGGCCTTGACGGCGCCGACGTCGCCGCGCACGAGCACGGTCACGTAGCCCGCGCCGATGTACTCCTTGCCGCTGAGCACCACGTTCGCGGCCTTGACCATTGCGTCGGCGGCCTCGATGGCGCCGATGAGGCCGCGCGTTTCCACCATGCCGAGTGCGTCTGCCGTCATGAAAGGGTATCGCTCTGAAAGTCGCGCAAGGCTAACATTATCGGCCACGATGCAGCAATACGATCGCGCCGTCTCGATCGCCGTTCGACGCCGGACGTCCGCCTCGGCCGCCCTCGCGCTCGTCGTCGTTGCCGCCACCGCGCCGGCCGGCGGCTGCCGCCGCACGTCCGACGCGCCGCCGGTCGCGTCGGTGACGGTGACCACGTCGGCCGCGCGCGCCGCCGTCGAGTCGCCGCTGGACGTCACGTTCGCGTTCACCGTCCTGCCTGGCGCGTCGATCGCCGGCGACTATCGTGTGTTCGTCCACGTGCTCGACGCGTCCGGCCAGGTGCTGTGGAACGACGACCACGACCCGCCGACGCCGACGTCGCAGTGGCAGGCGGGCCAGACGATTCAGTACACGCGCACGGAGTTCGTGCCGCCGATGGCGCGCCCGGGGGCCGCCACGATCGAAGTCGGCTTGTACCGCGAGGGGAGTCGGCTGGCGCTGCAAGGACCGGCGGCGGGCCGCGAGACGGGAACGCGGGCCTATCGTGTGGCGGCGCTCGAGATCACGCCGGCGTCCGACAACATCTTCCTGATCTACAAGAACGGCTGGTATCCCGACGAGCTCACGGCGACCGATCCGTCGTTCACGTGGCGCTGGACGCAGAAGAGCGCGGCCCTCGCGTTCCGCAATCCGCGCACGGACGTGACGGTGTTTCTGCAGTACACGGCGCGCCCGGATCTGTTCGCGGGCGCGCCGCAGCAGGTCACCATCTGGTCGGGCGACAAGGCCGTGGCGACCTTCGCCGCCGACTCGTCCGACACGACGTTGCGCCGGATCCCGATCGACGCGGCCGACCTCGGCACGGCCGACATGGCCGAGATCCGGATCGACGTTGACCGGACTTACACACCTTCGCTCATTCCTGGCGCAGGGAAGGACGACCGGACGCTGGGCATCCGGGTCTATCACGTCAACGTCCAGAGCCGATAACTGATCTGGACCGTTGGGACCGGCAGGTTCCGCGCGTCCGGCTCATGCGCCCCCATCAGCTTTCGATCCTCGCCGGCCTCGCGGCCGGGCTCGTCTTCGTCTCGGCCACGCCGGCCCTGGCCGACGTCGTCCGTCTGACCAACGGCCGGACGATGACGGTGGACCGCGCGCGATTCGACGGCGAAACCGTCATTCTTCTGATGCGTGGCGGCGGCGAGATTCGCGCGCCGCGCAGCCTCGTCGAGGAGCTGCTGCCCGACGAGCAGCCGTGGGCGCGCGTGGCCGCGCTGCGCGCGCTGGCCAACTCGCCGACGGCCGCCGCCCCCCGGCCCGACGCCGACGCGCTGCGGGCGATGGTCGATCGCGTGGCGCGCCGCGTGGGCGTGAGCCCGCGCCTGGCGCACGCGCTCGTCCGCGTCGAGTCCAACTACGATCTGCTGGCCGTCTCGCGCAACGGGGCGATGGGCCTGACGCAGATCATGCCGGCGGTCGCGCGCACCTACGCCCTGCGCGACCCGTACGATCCCGAGCGGAACCTCGAGGCAGGCCTGCGCCATCTGCGGCGTCTGCTCGCGAAATTTCCGGACGTGCGCCGCGCCCTGGCCGCCTACAACGCGGGGGAGACGGCGGTCTCGCGCTATGGCGGCGTGCCGCCGTACCGCGAGACGCAGGCCTACGTGCAGCGGATCATGGCGGCGCTGCGATAGGCGCGGCCAATTCGACACGCGCGGGGTCTAAACGCAACACATTCGCCACGATTGGCTGGCGGCGGGGTCTCTGAGGACAGCACGGCCCGTTGCGGCCGCACCTTGAGCGTGCGGCCCTCCGACAAGCGAGTCCGCACGAGACGTGCGCTGGACGCGTGGCGGCGACCGTACTATTGTGGTCGCGGCGTGCCTGGGCGCGCCGCGGGAGGACAGGATCAGCGTGGAGTTCCGGTGCAGGGTAGCGACGACGTCGGGCCAGATCACCGAGTCCACGTACGTCGCCGAGAGCGAAGCGCGGCTGCGGCGCGAGCTCGAAGACAAGGGCCTGTACGTCCTCTCGATTCGCGGGAGCGGCCTCGACATCGGCGGCTTCCGCCTGCACCTGCCGCGGCGCCGGCGCGTGCCCACCAACGACTTCCTCGTCTTCAATCAGGAGCTCGCGACGTTGTTGAAGGCCGGTCTGCCGCTGGTCCAGTCGCTCGACATCCTGCGGCGGCGCACGCCGAATCCCGTCTTCCGCACGGCGCTCAACGACATCCACGACCGCGTGCGCTCCGGCATCGCGCTGTCGGACGCCTTCGACGCGCAGGGGCTGTTCTCCGGCGTCTACACGGCGTCGCTCATGGCGGGCGAGAAGAGCGGCAGCCTCGAGCAGGTGATCCGCCGGTACGTGCAGCACGTCAAGGTCCTCGCGTCGGCGCGCACGCAGGTCATCTCCGCGCTCATCTATCCCGTCGTCCTCGTCATCCTCGCCTGCATCGTCGTCGGCATCATCGTGTTTCAGGTCGTGCCGCAGTTCGCCGACTTCTACGCGCAGTTCGGACATGGCGCGGAGCTGCCGCTGTCGACGCAGATCGTGGTCGCGATCTCGACGCGCCTCGTCGGCAGCGCGGGCCTCGTGCTGACGACGCTGGCGGCGGCGATCGCGGGCACGTGGCTGTGGTTCCGGCGGCCGGCCGAGCGGCGGCGGCTGCACGCCGCGATCCTCCGTCTGCCGTACTTCGGCCCGCTGGCGCGGCGGTTCGCCACTGCGCAGATCGCGCGGACGCTGGCGACGCTGCTCGCCGGCGGCATCCCGCTCGTCAACGCGCTCGACATCGCGGCGCGATCGACCGGCAACCTGTCGATTGCGGATCACCTGTCGGGCGTCGCGCGGCAGGTGCGCGAGGGCAGCAGCCTCGCCTCGGCGCTCTCGGCGCGGGACATCTTTCCGCACGTCGCGGTCGAGATGGTGGAAGTCGGCGAGTCGACGGGCGCGCTCGCGGATATGCTGAATAGCGTCGCCGACTTCTACGACGAGGAGAATCAGACCAGCCTCACGCGGTTCTCGAACCTGATTCAGCCCATCCTGTTGATCGTCATGGGCCTCGTGATTGCCGGCCTCCTGTTGTCGCTGTACATGCCCTTGTTCAAGCTGTCGTCGTTGACGAGCTAGCCATGGCCAATCCTTCTCCCACCGCCAACGCGCTCTACGCCGATCCGCACGGCGTGCCGGCCGATCGCGCGTCAGAGGACGCCGAAGCGCGGCGTCTCGCGAAGCGCTACGAGCTCGAGTACGTCGATCTCGATCACTTCAACATCGACCACGCGCTGTTCCGCAGCATCCCGGCGGACCTGATGCTGCGCTACGGGTTCGTGCCGTACCGGCGCGACGGGCAGACGCTGCTCATCATCGTGTCCGACCCGCGCGACGTCCAGGCCATCGACGAAGTCGGCGTGCAGCTCGGCACGCCGATCCGCGTCTGCGTCGGCACGGCGTCGGCCATCCAGGGGATCCTGAAGAAGAGCGAGAGCTCGCAGCGCGTGCTCGAGGAAGCCACCGAGGGCTTCCAGATGCAGATCCTCCGCGAGGACGAGGCGGCCAGCGACGAGGCGCTGACGGTCGACAAGCTGACGTCGGACACGAGCCCGGTCATCCGCCTCGTCGACTCGATGATCTTCACCGCGCTGCAGCGGCGCGCCTCCGACATCCACATCGAGACGCAGGACGACGCGGTCGTCGTCAAGTGCCGCATCGACGGCGTGCTGCAGCCGCTGAACAAGCCCATCGCCAAGCAGCACCACAGCACGATCATCTCGCGCATCAAGGTCATGGCCGAGCTCGACATCGCCGAGAAGCGCGTGCCGCAGGACGGGCGCTTCAAGCTGCGCGTGCCGGGCAAGACGATCGACTTCCGCGTGTCGATCATGCCGAGCGTGCACGGCGAGGACGCCGTCATCCGCATCCTCGACAAGGAGTCGATCAGCGAGCAGTTCACCGAGCTGAAGCTCGACATCCTCGGCTGGCCCGAGGACGAGATGCGCCGCTTCCGGAAGTACATCCGCGAGCCCTACGGCATGGTGCTGGTCACCGGCCCCACCGGCAGCGGCAAGACGACGACGCTGTACGCGGCGCTGTCGGAGATTCGCTCGGTCGAGGACAAGATCATCACGATCGAAGATCCGGTCGAATATCAACTGCGCGGCATCACGCAGATTCCGATCAACGAGAAGAAGGGCCTGACGTTCGCGCGCGGCCTGCGCTCGATCCTGCGGCACGACCCCGACAAGATCATGGTCGGCGAGATCCGCGATCCCGAGACGGCGCAGATCGCGATTCAGTC
>CAZNMF010000412.1:0-6038 GCA_964573795.1 uncultured Solibacteraceae bacterium
TAGCCCGATCGCGACACCGGTCGCGACGGGCACGAGCGCGGCGCGGAGGCCATGCCTCATGAGCGTGGACGCCGTGGCACCGAGGGCCAGCCGCACGCCGAACTCGCGTTGGCGCGACTCGGCTAGATAGGCGACCAGGCCAAAGACGCTTCCCACGCCGAGGATCAGCGCCACGAGCCCGAACCCGGAAAAGAACCACGCCCCGACGCGCTCGCGGCCGAGATCCTGTGCCACCACGTCACGGCCCGTCTGCACCTGGACCGACGCCACGTCCGGCACCGCGGTCTTCACGGCGTTCGCCACCATGCGCGCCACGGTTCGCACGTCGTCCGCGCGAATGACCCAATGGCCGACGGTACCAGAGCCCGGCCCTAAGGCCGTGACCACCGTGCCTATCGAAGGCCGCAGGAACGAGCCGAACACAAAATCGGCCGACAGGCCGACGATCAGCGTCCGTCCGTACGCCGTCGTCGTGAGGAACTCGCCGACGGGGTTTTCGCCCGGCCAGAGTCGTTTGGCGAGCGACGCTGTCACGACCGCACGCCTGGGCCTGACGCCAACATCGTCCGGGCGCAATGCACGGCCGGCCAGCATCCTGACACCGAGCGTCGACAGCCAATCGGTGTCGGCGTGCCACACCCAACCAAGGCGCAAGGCCTCCTGTCGGCCGTCCACGACGACGATCGTCGGACGTTGCAGGTTGTCCGCCTGCGACCGACCGATCGGCGGATCGCCATCGACCACACGCTGGACGCCGGGAAGCGCCCGCAGCGCGTCATCGATACGCTGTCTGCGCTGCGTCGCAATGGCCAAATACTCCGAGACGTTGCCCGTATAGGCGAAGCCAGATGCGACTTCCGAGCTCACGAAGAGCGTGTGATCCACGTCGAATCCGGACGCGCGGCCGAAGCCGTGCAAGACCGTGCGAACGAACAGCGCGGCCGAGGCGAGCACGACCACGGCCGCGCAGACCTGCGCGCCCAGCAAGAGTTGCCGCAACCGCTGCGTGGCGGGCGACGCCGTCGCGGCCGGCCCACCTGCAAGCGCCCTCGCCATCGTGCCGCGCGTGAAGCGCACCAACGGCAGCCAGGCCGCGATGGCGCAGGTCGTGAACGTCGCGCCGACCGCGACGCTCAGCACGCGCCAGTCCGGCGACAGATCGAGCCGTCCGAGATCCAGTCCGCCCGGGAGACTGAGCGCCGGCATCGCTCGCAGCGCGAGTTGCGCCACGAGCACGGCCACGGCGGTTCCGAGAGTCGCGACGACGGCCAGCTCGCGCGAGAGCTCCCCGAGCAGCTGGCGTCTCGTGGCGCCGAGCGCGGCCTTCGTCGCCAATTCCAGCGCGCGCCGCTCGTAGTGGACGAGAATCAACGTCGCCAGCGTCGAGCAGCCGCCGATGAGCACGAGCAACGCCAACCCGCTCGCCACGCCGGCGGCCGAACCCTGGTCAATGACGATGGTCGACGTCGTGGGCGACCCGAACACGCCCGCCAGCGGCACCAGCGCGTGCGACCTGTGGTCGGTGTCGCTCTCGCGCACCTCGCGCTCCATGTCCGCCCGCGTGCGCCCGGGCGGCAACTTGGCGAACCCCACCATCGGCACACCCCAGACGTGCAGCGCCGTCGGCGACAGACGGCGGCGCAATTGGCTGGGGATCCAGACGTCGACGCGATCGCCCTTCCGCACGCCGTCGAAGCCCGGCGGCGCGACGCCGACCACACGGATCGAGACGGCGCCGGCGGCCATCGTCGCGCCCACGACGTCGGTACGTCCGCCAAAATCTCTCTTCCAGACGCGGTGGCTGATGATGGCCACGGGCTCCGCGCCCTCCAGATTGTCGTCGGGCACGAAATCGCGGCCGTGGACGGTGAGGCCGAACAGTCCGAAGAATCCCGGCGTGATGCCCGCGACTTCAGCGATCGGCCGGCCTTGGACGGTGATGACGGGCGTCAGCCCGAGCTTGCTCTCGTCGACCTGCCCGGCAAAGGCCCCTTGGAACGGCCGAAGAATCGTGGGGCCAAAGCGCACATTTTCGACGTCGCCGAAGTTGTCGTCGGCGTAGACGACGAACCGATCCGCATCGCGGATCGGCAACGGGCGCAGCCACAGCGCGTTGACGATGGTAAACACCACCAGATTGACGCCGACGGCCAGCGCGACCGTGCCGACCGCCAGCGCGACGTACACGCGATGACGTGGTTTTCGAATCAATATCGGATGCCACCCAATCCTGTGTCGACCGGAAATTAGCTGCCAAGCACACCATCCAAGATTGGCCTCAACTCTTCGATTTGCTTTCCGCCGACATATACCTTCGTCACCTCTACCTGTCGATCCGCGTTCACCTTCCCAATGAAGAATGTCGGGGTTCCGGTGACTCCCAAACGTTCGCCCTCGGCGGTGTCCGCCTCCACCTGCCGAGCCGCGTCATCCCCGGCTCGGCAGGCACGATATTGCACCATGTTCAAACCGATTTCTTTGGCTCTCTTCTCCAGATCGCTTTCTCGCGGATCGCGAAGGCGAAAGAGCCAATCGTGCATGTCCAAGAACTTGCCTTCGCGTCCGGCACACCACGCGGCAACGGCAGCCGGACGCGCGCCCGTATGACTCGGCAACGGAAAGTGCTTAAATACCAACTGAACCTTCCCTGTGTCAACGTACTCCTTGACAATCAGCGGCTCGGTTTCCTGCGCGAACTGGGCACAGAACGGGCAGTCGAAGTCCGCGTACTCCACGATTGCGACCGGCGCGCTGGCCATGCCGCGCACCTCGCTTGCGCCGATCGCAATCGGCTCCGTCGGCAATGGCGCTTCCACATTCGTAGTCGTCACGGAGCCCGACAAACGCGCCCGTCCCTGCCAGACGACCACGCCAGCCAAAGTCAGCATGACGACTGTCGCAACGATATCAAGAGCGGCTCGCCATCTTCCCACGCCCGCTCTCCTCTCATCATTCGCTCCCATGCTTGCTTCCGGCGTGTTACGAACAATGCTCAAGCGAGCAAACACTGTATGTCACCCCCTCCCTCGTGCAGTGCCAAACTCCATTGGACGGTGCATAGCCGCTACAATCACTGGCCGTCGTGGTACATGATCCGACGATATCGCGCGGACACGTCTCGCAGTCATAGATGGTGCCACAATCCGGAATATCGGCCTTCACAGTTGAAAACATCGACGCCGCGATTAGAAACACCCCGAACGACACGAGCTTCGCTTTTCTCAGCATCGACATATGTCCCCCTTGAGTCTTCGGCTGCCAATAAACCGACACCGCTACGCTGGCGACCACTCCGCGTGAACGCGCCCATGACAGCGACGAACTCGAACTGACAACGACCAATTCGTCCAGCAGCGTGGGTTGGATTGTGCGTTACTGTCCACGTGTTGTCTGTGACCGGCACTCACGCCAGATCGTGATCTCGCGTCACACTGGCGCGCACGGACCAGTCGTCATAACCGACGGCTCCCTCGATCGCTTCGCGCGCCAGCGCTTCGGCACACACCCGTCAGCGATCAGCGGCTTGCGCCACCTTGCTTTCCAGATCCAGGGAGAGGCTCACTTCCATTTGCGCTCCGTGAGGTAACCAACGGGCGTGATGATCGCCGAAACCTCAGGCAGGCGGCACTTCGTAGACCACGATGCCTCCACCATGGTATCGCTCGATCAATTGCAGTGCGACCGCGTTCTTTGTCCGGTCATCATCGACGACCACGAACCGAACTCCCAGTCTCCGAAGATCGGCCTGCCCGTCTGCCGCGGGGAGCTCCACCATCCGGCCGTCACCGAATGGATTAGGCAAGAATGCCGCGGCAACGGGATCGGTATTCGTTGCCTCAAAGACTCGTCTGGGAAATCGCGTCGTATAGCCGGCGATGATTGGGTGCCGATGGTGCATCTGGTGCCAAAGCGCGCTCGACAAGGACGTGCCGTCCAGCACCGCCCAGTGGCCAGAGTCTCGTGCCCAGGCCGCGAAGATCTCCGGCTCCGACCGTTCAGTAGCAAGAAAACGTTGCGGCCAAGTCTCGATCAGTGCCAGTGCGGTCAGCGCGATGGCCACAATTCGGCCCGCACGTCCGCGACGGCAGAGTCCAACGAGGGTGCTGCCGGCCGCCACCGAAATCCCGAACATCGTCAGCCAACTAAATCGTACTGGGAGGCCGCTGAATCCGAGCGGTGGGACGAGTCGTACGAGCCATGCCTGCGGCAACGCGAGATTTTCATAGATCACGCCTCCGACATGGGGATATGGCCCCAGAGCAAGGATTGCTCCCAGGAGGGCCAGCCAGAGGAATGCCCGAGTTGCTCGGTTGAGCACGCCAGCCACGAGTGCAAGCCCAAGCGCGGTGTATCCGATATACGAGCAGGACTCCCAACTATTTCCTGTCCAATGGTTCCACGCCGTGAAGACCGCGGACCAGACACTGACGGCATTTGGCAGGAAGAAACTCTGCACATCGGCTGAAAAGATGACCGGATCGTGTATGCGCATGTATGGCTCGGCCAAATACTCATGAGCCATTCCAGCGACGAGCCAACCGACTGCCAGAACGTATGCGACCACACTCGCCGCAACGAGACCTAACATTCGTCTAGAGAGGAGACGTCCGTGGTCTCCAAGGCTCCCGAATGCGGCCAGGACCAATGTGCCGATTGCACAGAACATGAGATGGTAGACGGAGGCCATCGTGGCCAGCGCAAGGCCAAGTCCGGCAAGAACTCCGTCGCGGATCCGTCCACGGCCTGTCATGCGGACGAGACCCAGAAAATAAAGCGGAGACCATTCCATCGACGCTAGATGAAGCTGCATCTGCGCGTGAGCAAAGTGGTAGGTCGAAAAGGTGAATAGGAGACCGGCCAGGAACGGCGCCAGGCGGCCGCCCCAGAGCTCGCGACACAGCAGACAGAATGTCCAGCCTGACAACGGAAAGGCAATAAAGACAAGCGCGTTGTACAGGACGACTTCGGAGATCCAACTTGGTGCGAGGAATGCGGCCGTGGCCGACGGGATGTCCCACGTCTGGAACCACATCGGGACACCGGATGGCCACCATAGCACGTTCGAGAAGAACAGCGAGGAGCCGAGTTCTGCATGATGTCGCCACCACCAGAACCCCCATATGGTCTGCCACGGATCGAGAGCGTCGCCAGCAACGCGAGCGCCACGAAGCGCGAGAAGCGGCCAAGTCGCGGCCGCCGAAAGAAGCGTCAGAGCCAGGAATGCCGCACTGCCGACCGCCAAGCGCGACGGAAACGAGTCCGGTGTCGAGAGAAAACCGTCTGCCGTCTCGGCGCGTGGTTCCGCTCGCATGGCTCTACGGCCTGACGTAGATCTGCCGCCATTCCTCGCCCTGGTCCGTGCCGACGATGCTTCTACTCGTAACGATCAATCGACTCTGCTGCCGCGCGATCGTCTGACGGATCGTCATGGGGCCCATCGACTGCGTGACGAGGAGCGTGTCGCCGTCCCACGTGGCGTGCGCGCCGTTCGTCTGCGGTTGCGGAGACGGGGCACCATCGCCACTCACCTCGAAGGTCAGGACGAGGTCCGGCGGCGTCGTGCCGTTCTCTGCAGGACGTGAGACGCGGATCGTCCGAGCGTCCTGGACAATCGTGCACTGCGCCCCGCAATTGAAACCGGCGCCACTCACCAACAGGATGTGAGCGGGCACTTCGCGTCCGTCACGCGTCGTGGCCTGGGCTTCGAGAAAGGTCCACGTGCCCGAGAAACTGGGCCTCTGTCGAGCCGCCACCCGCTGGCCACTCAGAAGAAGTCCAGCCGTCGCGATCGCCAGCACAACCCATGTGCGCATGTGCATCATTCTCCTGGCTCGCCGTCAATGACTCCGAAGCGCGTCCATGGGCGCAATCCGCCGGAGCCGCCATGCCGCGATCGCGGCCGCCAGCGTGGCGCCGCCGAGCATCGCCACGGCAATCGCGGAATAGGCCCACGGATCCAACGTGCCGACACCGACGAGCACGGACGCAAACAGCTGCGCGACGACGGCCGCCAGCCCTAGCCCGATCGCGACACCGGT
>CAZNMF010000413.1:0-2968 GCA_964573795.1 uncultured Solibacteraceae bacterium
CTACCGCGCGTTCAGCGCGGTCAGCGAGGCGACGGGCGCCGGCAGCTCCGAGCGCCCCATCAGGTAGGCGTCGATGCCCTGCGCGGCGCTGCGGCCCTCGGCAATGGCCCAGACGATGAGCGACTGGCCGCGCTGCATGTCGCCCGCGGCGAAGACGCCCGGCACCGACGTCATCCAGCGCTCGTCGGTCCAGACGTTGCCGCGATCGGTCAATGTCACGCCGAGCTCGCCGACCACGCCGCCCGGCTCGGGGCCCAGGAAGCCCATGGCCAGCAGGACGAGATCGGCCTCCATCTCCACGGTGCTGCCGGGCACGGGCTCGAACGCGACCTTGCCGTCGCGCACGACGCGTGCGACGGTCGTCGCCTGCAGCGCGCGGACGCGTCCTTGCGCATCGCCGAGGAACCGGTCGGTCGAGATGGAATAGACGCGATCGCCGCCCTCTTCGTGCGCGGGCGAGACGCGGAAGATGTTCGACCATTCCGGCCAGGGATTGCCCGGCGCGCGGCGATCCGGCGGTCGCGGCATCAGCTCGAACTGGTGGACGGACACCGCGCCCTGGCGATGGACCGTGCCCAGGCAGTCCGCGCCGGTGTCGCCGCCGCCGATGATGATGACCTTCCGGCCGGCCGCCGAGATCGCGTCGGCCTCGGCAATCGTGTCGCCCTCGTTGCGGCGGTTCTGCTGCGTCAGGTACTCCATCGCGAAATGGATGCCTGCCAGCTCGCGGCCCGGCACCTTCAGATCGCGCGGGACGGTCGATCCGCCGGCGAGCAGGATCGCGTCGTGCTCCTGCCGGATCTTGCGCGCCGAGACGTTGACGCCGACGTGCGCGTTGGTGCGGAAGACGACGCCTTCGCACTCGAGCTGCTGCAGACGGCGATCGAGGAACGAATTCTCCATCTTGAACTCGGGGATGCCGTAGCGCAGCAGGCCGCCGACGCGGTCGTCGCGCTCGAAGACCGTCACGCGATGGCCCGCGCGCGCGAGCTGCTGCGCGGCGGCGAGCCCCGCCGGGCCGGATCCGACGACCGCCACGCGCTTGCCGCTGCGGCGCAACGGGAGCTGCGGCATCACCCAGCCCTCGTCGAACGCGTGCTCGACGATCGACAGCTCGATGTTCTTGATCGTCACCGGATCGTCGTTGATGCCGAGCACGCACGACGCCTCGCACGGCGCCGGGCACAGCCGTCCCGTCCACTCCGGAAAGTTGTTGGTCGCGTGCAGCCGCTCGATCGCGTCGCGCCAGCGGTTCTTGTAGACGAGATCGTTCCAGTCGGGAATCAGGTTGCCGAGCGGGCAGCCCTGATGGCAGAACGGGATGCTGCAGTCCATGCAGCGCGCGCCCTGCTCGCGCGACTGCGTCTCCTCCACCGGCAGGTAGACCTCGCGCCAGTCGTGGATGCGCTCCTCGACCGGGCGCGTCTTCTGCTTCGCCCGGTGAATCTCCATGAAGCCCGTGATCTTACCCATGCGCCACCCCGACCAGCTCGTCGAACTCCGGCTCGCGATGTTCCGATCGCGCCCGCGCCTCCGCCTGCAGCACCCGTTTGTAGTCCCGCGGCATGACCTTGACGAAACGGGCCTCCGTCTCCGCCCAGTTCGCCAGCAGATCGGCCGCGTACGTGCTGCCGGTGGCGCGCACGTGCCGCTGGATCAGGCCCTTGACGGCCGCGATCTCGTCCTCGTCCTCCAGCGCCTCGAGATCGACCATCGCGTGGTTGCAGCGCGTGCCGAATCGCTCGTCGACGTCGAGCACGTAGGCGACGCCGCCGCTCATGCCCGCCGCGAAGTTGCGTCCCGTGCGGCCGAGCACGACCACGCGGCCGCCGGTCATGTACTCGCAGCCGTGGTCGCCGATGCCCTCGACGACGGCCGCAGCGCCGCTGTTGCGGACGGCGAAGCGCTCGCCGGCCAGGCCGCGGACGTAGGCCTCGCCGCCCGTCGCGCCGTAGAGCGCGACGTTGCCGACGATGACGTTCTGCTCCGGCCGGAACGTCGACGTCTTCGGCGGATAGACGATCAGCCGTCCGCCCGAGAGGCCCTTGCCGAAGTAGTCGTTCGCGTCGCCCTCGAGCTCGAGCGTGAGGCCGCGCGGGATGAACGCGCCGAAGCTCTGCCCCGCCGATCCGTCGAAGTGAATCGCGATCGTGTCGTCGGGCAGCCCGTCGCCGCCGTACCGCCGCGTCAGCTCGGATCCGAGCATCGTGCCGACCGTGCGGTTGACGTTGCGGATCGGCATCCGCAGGCGCACGGGCTTCCGCTCGGCGAGCGCCGGCTGACACTCGACGATCAGCCGGTTGTCGAGCGCGGTCTCGAGGCCGTGATCCTGGCCGATGACGCGGCGCCGCGCGACCTCGGGCGCCGCCTCGGGCGCCTGCAGGATCGGCGACAGATCGAGGCCCTTCGCCTTCCAGTGCGAGATCGCCTCGCGCACGTTCAGACGATCGACGCGGCCGATCATCTCGTCGATCGTGCGGAAGCCGAGCGACGCCATGATCTCGCGCACTTCCTCGGCCACGAACCGGAAGAAGTGCTCGACGAACTCCGGCTTGCCATCGAACTTGGCGCGCAGCACCGGATCCTGCGTCGCGATGCCGACCGGGCACGTGTTCAAGTGGCAGACGCGCATCATGATGCAGCCGGAGACGACCAGCGGCGCCGTGGCGAAGCCGTACTCCTCGGCGCCGAGCAGCGCCGCGATCACGACGTCGCGTCCCGTCTTCATCTGCCCGTCGACCTGCACGACGATGCGATCGCGGAGGCGGTTGAGGACGAGCACCTGCTGCGTTTCCGCGAGGCCGAGCTCCCACGGCGCGCCGGCGTGCTTCAGGCTCGTGAGCGGCGAGGCGCCCGTGCCGCCGTCGTGGCCGGAGATCAGGACGACGTCGGCGTGCGCCTTCGACACGCCGGCCGCGACCGTGCCGACGCCGACCTCGGCGACCAGCTTCACGTGGATCCGCGCCTG
>CAZNMF010000414.1:0-1947 GCA_964573795.1 uncultured Solibacteraceae bacterium
ACGACGTAGTCGATCGTCGGCTCGAAGGACGCGGGCGTGAGACGCGTGATGTCGTTGGGGATCTCGTCGAGCCGGTAGCCGAGCGCGAGCTTGGCCGCGATCTTCGCGATCGGAAAGCCGGTCGCCTTGGAGGCGAGCGCCGACGATCGCGACACGCGCGGGTTCATCTCGATCGCGACCATGCGGCCATCGGCCGGGTTGATCGCGAACTGGATGTTCGATCCGCCGGTCTCGACGCCCACGCGGCGGATGATGCGGCGCGCGGCGTCGCGCATGCGCTGGTACTCGCGATCGGTCAGCGTCAGCGCCGGCGCGACGGTGATGCTGTCGCCCGTATGGACGCCCATCGGATCGATGTTCTCGATCGAGCAGATGACGACGAAGTTGTCCTCGCCGTCGCGCATGACCTCCAGCTCGAACTCCTTCCAGCCGATGACCGATTCCTCGACGAGGATCTCGTGCACCGGGCTGAGGCCGAGGCCGCGCTGGCAGATCTCGCGGAACTCTTCGATGTTGTAGGCGATGCCGCCGCCGACGCCGCCGAGCGTGAACGACGGCCGGATGATCAGCGGAAAGCCGAGCTGGTCGGCGGCCTCGAGCGCCTGCTCCATCGACTTGGCGTAGAAGCTGGCCGGCACGTCCACGCCGATCGAGCGCATCGCTTCTTTGAACTTGAGGCGGTCCTCGGCGACCTGAATCGCCGTAATCGACGCGCCGATGAGCGCGACGTCGTATTTCGCGAGCACGCCGGCCTCGGCGAGATCGACGGCGAGGTTGAGCGCGGTCTGACCGCCGACGGTCGGCAGCAGCGCATCGGGCTTCTCGCGCGCGATCACCTGCTCGACCGCTTCGACGGTGAGCGGCTCGACGTACGTGCGATCGGCCGTATCCGGGTCGGTCATGATCGTCGCCGGATTGCTGTTGACGAGGATGACCTCGAGGCCTTCGGCGCGCAGCGCCTTGCACGCCTGCGTGCCGGAGTAGTCGAACTCACACGCCTGGCCGATGACGATCGGTCCGGAGCCGATGACGAGGATGCGCTTCAGATCGGTGCGTTTGGGCAAGGGAATAAATTAAAAGAGGTTCCGAGGTTCTAGGTTCTAGGTTCTGGGTTCTGGGTTCTGGGTTCCGGTTCTCTGCCGGCCTCCGTAAGCCGTAAGCCGTCTACGTTCCCCGCTTCTCCATCGCGTCGAGAAACGCGCTGAACAGATAGTCCGCGTCGTGCGGGCCGGGCGCGGCTTCGGGATGGTACTGCACGCAGAACACCGGCTGCGAGACGTGACGCAGGCCTTCGATGGTGCCGTCGTAGAGATTCTTGTGCGTGACCTCGACGTCCGGCGGCAGCGAGTCGGGATCGACGGCGAAGCCGTGGTTCTGCGACGTGATCTCGATCTTGCCGGAGCGCAGCTCCTTGACCGGATGGTTCGCGCCCCGATGGCCGAACTTGAGCTTGAAGGTCTTGGCCCCGAGCGCGAGGCCGAGAATCTGGTGACCGAGGCAGATGCCGAACGTCGGCACGCCGCTGTCGATCGTCGCCTTCGCGTTGGCGATCGCGTAGTCGAGCACCGCGGGATCGCCCGGGCCGTTGCTGAAGAACACGCCGTCCGGCCGGGTCGCGAGCAAGGTCGACGCCGGCGTCGACGCCGGATAGACCGTGACCTCGCAGCCGTGCGCCGCGAACCGCCGCAGGATGTTCCACTTCATGCCGAGGTCGTACGCCGCGACGCGCAGCTTGCGGCCGCTCGTCCGGCCGGGGGCGACGGTGAACTCGCCGGCGTCGGGTCCGGCATAAATGAAGGAGTCCTGACAGGTGACGTCCTTGACGAGATCGGCGCCTTCCATCTGCGGCAGCGCGCGCGCCTTCTCGACCAGCTCGGCCGGATCGACGCGGCCCGTCGCAATCACGCCGCGCATCACGCCCGACGACCGCAGCAGCCGCGTGAGCGC
>CAZNMF010000415.1:0-5426 GCA_964573795.1 uncultured Solibacteraceae bacterium
GCGGGCGGCCCGCCGCGTTTTTATCCCGCGGGGGCGGGGGGGGGGGGGGCCGCCCGCCGGCACCCGGGGGGGCCCCCCGCCTCGGCGCGCCTCACGCGCACGGTCGTCTGGCCGGACGCGCGCGTCGGCAACGAGGCCGTCCTCGACGACTGCATCGTCGCGGCCGGCGCGGACGTGCCGGCCGGGTTCGAGGCGCGCGGCGCGATCCTCGCGCCGGCGTCGATCGCGATGCCGAGCGAGGCCGCCGCGATCCGCGGCGGCCTCGCGGTGTTTCCGATCGACGCGCGGGACTGATCGGCCTCGCCTCACGCCGGGCCTGAAGACCCGGCCTACATCTGCAACAGCCGCACGCCGTCGCCTGTGGACCGTAGCCTGCAAGCCGGTTGTAGGCCGGGTCTTCAGACCCGGCGATCCGTGTATCGTCGCACCAATCGCCGATCGCCCATACACTATTCCGCGTGCCGGACACGACCGTCCCCGCTGGCATCACCGGATACCTCGAGCGCCATCGCGTCGATGCCGCGCGCGTCGTGCCGCTGACCGGCGACGCGTCCGATCGTCGCTACTTTCGCGTCATTCCGCGATCCGGACCGTCGTTCGTGCTCGCGCTGTACGCCACGCCCTTCGACTACGCAACGCTGCCGTTCGTGAACGTGACGTCGCTCTTCGAAGCCATGTCCGTGCCGGTGCCGCGGCTGCTCGGCGACGCGGGCGATCTCGGCGTGCTCGCGCTGCAGGATCTCGGCGACGTGACGCTGCAGGCCCAGCTCGGCGCCGCGTCGGCCGACGAGCGCGACCGCTGGTACGCGCACGCCGCCGACCTGCTCGTCACGCTGCAGCGGCGCGGCCGCGAGCTCGCCGACTCGCGCTACGTCCCGTACGGCATCGCGTTCGACGTCGAGAAGCTCACGTGGGAAATGGACTTCTTCACGCGCCATTTCGTCGAGGCCTATCGCGGCCTCGAGCTCCCACCGGCCGCGCGCGACGCGCTGCGCAGCGCGCTCGCGGCGATCGTCGGCGAGCTGGCCGCCGAGCCGCGCGTCCTCTGCCATCGCGACTACCACAGCCGCAATCTGATGGTCGCCGGCGACGCGCTCTACGTCATCGACTTTCAGGATGCGCGCATGGGACCGGATACGTATGATCTGGTGTCCCTGCTTCGGGACTCGTACGTCGACCTGCCAGAGGCGCTCGTCGATCGCGTCATGACGCGGTTCGCGTCGGCCATCGGCGCGCGCGACGTGGACGCGTTTCGGGATCGATTCGATCTGATGGCGATGCAGCGAAACCTGAAAGCGCTCGGCACGTTCGGCTATCAGGCCGTGACGCGCGCCAATCCCGTCTACGCGCAGTACGTCCCCCGCACGTTGCGCTACGTGCGCGACAATCTGGCGCGCCATCGACGCTTCGATCGCCTCGGCGAGATCCTCACGACGGTTCTGCCCGAGTTGCGCAACGCCGGACCTGAAGGTCCGGCGCTCCGAGATGACACGGTCACGCCCCAAGCCTCGAGCCCCGAGCCGGCGTCCGTAAGCAAGCCGTCCGCCTCCGCCAAGGCTACGGCGGACAAGTAAGCCATAAGCCCTAAGCCGTACGCCTTCCCCATGTCCTTCGGCCTCTCCACGCACCTGTTTCACGGCGAACGTCTGACACGCCGGCACCTCGAGCTGGTCGCGGGACACGAGTTCCCGCTCGTCGAGATCTTCGCGACGCGGACGCACGTCGACTATCACGATGCGAACGCCATCGCCGAGATCCGCTCGTGGCTCGACGAGCTCGGCCTCGAAGCGTGGAGCGTGCACTTGCCAATCTGCGACGGGTTCACGAACGGCGTGTGGGGCCGTGCGTACTCCAACGCCTCGACTGACAACGGCGCACGCCAGGAGGCGATCGCCGAGACGCGGCAGGCCATCACGGCGGCGCGCGATCTCGGCTGCCGCGTGGCGGTCCTGCACCTCGGCCTGCCTCAAGGCCAGCCGATTCCGGCCAACGACAACGACGCGGGCGCCGTGCGCCGCAGCCTCGAGCCGATCGCCGGCGCGTGCGCGGATGCCGGCGTGCAGCTCGCGATCGAAGTCATCCCCAACGCGCTCGCGACGGCCGGCGCGGTGTTCGACTGGCTCACCGGCGATCTCGAGCTCGGCGACGCGGCCGCGTGCCTCGACGTCGGACACGCGCACGTGACTGGCGGCGCGCCCGATGCGATCGACACCCTCGGCGGCTACATCGTCACCACGCACATCCACGACAATCGCGGCAAGACCGACGATCACCTGGTGCCCTTCGACGGCACGATCGACTGGATGGCCACGCTGACGACGTTGCAGAAGGTCGGGTATACGGGCCCGCTCATGTTCGAAGTGCCCGATCACGGCGACGCCAAGGCCACGCTCGCGCGGATCGTTGCGGCCCGCACGCGGATTCAGGCCATACTGGATGATCTGGGACAGCCCTTCGCCTTCACGGAGTAGGCGTCCCCGCCCATGGCCGTCTACATCGAAGACATTGCCGAACACGAAGGCCAGCCCGTCACGATTCGCGGCTGGCTCGCCGGCCGCCGATCGAGCGGCAAGATCCATTTTCTGCAGGTGCGCGACGGATCGGGCTTCATCCAGGCCGTGATGTCGAAGGCCGCGGTCGGCGACGCCGCCTTCGCGACCGCCGATCACCTCTCGCAGGAGAGCGCGATCGTCGTCCACGGCACGGCGCGGGCGGACACGCGCGCGCCGGGCGGCTACGAGATCGACGTCACCGGCCTCGAGGTCGTCCAGGCCGCGCACGACTATCCGATCACGCCCAAGGAGCACGGCGTCGACTTCCTGATGGATCGCCGCCATCTGTGGATCCGGTCGCCGCGCCAGCACGCGGTGTTGCGCGTGCGTCACGAAGTGATCGAGGCCGTGCGCGACTACTTCAACAGCCGCGGCTTCGTGCTCGCCGACACGCCGATCTTCACGCCGTCGGCGTGCGAGGGCACGACGACGCTGTTTCCAGTGCAGTACTTCGAGGACACGACGGCGTACCTGACGCAGAGCGGCCAGCTCTACAACGAAGCCAACGCGATGGCGCTCGGCCGCGTCTACTGCTTCGGCCCGACGTTCCGCGCCGAGAAGTCGAAGACGCGGCGCCATCTCACCGAGTTCTGGATGGTCGAGCCCGAAGTCGCGTACGCGACGCTCGACGACATCATCGCGCTGGCCGAAGGCCTCGTGGCGGCGGTCGTCGCGCGCGTGCTCGACACGCGCCGCCGCGAGCTGAAGACGCTCGAGCGCGACACGGCGCCGCTCGAGCGCATCCAGACGCCGTTCGCGCGCATCACGTACGACGCGGCCGCGCAGGCGCTGAAGGACAAGGGCTTGCCGTTCGAATGGGGCGGCGACTTCGGCAGCCCGGACGAGACCGCGCTGTCGGAGATGTTCGACGGCCCGGTCGCGGTGACGGGTTATCCATCGGCGATCAAGGCGTTCTACTTTCAGCCGGAGCCTGGACGGCCCGAGGTGTCGCGATCGGTCGACATCCTCGCGCCCGAGGGCTACGGCGAGATCATCGGCGGCGGCCAGCGCATCGACGACTACGATCTGCTGCTGTCGCGCATCGAGGCGCACAAGCTTCCGCGCGAGGCGTACGAGTGGTATCTCGATCTCCGCCGCTTCGGCAGCGTCCCGCACGCCGGCTTCGGCATGGGCATCGAACGCGTCGTCGCCTGGCTCTGCGGCCTTGAGCACCTGCGCGAAGCCATCCCGTATCCGCGCATGCTCTATCGGCTCTATCCATGAAGGTCGGTTTCGTTTCTCTCGGTTGTCCGAAGAATCTGGTCGACGGCGAAGTCATGCTCGGTCTCGCGCGCGACGCGGGACATGAGATCACCGCCGACGCCGAAGGCGCCGAGGCGATCGTCGTCAACACGTGCGCGTTCATCGACCGGGCGAAGGAAGAGTCCGTCGACGCGATCCTCGAGATGGCGCGGCTCAAGCGAGACGGCGGCTGCAAGACGCTCGTCGTCACGGGCTGTCTCGCCGAGCGTTACGGCGAGGAGCTGCGCAAGGAGATTCCGGAGATCGACGTCGTCCTCGGCACGGGAGACGTGCCGGCGATCGCCGATGCGCTGGCCGGGGCGTCGGCGGCGAACGGCGCGCAGCCGCTGCGGTTTTTCCGATCGGGATCCGTCGGGCGGGCACAGGGGCCGGCCCCTACATATCTCTATGATGCGTCGACGCCGCGCGTGCTGACCACGCCGCGGCACTACGCGTACGTGAAGATCGCGGAAGGCTGCAACTACACGTGCGCGTTCTGCATCATCCCGACGCTGCGCGGCGAGTACCGCAGCCGTGACGAGGACTCGATCGTCCGCGAAGCCGAGTCGCTGGCCGCGCGCGGCGTGCGCGAGCTGCTGCTGATCTCGCAGGACACGACGTTCTTCGGCCTCGACAAGGGCCGGCGCGGCGCGCTCGCCAGCCTCCTCCGCCGCCTGAACGACGTCGACGGCCTCGCCTGGATCCGCCTGCTCTATCTCTATCCGACGACGATCACCGACGACGTGCTGGAAGCGATGGCGGTGTGCGACAAGGTCTGCAAGTACATCGACCTGCCGCTGCAGCACGCGTCAGCCGACGTGCTGCGTCGCATGCGTCGCCCGGGCAACCGCGAGGCGTACGACGCGCTGCTCGCGCGGATCCGACGTCACCTGCCGGACGTGACGCTCCGCACGACGTTCATCGTCGGCTTCCCCGGCGAGACCGATGCCGACGTCGACGCGCTCGAGGCGTTCGTCCGCGACACCGGCTTCGATCACGTCGGCGTCTTCACCTACTCGCACGAGGAGGGCACGCGCGCGTCCACGTTCGACGACGACGTGCCTGCCGCGGTCAAGCGCGCGCGGCGCGATCGCATCATGCGGGCGCAGAAACAGATCGTCGCCCGCCGCCGCAAGCAGCAGGTCGGCCAGGTGCTGCCGGTCATCGTCGACGGCCCGTCGCCCGACTCCGACCTCGTCGTCACCGGCCGGCTCGCCGGACAGGCGCCGGACATCGATTCGATCGTCGTCTTCTCCGACTGCGACCCCGCGACGCTGCGGCCGGGTGACGTCGTGCCGGCGCGCATCACGGCTGCGCGCGGCTACGATCTGGTCGCCACGCCATTGCCCGCCTGAATCCCTCTTGCTATACTTTTGAGTGGTCTTAGCGGGAAAGGCTTTGGTAGTGGGCCCGTGCCCACTATTTGTTTTTTAGGGGGACGATTTGGCGCGCGGGCGCGGCCTTGTCCCACGGGCCGGCTGAGGCTGACTCCCCCAGTGACCGCTGATGACTGCGAGCCGAGACGACGTCCGTGAGCGCGTGCGAGAGGCGGCCGGGCGCGTCGCTGCCAGTTACGGCCTCGAGATTTTCGACGTCCAGATTCGCCGTGAACCGGTTGGCTGGGTCCTCCGG
>CAZNMF010000416.1:0-8692 GCA_964573795.1 uncultured Solibacteraceae bacterium
GGGCGCGGCGCCGGGCGTCGCGGGGCGCCTGCGGACATGCGCGTCAGACGGAAATACGCGCGCTCAACGATACCCACGCGCGCGTATTTCCGTCCGACGCGCACGTCCGCTCGGCCGCGGTCGCGGCCGTCCACCAGCCACGCGCCTCCTCCTCCATGGCCTCCACGTCTCCATGTGCCCAATTCGGCGCATCTCTCCAGGGCCGCCTGCAGCCCGTCGCCCGCGTCGCATGTCTGTGACAGACTCAGACAACCGTCATGCCCACGATCGTCGCCGCCGACGCGTGTTTTCCGTCGCGCTACGTCGCGCAGGAAGACGTCGCGCGCGAGTTCCTGCGCGTGGCCGGCGGCCGCGGCGAGGCCACGCCGGAGCGCATCAGGCGGTTCTTCACGTCCGTCGGCGTCAATGGACGCCACATGGCGCTGCCGATCGACGCGTATCCGCGGCTCGGCGGCTTCGCGGAGCGCAGCGCGCTCTGGCTGGAGCACGCGCGCGAGCTCGGCGCGCAGGCCGTGCGCGGGGCGCTGGCGCGCGCCGGCCTCGAGCCGGCGGACATCTCGCTGTTCGCGTCGTGCACCGTCACCGGCATCACCGCCCCGTCGCTCGACGCGCGACTGATGACCGCGATCGGCGGCTTCAAGAGCGATTGCCGCCGCGTGCCGCTGTTCGGTCTCGGCTGCGTCGGCGGCGCGGCCGGCCTCGCGCGCGTCGCCGATCACCTGCGCGCGTTTCCGCATCATGCCGCACTGTTGCTGTGCGTCGAGCTGTGCTCGCTGACGTTTCAGCTTTCGGACACGTCGATTGCCAACGTCATCGCGTCGGCGTTGTTCGGCGACGGCGCCGCGTGCGTCGTGCTCGTCGGCGACGAGCATCCGCTCGCGACGCGCGGGCCGTCGATCGCCGACACGCGCTCGGTGCTGTTCGATCACACCGAAGGCACGATGGGATGGGACATCGTCGACACAGGATTCCGCATCGTGCTGAGCGGATCGGTGCCGGAGATCGCGCGCGGCCCGTTCTCGCACGCGGCGCGTGACTTCCTCGCCGCGCACGGTCTCTCGCCCGGCGACGTGTCCAGGTACATCGCGCACCCGGGCGGCCCCGCGGTCATCGACGCGGTCGAGCAGGGGCTCGGTCTCGCGCCAGGCGCGCTCGACGTGAGCCGCCGCAGTCTCGCCGCGATCGGCAATCTGTCGTCGGCGTCGGTGCTCGTGCTGCTGCGCGACGTGCTGCACGGCGGCGATGCACGGCCGACGGGGCCGTCGCTCCTGTTTGCGATGGGCCCCGGCTTCTGCGCGGAGCTCGTGCTGCTGCGATGGTGACGATGGTCACGCGCGTCGCGTTTACCGTGCTCGTGCTCGCGGTCGCGCTGCAGCGGCTGTTCGAAGTGCGCCGCAGCCGGCGCCATGAGCAATGGCTGCGCGCGCGGGGCGCGGTCGAGCGCGCGTCGTGGCAGGTGCCGGCGATCGCGGCGCTGCACGGCGTATGGCTCGTCGCGATGTGCGCCGAAGTCTGGCTGCTCGCGCCGCCGTTTCGTCCGCTGCTGGCCGCCGGTGCGCTCGCCGTGTTCGCGTGCGGGCAGACGCTGCGGTGGCTCGCGATGCGCGCGCTCGGACCGCGATGGACGATTCGCGTGCTGACGCTGCCGCTCGAGCCGCCGGTTACGACGGGTGTTTATCGCTATCTGCGACACCCGAACTATCTCGGCGTGATCCTCGAGATCGCGGCGCTGCCGCTCGTGGGCGGTGCCGTCTGGACGGCGCTCGTCGCCAGCCTCGCCAACGCCGTGGTCCTTGCGCGGCGCGTCAAGGCCGAAGAGCGCGCGCTCGCGACGGACAACGGCTACGCCGCGATTTTCGGCGCACGGCCGAGGTTCGTGCCGTCGCTGCGACGACGGTCCTGATTTCGCGCGCGGGCCGAGCCGGGAATAATCGCTCAGCCGAGGGTTATCATTCCCGCAGGAGCTTCCATATGCGACGTGCGATGGTGTTGGTCTTCGTGATTGCGGCTGCCGGTGCGGCGTTCGCGTTCGCGCCGCGCTCCGCAGATACGCCAGCAGCGGTCCCCGTCGCTGCGCTCGATCCCGCGCCGTCCGGCACGGGACAACAGACGGCGGTGCTGGCCGGCGGCTGTTTCTGGGGCCTGCAGGCCGTGTTCGAGCACGTGCGCGGCGTCTCTCGAGTCGTGGCGGGATACACGGGCGGCGCGCGGCCGAATCCGTCGTACGAGGACGTGAGCACGGAGACGACCGGTCACGCCGAGTCGGTGCAGATCACCTACGATCCGGCGAAGGTCTCGTACGGCACGCTATTGCGCGTGTATTTCTCCGTTGCGCACGATCCGACGCAGCTCAACCGGCAGGGGCCCGACGTTGGCACGAGCTATCGATCGAACATCTTCTACACGACCGATCAGCAGAAACAGGTCGCCGAGGCGTACATCGCGCAGTTGACGAAGGCGTCGGCGTTCTCACGTCCGATCGTCACGCGCGTCGACAAGCTCACGGCGTTCTATCCGGCCGAGGACTACCATCAGGATTTCCTGATCGCCCACCCGACCTATCCGTACATCGTCATCAACGACTTGCCGAAGCTGGAGAATTTCAAGCGCCTGCTGCCCGCGTTGTATGCGGAACAGCCGGTGACGGTGTCAGGACGGCACTGACACGAGCGCCCATAAGGGGGACCGTAGACCGCGGACCGCAGCCCGCTAATGAATCGTCCACCCGCCGTCGACCATCAGCACGTGGCCGACCACCATCGCTGACAGCGGACTCGCGAGAAACAGCACCGCGCCGACGAGATCCTCCGGCTGATTCCAGCGTCCCGCCGGCAGCATCTGCGTCGTCGCCCACTCCTTGTAGCCGGGGCGCTCGAGGATGTTCTTTCGCGTCTCCGTCTCCGTGATGCAGGGCGCGACGACGTTGACGCGCACGCCCTGGCTGGCCCACTCGAGCGACAGCGCGCGCGAAAGGTGATGGACGCCGGCTTTCGCCGCGGCGTAGACTGACCGGCCCTTGAACGACACCACGCCGAAGTTCGATCCGATGTTGATGATCGCGCCCCCGCCGTTGGGGATCATCACACGCGCGGCCGCCTGACACGCGAAGAACACGCTCTTCAGCGACGACGCCATCGTCTTGTCGTATTCGTCTTCCGTCACATCGAGCGCGGGCGTCGTGCCCGTCCAGCCCGCGTTGTTGACGAGGACGTCGACGCGGCCGAACGTCTTCACGGTCGTGTCAATCATCGCCTGCACCTGCTCGACGACGGCGACGTCGGTCACGACGACGATCGCCTTGCGGCCGAGCGCTTCGATTTCGGCTTGCACGGCTTTGATCTCTTCGTGGCGTCCGCTCGGATGTTTGGCGAGCACGACGTGCGCGCCGGCCTTCGCGAGGCCGAGCGCGATGGCGCGCCCGATGCCTTGCGACGCGCCGGTGACGACGGCGATCTTGTCCTGGAGATCGAACGCGGAGAAGTCAGACATGAGATCTCAATCTGGAAAATCGACGTCCTCGAACATGCGGTAGTTCTCGAGGCCCGTCGGCGGCGCGAAGAAGCAGACGACTTTCATCTCCTCGTCGCCGGTGTTGTGCAGCATGTGCGCCTCGCCCTGCGGGAACAGCACGACCGAACCGGCGCGCACGGGCGCGACCTCGCCGTTGACGAGCACGCGGCCCGTGCCGGTGATGATGTAGATGATCTCCTCGCCGTTCGGGTGCGAGTGCGCCGGCCGGCAGCGCTCGCCCGGCGGCACGCGAATGACGCATGCCGAGCAGTGCTTCGCGGCGATCGCGTCCTTCGACACGATCCAGCGCAGGCGGCGTCCCGGCAGGTCGAGCTCGTCGACGTCGGTTTCGTGGAGAACGGGAACGCTCATCGATGGCTCCGAAGGATCACGCGAGACGCGCGCGGATCGCGTCGGCGATCTGCGGGCCGGTCAAGCCGAACGCGGCCGTCAGCTCCTCGTACGTGCCTGAATGGATGAACTGCGGCCGGCCGTTCGCATCGAGCGTGTTGATCGCCAGGACGCGCTCGGTGCTCGCTGCGCCCGCGCGGCGCCGATACAGCGTCCGCAGCAGGTGCTGCAGGATGTAGCCGTTGTTCTGCTCGGCGAGGCAGAGCAGCGCGCCGGACCCGTGCAGCTCGAGCAGCAGGGCTTCGTCGATCGACGGCATGTCGACGACGCCGACGGCGAGGCCGTCCTGTGCGCACGCGTCGGCTGCCGCGAGCGCCTCGTGGACGCCGCGTCCGCTCGAGACGATCACCGCGCGATCGCTCGCGCTCGACCGTAGGCGGTGGCCTGTGCCGAGCTCGAACGTGTAGTCGCTACCGTAGATCACCGCTGACGCGGTCCGCATCACGCGCACGTAGACGAGCCCGCGGTTGCCCTCCATCGACCAGCGCATGAAGGCGAGCATCTGCTGCGGGCACGAGATGTCGACGATGGCGACGTGCGCGATGGCGTCGAAGACGAGGTTGTCGTCGTTGCCCATGTGCGTCGCGCCGTTGGTCCGTGTCTCGAAGTTCGCGGCGGTCGCGAGCATCACGAGATCGAGGCCGTGGCCCTCGCTCAGCCAGCCGTCCGGCGCGGCCATTGCCTCGAGCCGCTCCTGCTGGCCGACGGCGATACGGCGCATCACCTTCCAATCGAAGAACGGGCAGAACGTGCTGATCCACGTCTGGTGGCCGAGGATCGCGAACGCTTCGCCAAGGCCCATCATGTTCGCCTCGGCGACGCCGACGTTCAGCGCGCGCCGCTGATCGACGGCCGCGACGCCGCCCTCGAGGCCGCTCGTCGACGCCAGGTCCGAGTCGATCGAGACCACCGCGCGATCGCGCGCGAAGACCTTCATCGCGGCGGTGACGATGTCGCTGGCCGCGTATGCGTTCTTTGGATCCAGGCGCGGCAGCAGCGACGCGTCGTAGGGGACGCGCTTGGTGCGCGCCGGCGCCCGGCGCGTCAGCACGGGACCGATGACGGCGGGAAAGAGGCGATCGCCGTCGGCGTCGTTTTCGACATCCAGATGCATTTGCCGCGCGAGGTCCAATACCGTCGTCTGCACCGCCGCGCCATCGTCGCCGCGATCGAGATCACGTAGAAACGCGTTCAGCTCGCGGACGCGGTCCTGGCGCTGCTGCGTCTGCAGCCGGATCTCCTGATCGACGATCGCGTCAGGCACCGTGACCTTGTGTTTGTTGAGCGTGTCGGACAGCGCGCCGTGGCCCTTCGTCGAGTGGCAGACGATCGCCATCGGCTTGCCGTTGCGCGGGCCGAAGCGGAAGCGCTCGAGCGCCGCGTACATCGCGGTGTAGTCGGTCGCGTCGACGCGCTGGACCTCCCAGTTGAACGACGCGAAGACGGCCTCGAGCTCCGGCATCGGGAAGACCATCCGGTTCGCGAGATCGAGCTGGCCGTTGTTGCGATCGATCATCACGCACAGGTTGTCCAGATGGCTCTGGCCGGCGTACATGACCGTTTCCCAGATCGGGCCTTCCTGCATCTCGCCGTCGCCGCAGAGCGCGTACGCGTCGAAGCGCGGCGACGTGCGGCCGGCGATCGCGAAGCCTTGCGCGACGGCGAGGCCCTGGCCCATCGGGCCGGTGGCCAGGTGCACGCCGGGCAGCAGCGGTCCCGGATGGCCGTTGAGGATGCTGTGGAACGAGCGCGAGTTGCGGAGGATGGATTGATCGAAGTATCCGAGCTCCGCGTAAATCGATGCGAGCGCCGCGACCGCATGGCCCTTGCTCAGGACGAACAGATCCTGTCCACGACGCGTGGGATCGACGAGGTCGTAGTCGAGAAAGCCGCCGTAGTAGAGCGTGACGAGCGGAATCGTCGCCGAGAACGCGCCACCCGCGTGCAGGCTCTTGTCGACCGCGTGGCGGCACTGCTCGAGCGTCAGCAGCCGGACGTCGGAGTCCTTGATCGCGAGCAGCTTCAGCAGGCCTTGCCGGATCAGGTGATCTGCGGTCGCCGCGGGCGGGCGACGCAGATGTCGGGACGCAAGCGTCGTTCGTGATGGCACGCGGCGACATCGTAGCACTGCCGCCTGTCCCACAGGAGAGATACAATCCCCGGCTGCAGTCTGCGGTCCGCAGTCTGCAGGCCGCGGACCGAACGATGACCGAGTCCGCGGACGGCAGACCGCAGACCGCAAGCCTGCAAGGAGGTCCCTTCGTGAGACTCGAGAACAAGGTCGTGCTCGTGACAGGCGCTGCCCGCGGCATCGGGCGCGGCATCGCGGAGATCTGCGCCGACGAAGGCGCGCACGTCGCGATTGCCGACATCGCGCCGGATCAAGCGGGTGATGACGTCGCCGCGTACGTCCGGTCCAGGGGCCGCCGCGCGATCACGGTGAAGGCCGACGTCGCGAGCCGTCACGACGTCGAGGCCATGGTCGACCGCACGTGGCGCGAGCTCGGGCCCATCGACGTGCTCGTCAACAACGCCGGCATCGAGACGATCGTCCCGTTCCTGGATCTCACCGACGAGCAGTGGACGCGCCTGACCGACGTCAATCTGCGCGGCAACTGGCTCTGCGCGCAGGTCGTCTGCCGCCGCATGGTCGCCGAGAAGCGCACCGGCAGCATCGTCAACATCGGATCGATCCAGGCGGCGAAAGTCCTGCCCGGCCGCACGCACTACGCGCCGACGAAGCTCGGCCTCGAAGCGCTCACGCGCAACATGTCGGCGGAGATGACGCCGCTCGGCATCCGCGTCAACTGCGTGCACCCCGGGCTGATCGAGACCGACATGACGTCGTGGGTCATGAAGGATCCCGAGATCCTGCCGCAGGTCCTCGCCCAGATCTCCCTCGGCCGCCCCGGCCAGCCACGCGAAGTCGCCAAGGTCGTCGCCTTCCTCGCATCGGACGACGCGGGCTACGTGACGGGACAGTCGATCTTCGTGGATGGAGGCTGGGAGGGGAAGTAGGAAACTTCGAACTTTGAACTTCGAACTGCGAACTTCGGAATGCCGCGAACGAGCCGTATTTCGAAGTTCGAAGTTCGAAGTTCGAAGTTGACGGTGTTCTTATCTGTCGTACCAGTGCACCATCGGCAGCCCCGCGATCGGTGAGCGGAAGTAGGGAATCCGCGTGCCTTTGAGCGAGCCGATGTAGACCGTGCGCAGGTCGGGGCCGCCGAAGGTGACGCTGGCCATCCACGGCGCGAGGCCCTGGCCGGTGACGAAGAGCACGTCTTCGGTCACGTGATTGCGGCGGAACGCCTGCTCGAGCGCGGCGACCTTCTGCGGATCGCCTTCGTCGAGCAGGACGCGCAGATCGCCCTTCGGCGTCAGCACGAACAGCTTGTCCGAATAGACGAGCGTGCCCCAGAGGTTGCCGTACGCGTCGAACGCGATGCCGTCGGGCCACGCGCCCGTGCCCAGACTGCTCGGCCCGAAGATCTCGCGCGCGGCGACCTCGCCCCGGTCGTCGATGCGCAGCCGCGTGATGCGCCCGCCGGTCGTCTCGACGACGTAGAGCCATTCCTCGTTCGCATCGAAGCGCACTTCGTTCGTGAAGTGGAAGCCGTCGGCGACGATGCGCAGAAGGCCGTCCTCGTAGCGGGCGAGATAGCCGTCGGCCAGATCGGTGCGCAGCGCGTGCATCCAGTTCTTGATGCGCGTCGACACGGTCACCCAGATGCGATCGCGCGAGTCGCGCAGCACGAAGTTGACCTTGCCGACCGGCTCGCCCTTGACGCGATCGGCGAGCACGCGCGACGCGCCGTCGCGCCGCATCAGCTCCAGCCGATCCGTGCCGAAGTTCGAGATCAGGAAGTCGCCGTTGCGCGCGAAGGCCAGGCCGTTGGGCAGCGTGCCTGTCAGATAGCGCGTGGCCTCGCTGTCGGCGTTCGTGAAGTGGCCGGACTGCTGCTGCGTGATCACGGCCTGCGTGCCGTCGGGCGCGTGCCGGACGACGCCGCCGCGCGCGTCGGCGGACCACAACGTGCCGTCGCGCTCCGCGAGAATGCACTCCGGTCGTTGCAGGCCCTCGCCGATGTGCCGAATCGACGACCGATCGATGCCGAAGTCCAGGATGGGATTGGGCGCGGTCATGAGCGGAGGACTCTATCAAAATCCGCAGTCGATCCTTGCCGAAATGCGGGGCCGCCGATAGACTCCACGCATCGAGATCAGGTCGCCGCGCCGCGTAGGCGGCGCGTAGCAGGAGGTCGCATGAGGCGAGGGTGGATCGCGGGAGTCGTGGCGCTCGTCGTGGCCGTGGCCGTGCCGCTCGAAGGCAAACGGCCGTCGTTCGTGCCCGACTGGACGTTCAGCGGATCGGCGCTGACCGGCTGGCACACGATGGGCAGCGCCACGTGGCGCGCGGTCAACGGTGAGCTGGTCGGCACGCCGACGTCGCCGGATGGCGGCTGGCTGGTGCTCGACAAATCGTTCCAGGACATCCAGATCGGCGCCGACGTCCGGTGCGCGGCCGGCTGTAAGACAGGTGTGCTGCTGCGCGCGGAGAAGACGCCGACGGGCCTGAAGGGGATTTACGTCTCGCTCGTCGAGGGCGACGTCGCCGGCTACGCGGTGACGCTCGACGCGAGCGGCAAGGAGCTGACGCGCGAGCGTCTGCGGCCGGCGGGCGGCATGGTGCGCTTCGCGCCGACGGCCGCAGAGGCGGCCGCGGCGGCGGCCGCGCGCGGGGCGGCGGCCGGTCCGCGTGGGGCTGGCG
>CAZNMF010000417.1:0-24575 GCA_964573795.1 uncultured Solibacteraceae bacterium
CGACCGCCCCGGGGCTGCCCCCCCGCCCCCGCTCCCGCCCCAGGGGGGGGCGCCGCCCCCCCGGTCGGGCGCGCCGCCCCGGCGCCCGCGTCAGCCACCACTGGCAAGCCGAACTCCTTCAGGACGCCGAGGATCTTCTCCTTGGACGCCGCCGACGGCGGCACCATCGGCAGCCGGAATACCTCGTCGCACAGGCCCATCGCCGCCATCGCGAACTTCACCGGCATCGGGTTGGACTCGACGAAGTTCACCTGCATCAGCGCGGCCAGGGCTGCGTGCCAGCGACGCGCCGTGGTGAAGTCGCCGCGCTCGGCCGCCTCGACCATCTGCGACATCTCCCCCGGCACTTCGTTCGACACGACCGAGATCACGCCGCGGCCGCCGACCGCCATCATCGGCAGCGTCAGCGCGTCGTCACCGGACAACACGATGAACTCCGACGGCACGAGCCGGCAGATCTCGACGACCTGCGTCAGATTGCCCGACGCTTCCTTCACCGCGACGATGTTCGGAATCTGCGCGAGACGCGCGAGCGTCGCCGGCTCCACGTTGCAGCCCGTGCGGCCCGGCACGTTGTAGACGACGATCGGCAGCTTCGTGCTGTCGGCGATCGCGCGATAGTGCTGATACAGCCCTTCCTGACTCGGCTTGTTGTAGTACGGCGTGACGGACAGGATGCCGTGCGCGCCGGCGCGCTCGAGCGCGGGGATCTCGTGGATGATCTCGCGCGTGTTGTAGCCGCCGGCACCGGCGAGCACCATCGCGCGGCCTTCGACGGCGTCGGCGACGAGCTCGACGATGTGCGCTTTCTCGTCGGCGCTGAGCGTGGGCGACTCGCCGGTCGTGCCGCACGGCACGAGGAAGTGCACGCCCGCCTCCACCTGCCGCGCCGCCAGCTTCGTCACCGCCGCATCGTCGACCGCGCCGCTGCTCGTGAACGGCGTAATCAGCGCCGTGCCCAGACCCGTGAAGGACAATCTCATACGCCTGCTCCGCCGGGTCTAAAGACCCGGCCCTACGTCGACTCGTTTTGCCGGGTCTGAAGACCCGGCCTGCATCTGCGCGAACCTCAGAACCCGAACCGAGAACCCCGAACCGAGAACCCAGAACGGAGAACCCAGAACCTCAGAACCCGGAACCATCAAATCTCAGCTCGTGATCATGTCACGCATCGTGAACCACCCGCGGCGGCCCTTCAGCCATTTGGCCACCTCGAGCGCGCCGTGCGCGACGACCGATCGATCGCGAACGGTGTGCGTGAGCGTCACCGTCTCGGCCGGGCCGTCGAAGCCGACCTCGTGCGTGCCGGGAATCGCGCCGGCGCGCGTCGACGAGAGGCTGATCGGCCGCGTATAGCCCGCGTCCTGCATGACGCGCTGCAGCATCAACGCGGTGCCGGACGGCGCGTCGAGCTTGGCCGAGTGATGCGACTCGTGGATCCACGCGCCGACGTTGCGGAGCGTGCCGAACTTGCGCGCGGCCTCTTCGACGACGACGGCGAACACGTGCATGCCCAGCGAGAAGTTCGCGGCCGCGAGCACGCCGATGCCCGCCTGGCTGGCGACCTCGCGCATCTCGCGCTCGCGATCCTGCCAGCCCGTCGTGCCGATGACGACGCTGACGCCGCGCGCGGCGAGGACGGGCAGATTGCCCGCAACGGCGGCCGGCTGGGAGAAGTCGATCGCCACGTCGACCGCGCCCGCCTGTTCGAGGGCCGCTGCGACAGGCCGATCGACCTCGGCGATCGCCGCCACCTCGCAGCCGTGCTCGCGCGCGAGCTGCTCGACCAGCTTCCCCATCCGCCCGTGACCGATCAGCAGGATTCTCACACCGGCACTCCGAAGAAACGCTCGTGGACCCGCTCGAGCGCCGACTCGAGATCGGCCTCGCGGATCACCAGCGTGATGTTACGCCGGGCCGCGGCCTGCGAGAGCATCCGAATCGGGATGCCGCCCAGCGACTCGAGCAGCCGGCCGACGAACGCGGGATCGCGCTGGAGGCCGTCGCCGACGGCGCACAGGATCGCCATCTTGTCCTCGCGCGTCACGTCGGCGACCTCGCGCAACGAGGCCGCAATCTCCGGCAGCCGCCGCGCATCGTCGACCGTGACGGACACGCTGACCTCCGAGGTGGTGACGACGTCGACCGCGGTGCGGTGCTGCTCGAACGCCTGGAAGATGCGCGCGAGGAAGCCGTGCGCCATCAGCATGCGCGTGGACGTGATGTCGACGACGGTGACGCCCTTCTTCGACGCGACGGCCGTGAGCGGGCGATCGCTCGCGGGCCGATCGCGCGTGATGAGCGTGCCGCGCGCGTCCTGCGGACGCCGCGAGTTGAGGATGCGGACGGGAATGTTCTGGCCGACGGCCGGAAGGATCGTCGCCGGGTGCAGGACCTTCGCGCCGAAGTACGCGAGCTCGGAGGCTTCGCCGAACGAGATGTGCGGCACGACCTGCACGTGCTTGACCAGGCGCGGATCGGCGGTGAGCATGCCGTCGACGTCCGTCCAGATCTGAATTTCCGACGATCCCAGGCACGCGCCGACGATCGCCGCCGAGTAGTCCGATCCGCCTCGTCCCAGGGTCGTCGTCACGCCCTCACGGTTGGCGCCGACGAAGCCGCCGATGACGGGGATGCGGCGATCGGCCAGGATCGGATCGACGGTCGCCGACAGCGCGACGGCGGTCTCCTTCATCAGCGGCGGCGCGGCGGTGTGGTCGTCGCCGGTGACGATCACCTTGCGCGCGTCGACCCACGTCGCGGCCAGGCCGTGCGACGTCAGCGCGGCGGCAACGATGCGGCTGCTGAGGATCTCGCCGGCCGCAGCGATGACATCGAGCCAGCGCGGCGTGACGTCCTTCAGCACGCCGAGCGCACCGACGAGCCGATCGAGCTCGTCGAACTCGCTGTCGATGAACGCGTCGACGCTCGCGCGATCCGGACTCGCGCCGATGACGCCGGCGACCTCGTGATGCCGCGCGCGCAGGCCGCGCAACTCCTCGAGCGCGCTGTCGACGCGGCCGTCTCCCGCTTCGGACGCCGCGCGCAGCAACTTGTCCGTTGCGCCGCCGAGCGCGGACACGACGACGACGGGTCCACGCCAGTCCTGGCTCTCGGGCTGACCGGAGGACTGGCGCGCGGCGCGCACGATGCCCATCAGCCGCTCGATCGCGGGCTGGTCGGCCACCGACGTCCCGCCGAATTTCATGACGATCATGGAGGACACACTCCTCAGGCTCACGACTTACGGCTTACGGCTTACTTGTCCACCGTAGCCTTGGCGAAGGTGGACGGCTTACGCGGTCGCTGACGCTCGGAGGGCCGAACCTTCAGGTTCGGCCGAGACCGATCGAGATCGCGCCTCCGTGAGAATTCTCAGCATGCGCCGCAGCGGCTCCGCGGCGCCCCACAGCAACTGATCGCCGACGGTGAACGCGCCGAGATAGTCCGGCCCCATCGCGAGCTTGCGCAAGCGGCCGACGGGCACCGTCAGCGTGCCGGTGACGGCCGCCGGCGTCAACTGCGCGAGCGTCTGCTCCTTCTCGTTCGGCACGACGCGCACCCACTCGTGCGCCGACGCGATCAGCCGCTCGATCTCCGCGAGCGGCACGTCGCGCGTCAGCTTCACGGTGAGCGCCTGGCTGTGACAGCGCATCGCGCCGACGCGCACGCAGATGCCGTCGACCGGGATCGGCGGTCCGGTGCGGCCGATGATCTTGTTGCACTCGACGAGCGCTTTCCACTCCTCGCGGCTCTGCCCGTTGCCGAGGTCCTTGTCGATCCACGGCAGCAGGCTGCCCGCCAGCGGATGGCCGAAGCTCGTCGTCGGAAACGCGTCGCTGCGGAGCGTCGCGGCCATCGTGCGATCGATGGCGTCGATCGCGCTGGACGGATCGTCGAGCAGCGTCTTCACGGACGCGTGCGCGGCGCCCATCTGCGCCACGAGCTCGCGCATCTGCCTGGCGCCGGCGCCGGACGCGGCCTGATAGGTCATCGCGCTGACCCACTCGACGAGCCCCGCGCGGAACAGGCCCGTCATCGCCATCAGCATGAGGCTGACCGTGCAGTTGCCGCCGATGAAATCGCGGACGCCACCGGCGACGCCGCGGTCGATGACGTCGCGATTGACGGGATCGAGCACGATGATCGCGCGATCGGACATGCGCAGCGTGGACGCGGCGTCGATCCAGTAGCCGTCCCAGCCAGCCTTGCGCAATTGCGGATGAATCTCGGTCGTGTAGTCGCCGCCCTGGCAGGAGATCAGGATGTCGCACGCAGCGAGATCGGCCAGGTCCTTCGCATCCTTCAGCGTGGATGCCGGCGCGTCGTCGATCGCGGGCGCGGCGGCGCCCACCTGCGACGTGGAGAAAAAGATCGGCGCGATGCGATCGAAGTCGCGCTCGGCGCGCATGCGCTGCATGAGCACGGATCCGACCATGCCTCGCCAGCCGATGATGCCGACACGCGGCACCCGCCGCGCGCTCGTCGTTGCGTCAGTCGTCGTCATTGCTCTGCTCTGTCGTTTCGTTCCACCTGTTCGTGGACAACAAAAAACCCGCCGTGCTGGTCGCAGCGGCGGGTCCGTGGGGCCGTAACGGCCGGACGTGAGTCAGGCCAATCCTACGCGCACACCATCGCCACCGCCGATGCGGACTTCACCCGCTTTCGGTCGAACCGCTTTCGAGTGGCGAAGAGGACAAAGGACATGGCCGGACAAGAAGAATACCGGCCTGCGGGGAACCGCGTCAAGGGACGGGCTGACTTGCACGATCGGGCACACTGGATCGCCATGGCGGACGAGTCGAAGCCATTCCACAACCCGTTTGCGGCGCTCGGACGGCTGCGGGGGACGATGCCGGGGACAGGGACGCCGGACCTGAAGGTCCGGCGCTCCGAAGATCCGGTCCGACGCTCCGAAGATCCGGTCCGGCGCTCGGAAGACCCGGTCCGGCGATCGGAAGATCTGGTCCGGGGCTCGGAAGATCTGGTCCGGGGCTCCGAAGACGCCTCTGCCTTTCGGAGCCCCGGACCTTCAGGTCCGGGGTCAGCCTCGGCCGACGAGTCACCATCCAAGGGTCCCGCGCGCGCCGTCGTGCGGCTCGAGCGCGCGGGTCGCGGCGGCAAGGCCGTGACCGTCGTCGAGCACCTCGATCTGCGCGCTGCGGATCTCGAACGCTGGCTGAAAGCGCTCAAATCCCAGCTCGGCTGCGGCGGTGTCGTCGAAGGCGATGCGATCGTGCTGCAAGGCGATCACCGCGATCGGCTGCCGAAGCTGCTCGCCGATCGCGGCGTGAAGAAGGTCACGAGAGGATCGTGACTGCGGATCAGAACGACAGGTTCGCGTTGAAGTTGATCCGGCGCGTCCCGGAAACGTTCGTGGGCTGCAGGAACAGCTTCGACGTCATCACGCCGCTGTAGCCGACGTAGTTCGCGCGATTCGTCAGGTTCTGGATGTTCGCGGAGAGCGTCAGCCGGTAGCGCGGCAGGCGCTGCGAGCCGACCATGTTCACGGTGTAGCCGCCGCCACCGGACGACGTGATGGCGACGCCGCCGCCGGAATCCACCTGCTTGTGCCCGATCGGAATCATGTAGCTCACGTACGCCTGCGTGTTCCACTGTCCCGACGTGCGTGCGGAGTTCCGCAGGACGCCCTCCGGCCGATCGTTGAAGATCAGGTCGCCGTTGTCGTCGTAGCCCGTGCGAATCGTCAGCGGTCCCGCCGAATTGGCGAAGATGCCGAGCCCGAGGTTGAGATTCTTGAACGCGTTGGACGAGAGCGACGCGTTGATGCGGTGGCGGATGTCGTTGGGCGCCGGCCCCCACTCGGACGCCAGGTCCGTGGCCGGCGGCGCGAACGCCCCGTCCGTGTCGTTCTCCGACCAGCCCGCCGTGTAGTTGGCGTTCAAACGCAGCCCGCGCCGCCAGTCGACCCACTTCGTCTGTGACGGCAGGATGCCGATCGGGCTCAGCGTGATGGCGAAGTTCGTGTTGATCGTGTGCTGCCGCGAGCGGCCCTCGGGCACGGCTTCGATCACGTTGGCGAACTGCGGATCCGGCCGCAGCCCGTCGACCGGCACATTGAGATTGTTGCCGACGAGCAGGCCGTTGGCGCGCGTGTAGGCATACACGACGCCCGCGTTGAATCGTTGATTGAAGATCTGGCTCACGCCGAGGCTGACGCGTCCCGTTCGGGGCAGCACCAGGTCATCGCCCAGCAGATAGCGGTTCGTCGGCGACACGCCGGTGATCGGCCCCGGATCCGGATAGCTCGGATCGAGGATGTTGACCTCCTGCTGCCGGAAGCCGTCGACCTGCAGCGTCTGCTGATACGTGCCCGTGCTGAGCCAGTCGTAGAAGATGCCCACGCTCGCGCGCACCGTCGTCCGGCCGTTCTTGAACGGCGACCAGGTCGCGCCCATGCGCGGCGCGAAGTTCGCCCGGCCGGGGACGTGCGTCTGCGCTTCGTACCGCAGGCCGGGGCTCAGCGTCAGGCTCTTCCGGATCTTGATGTCGTCCTGCACGTACACGCCCGCCTGCACGTTCGAGTAGCGGATGTTCGGATCGCCGATCCGCCGTGTGTAGCTGCGCGGCAGGCCGGCCTCGAACGCGTCGAGGCTCTCGAACGTGTAGGTGCCGAGGTAATTCGAGTTGCTGTCGGATCGGTACAGGTAGATGTCCGCGAGCAGGCCGAACCGGATCGTGTTCACGCCCCGCACGTAGTCGATGTCCGACCCGATCGAGATGTTGCGCGAGTGCGTGCCGCCCGTGCGCTGCGCGCCGCCGGACGTGAAGTTGTCCAGCACGACGACCGTGGGCAGATCGACCGTTGAGTGACTCTCGTTGTCGCTCCAGCTCAGCGACAGTCGCGTATTCGAGATCAGCCGGCGGCCAATCGGCCCGGTGTGCTGGAGGTAGAACGAGTTGTTGCTGTTGCTCGAGTCGTACGCGCGCTCGAGCAGGTCGTAGGAGCCGATGCCGAGGTTCCTGCTGCTGTACCCGAAGTGATTCACGTAGATGCGCAGCGTCTGGTCGCGCGTGACGGCGTAGTCGAGCTGGCCGTAGACGGACTGATAGTCGTTGGGCGTCCGCAGCGACGAGTTCCTGACGATCTGCCCGTCCGGCGTCACGGCATACTGCAGCGGCGTCGAATACGCGCCCTGACCATTGAGCGACAGACTGAACGATGCCTTGTTCGGCACGAGCCCGCCGCTGATGTAGGTGTTGTAGGAGTTGTTCCGCGACGAGGGCTTCTGGTCGACGAACGGGTTGCGGCCGTCGAGCGCGCTGGTGGAGAACCCCGTGCCGATGCCGCCCCGGAACGGGCCGATGCCGGGCTGCGTGATGATCTCGATGCGGTTCAAACCGGCGTAGTGATTCTCGGCCGCGAACTGATCGCGCGCGATGCGAATCGAGCGGATCTGCGATTTCGGCGGCAGCTGCGCGCCCTCGAAGCTGTCGACCATGATCGTCGCGCCCGGCCCGGCGATGTCCTGGAGCTGCCGCTGCAGCTCGTCCGGATCGTCCGACAGTTGATCGATCTGCTCGCGCGAGAGCGCCGTCCCGAACGTGCTCGACCGATCAGACGCGGCCTCTTCGCGATCGCGCTCGACGGTGACCGCGTCGTTCATCGTGCTCAGCCGGAGCACGATCGTCTGCCGGTTCTCGCCGGCCCGGATGCGCACGTCCTTGAGCACCGTCTTGTCGAACGACGGGAACGTCGCCTCGATCGAGTAGTGGCCGGGCGCGAGATTGCTGAACGTCGCGACGCCGACGTCGTTCGCCGTGACCGGCGACAGCGTCGCGGCGCGCGTCGCCGTCTCGATGCCCGTCATCGTGACCGTCGCCGTCGGCAGCACGGCGCCGGTCGAGTCCGTCACCGTGACGGTCAGACGTCCGCGATTGCCCTGCGCGCGTGCCGGCACCGGACGCACACACATCACCAGCACGCCCGCGATCGCGAGCGCGTTCGACACCCACTGACGCATGACGACGACTCCTGTCTACTTCACGACGGCGAACTTCTGGGGAGCGATCTTGGCGTTGATGCGATACCGGTCGAACGTGGTCTCCTCGGTCGTGTCCGCGCCGATGGCGCGGCGCAGCCGGAAGGGGAACAGCACGCCGTCGACGTCACGGTAGTCCGCGTAGTAGACGCGGTTCTCGACCGGCGTCGCCTGCGCTTTCTGCCGCACGGCCTGCACGGCTTTGGCGTACGCGTCTTTCTCTTCCTGGGTCGCCGAGGCGGCCGGCATCGGCGGCCCTTCGACGACCACGGCGCCGGGCGCGACGGTGGCTGGCGGCGGCTGGCCCGGCACGGTGACGATGACGTTGGTGGGCGGCAGCGTCCAGCTGACCATCACGGGCAGACGCGTGTCGCTGTTGACGAAGAAGCGCAGCTTGAAATTGTTCGCGCCCGTCACGTCCAGCACGTCCGCCTTGCCCTGCGGCGCTTCGGCCTGCGCGGCGTACGCGAACGTCAGCGGATACGTCGCGAACGAGTCGGCGAAAACGCCGAGCGCGAACCGGACGAAGTCCTGCTTGATTGTCACGACGCGCGCCTTGCGCTGCGCCTCGAGCTGGGCCGGGCCGGGGGGCGGAGGTCCCCCCGGCCGCGCCGGCATCGCTGGAATCGACGGCGCCGGCACCTGGATGAGATCGTCGCCGCTGAAGCCGGTGGAGGTCGGATCCGACTCCTCGGCGGGCGATTCGTCTTTGCGCAGATACTTGTCCGGCAATTCCAGATCGATCTCGAACTCGATGGGCACGATGTTGTTGCCGCGCACGCGCTTGGTCTGCCCGGACGCGACGAGCGTCTTGATCGACGCGAGCTTGTCGCCGCCGAGCGCCTGACGCGTGGCCTTGAGGATGTCCGCCGCGCGGGCGACGGCCGCGGGATCGGGCGGCGGCGCCGGCCGCGCGGGAGCGGGCGCGCCTTGACGTCCCGGCACCGCGGGCGGCATCGGCCCGGATGCCGGCATGACCGGTGGAGGCGGAGGCGGCGATGGCGGAGCTTGTGCGACCAGCCCGATGGACGTCAGCCCGGCGACGAGCCCCCAGACGACAGCCATCCCCGAACGTGCCCTTGCGCGCATACGGTGCCTGCTCCTCACTACGGTCACCTGGCTGACAGGTGAACGTGCCGTGCTGCCGTGCCGATGCTGCGTATTACTGCCGCCGCGACGCGAGCATTTCACTCCGCTCTCGATCGCACGCGCTGACACGTCCTGGCTCGAAACGGCAGTCGGCTCCGCGACCTTGGACGCACGTACACGACGAGAGGTTGGGCCGAGACTCTGCTCCTGCTGACCTCGGCCGCGTCAGCAGACCCTCGCCATTCCGGCCGGTAAAGATGAGCGAACGTACGGGGAACGTTCGGGATACTAAGACACCTTCCACGAGGAAAAAGTTCGGTCCGTTCGACAAAATATTTGCGCGGCGCGGATCGGACGGTAGGATGGCGGCCATGTCCCGCCTCACCTTCATGGCCGTCCTCGCGTCGGCGGCCATCGCCGTTCCGCCTCCTGCCGCCGCGCCCTCGTCCGTCGACATCACCTGGCTGTCGATCTCGAACGTCTACTACGACTTCGGCGCGATGGGCGTGCTGACCGACGGATACATCTCGCGGATCCCGGAGCGCGAGCTCTTCGGTGGACCGAGCGGACTGGCCCGGACGCGCACGCCGCAGGTATCGGACAGCCGCGCCGTGGCGCGCGTCCTCGCCGCACTGGGCGGCCCATCGAAGGTCAATCTGCTCCTCACCGGACACAGCCATTTCGATCACGCGTTCGACACCGCCACGTGGTCGCGTCTCACCGGCGCCCCGATCATCGGTTCGAAGACGACGTGCCTGCAGGCGGAAGCCCAGGGCGTTCCTGCGGCACGATGCCGTGTCGTCGACGGCGGGGAGCGCATCGCGATCACCGACGGCGTGACGATGTGGGTGGTGCGGTGGAACCACAGCGGAGATCCCGCGGTGAATCCGGAGCAGCACAATCCGGTGGAGCTCACGCGCGTGCCAGTGCCCGATCCGGCGACGGGCGGCCTGCGCGCCGGCGTCGCCGAAGATTTCCCGAACGGCGGCGGCAACCGCGCCTTCCTCTTCGTCGTCGACGGCCCGGACGGACGCTTCAGCTGGTTCTTCAACAACTCGGCGAGCGCCGTCGATCTCGACGCGCCGATCGTCGTCGATGGCAAGGACTACGGCGCGCCCATCGCGAATCTGCGCGCCGCGATGCGCGCGGCGGCGTTGACGTCCATCGATCTGTGGATCGGCGCGGGCGGCGCATCGGTCGCGTCGCTGGTGCTGCCGATCCTGAAGCCGAAGGCGTTTCTGCCGGTCCACTGGGACGGTCTCTACGGCGCGTTCGAAGCCGGACCGCCGCGGCCCTACTCGGATCCGCCGCTCGAACGCGCGCTCGCTGACGCCGCCGTCACGCTCGTGCGCCCGGTGCAGTACATGGACAAGTGGCGCCTCGATCGCAGCGGCGTCCATCCCGTGCCGAATGACGACGTGAAGCGCGCGCTGACAATCGGGTCATCGGGACGTCCGAACGGAGAACCGAGAACCCAGAACCGAGAACCCTAGGACGCGTTGCACTCCTTCAGCGCGTCCTGGACGTCGGCGTCGGTGGCCTTGGCCACGGCGTTGTCGCGGGCTTCAGCCTTCGTCGCGCCGACGGCTGACACGACGTCGCCGCCCTCGGGCATGCCGTCGGCGCCGAGCCGCTGCACGATGCAGGTCCACTGGCCGTGCGACGGGTAGAACCGCACTCGCAGGTTGCTGTGATGGTGCGTCATGGCCGCAGCGCCTCCGCGCGTCGTGCCTTGAACGGGTTGATGTCCGTGTGACGCGGCCAGTGTAGCGCGTTCCCGCCTCAGCGCGTCGACAACACGATCTCGTCCACGATCGCGTGGGACGGCAGCGTCGCCGCGAGCCAGACGCAGGCGGCGAGGTCGGCGGGCTGCAGCATGCGCGCGCGGACGTCGGCCGGCGGCGGCTGTGGGCGCTTGTCGAGCAGCGGCGTGTTGACGTCTCGCGGGAAGATCGACGTCGCGCGAATGCCGTTGGCGCGCTCCTCGGCGTTGATCTGCTGCGTCAGGCCCGTCATCCCGAACTTCGACGTGACGTAGGCCGGCCCGGCGAGATCGCGGGCGAGCTTGCCGACGTCCGAGTTGATGTTGACGATCGTCCCATCGCGCTGCGCGCGCATCGCGGGCAGGAACGCGCGGATGCAGTAGTACGCGCCGTTGAGGTTGGTGTCGATGACGCGATGCCAGTCCTCGAGCGACAGCTCACGCAGGCTGCGCTTCGGCACGTTGATGCCCGCGGAGTTGACCAGCACGTCGACGCGGCCGAAGCGCTCGATCACGGCGGCGGCCATCGCGTCGACGTCGGCCGCGCGGCTCACGTCGCAGCGGAACCCCGCCGCCCGCCTCTGCGCGCCCGCGTCGAACCGCGCCATCGTCTGCCGCAGCGTCTCGTCGCGCCAGCCGACGAGCGCCACCTGCCATCCCTCGCTCGCGAACCGCTGCGCCACGGCCTGCCCGATGCCGCTGCCGGCGCCGGTCACTACGATGGTCTTCGATGAGTCGGACACGAGGACAGTCTAATGGCGATGGGTTCCGGGTTCTCGGTTCTCCGTTCTGGGTTCCGGTTCTGGGTTCTGGGTTCTTCTCGATGACCGGTGACCCGATAGCCAGATGATCCGATAGCCGGATAGTCCGATGTCCAGATAGTGCGATAGCGCGATAGAGAGATAGTGAGATGTCCTGTCACTCCCCGTCGAGTACACTGACGTTCCCATGCCGGTGGCGTCCGCTGTTCGACCGACTCGACCGCCTCTCAAGTGGGCCGGTGGGAAGCGCTGGCAGGTGCCGCATCTCCAGCCGCTCTGGGAGCCGCACGCACGGCGGCGGCTCGTCGAGCCGTTCTGCGGCGGACTGGCCGTCGCGCTCGGACTGATGCCCGAGCGGGCACTGCTGAACGACGTCAATCCGCACCTGATCAACTTCTATCGCTGGCTGCAGCGCGGCTTCTCGATCGATCTCGAGATGCGCAACTCGAAGACGTTGTTCTATCGGCATCGGCAACGCTTCAACGAGGTGCTCGCCAACGGACAGGGCGACTCGGCCGAGGCGGCGTCGCTCTTCTACTATCTCAACCGGACGGGCTACAACGGCCTCTGCCGGTTCAACGGCTCGGGCCGCTTCAACGTGCCGTTCGGCCGCTACAAGACGATCGGGTACGTCGACGACTTCTCGTCCTATCGCGACGCGTTCGCGGACTGGACGTTCACCGTGGGCGACATCGCGGACGTGCCGTTCGAGCGCGGCGACTTCATCTACGCCGATCCGCCGTACGACGTCGAGTTCACGCACTACTCGACGGGCGGGTTCTCGTGGGAGGACCAGCAGCGTACGGCCGAGCGGCTCGCGAAGCACAAGGGCCCGGTGATCCTCGTCAACCAGGCCACGCGCCGCATCGAGGATCTGTATCGCGCGCTCGGCTTCAGCGTGGCGTTCTGGGACGCGCCGCGCCGCATCAATTCCACCGGCGATCGATCTCCGGCGAAGGAGATCATCGGCACGCGCAACCTGTGAAGACGCGCAACACCAACACCGGCGGCGTGCTCGAAGCCATGATCCTGCCGGCGCTCGAGCGCAGCGGGTACGCCATCGAGCGGCAGGTGATCGTCGGCACGCGCTGCGGCGGCGGCGTGCAGAAGGTCGACGCCGTGGCGACGCGTGACGAGGAGCGGATTCTCGTGTCGCTGAAATGGCAGCAGACCGGCGGCACGGCCGAGCAGAAAGTGCCGTTCGAGGTGATGTGCCTCGCCGACGCCGTCCGCGAACAGCGCGCCGCACGCGCCTATCTCGTGCTCGGCGGCGACGGCTGGACGCTGCGCAACTACTTCACGTCCGGCGCGCTCGCCGACCATCTCGTCCACGCCGCGCTCGTGAAGGTCGTCACGCTGGAAGCCTTCGTCCGGCTCGCCAACAACGGCGAGCTCTGAGCCATGCGCACGCGCATCGAGACGCCTCGATTGATTCTGCGACCATTCGAGGATACCGACGTCGCGATCGCGTTCCAGTGGATGAGCGATCCCGTCGTGATGCGGTTCATGGCCTTCGGCGCCGACACGTCGATCGAGATGACGCGCGAGCGCATCGGCCGCTATCGCGCCCATCACGCCGCCCACGGCTTCGCGAAGTGGCTCGTCGTCGAACGTGAAAGGTCGGCTTCCGCGAGCATCGCCGTGGGCTCGTCATGAACATTCCGGCGATCGTGTTCGAGCTGAGCGCTGCTCGCCTCGTACAATAGCCTCACCCGTGGACCCCAACCTCCCCATCGGCGTCTTCGACTCGGGTGTCGGTGGCCTCACCGTCCTGCGTGCGCTGCGGAAGCGGTTGCCCAACGAGTCGCTCATCTATCTCGGCGACACGGCGCGCGTGCCGTATGGGACGAAAAGCGTCGAGTCGATCACGCGCTATGCGACGCAGGCCACGGACCATCTCGTCACGCGCGGCATCAAGCTGCTCGTGATCGCGTGCAACACGGCATCCGCGGTGTCGCTCGATCCCGTGCGCGATCGCTTCTCGCCCCTGCCGGTCGTCGGCGTCGTCGAGCCAGGCGCCGCGGCCGCGGTCGCGGCGAGCGCGCATCAGCGCCATCTGGTCCTCGCCACCGAGTCGACAGTCAAGCGCCACGCGTACGCGCGTGCGATTCACGCCCTCGCACCGGACGCCGTCGTCGACGAAGTGCCCGCGTCGCTGCTCGTCGCGCTTGCGGAAGAAGGGTGGACAGACGGCCCGATCGCCGAGTCGATCGCGCGCGCCTATCTCGCGCCGGCGCTCGAACCACGCGAAAGTGCATCTCAGAAGTTCGAAGTTCAAAGTTCGAAGTTCGCCCCTCGACAAGCTCGCGGCGACGTGAGCCGGTCGAACGTCGAAGTTCGAAATGCCCCTGACACGATCGTCCTCGGCTGCACGCATTTCCCGCTGCTCGAACATGCGATTCGCGCGGCCGTCGGTCCGACCGTGACGATCGTCGATTCGGCCACGACGACGGCGGAACGCGTGGCGACGCTGCTGGACGAGCAGCATCTCCGCCGTACGGCCGCCGAGCCGCCGACGCTGACGCTGCTCGCGACGGATGGCGCCGAACGGTTCGCGCGAGTCGGGGCCAGATTTCTCGGCGAAGCGATCAAGGCGAGTGATATTGAGATTGTAGATTTATAGACAGGTTCCGGGGTTCTGAGGTTCTGGAGTTCTGAGGTTCGGGTTCCGGAGTGCTGCGGTTCCGGGTTCTCGTCCGATGATCCAATGATCCGATGACCAGATGATCCGATGGACGACTCTCCTCTCGACGACCTCATCGACGAGCTGAACGCTACCCGGCCGAGCCGGAAGCGCGACACGCCTCGGCTCGAGGAGTGGCTGGATGCGCTGCGGGGCGCGGCGGGGAGCGATCTGTATCTCGTCGCCGGCATCCCGCCGGCGATTCGCGTCAACGGCGTCATCACGCACTTGCCCGAAGGGCCGCTCGACGGCGAGGAGATCGAAGACGCCGTGCTGCCCGCACTGCCCGCGCACGCGGCCGCGCACTATCGCGCGAGCGGCCTCGCGGACGGGTCGATCCGCCGCGGCGCGGGCGTGCGATTCCGCATCAACCTGCACCGCGAGCGCGGGCGCGCGGCGGCCAGCATTCGTTTGCTGCCGGCGCGTCCGCCGCAACTGTCCGAGCTCAACCTGCCGCCAAGCGTCGAAGCGCTCACGCGGCTGCCGCACGGCCTCGTGCTCATCGGCGGCGCGACCGGCTCCGGCAAGTCCACGACGGTTGCCGCGCTCGTCGATCTGATCAACCGCCGCGACGCCAAGCACATCGTCACGATCGAAGATCCGATCGAGTACGAGCACGCGCACCATCGCAGCGTCGTCGAACAGATCGAGATCGGCATCGACGCGCCGGACTTTCCGACGGCGCTTCGCGCCGCCGTTCGCCAGAGTCCCGACGTCATCGTCGTCGGCGAGATGCGCGATCCGGAGACGATGCGGATCGCGCTGGCTGCGGGCGAAACGGGCCATCTCGTCCTGTCGACGATTCATGCCAGCGACGTGACGTCGACCGTCTCGCGCGTCTGCGACGCGTTTCCGCCCGAGCGTCAGCCGACGATCCGTCAGGAGCTGTCGATGGCGCTCGGCGCCGTCATGACGCAAGCGCTGCTCCCGAAAGTCGGCGGCGGCCGCATCCCGGCCGTCGAGCTGCTGATGATCGGCTACGGCGCGCGCCAGCACATCCGCAAGAACGCGCTGCAGCACCTGCACCAGGAGATCACGATCACGCGCCGCGACGGCTCGTCCACGCTCGAGGAGTCCCTCGCACAGCTCGTCAAACGTGGCGCGCTGACCGCCGACGACGCCCGGGCGCGGGCGATGCACCGGGACGAATTGGAAGGACTGCTCGCGGGCGGATCGGCGTAGACTCTGGGCACTACCGCGAAAGGGCACGTCATGCGCATCCGCTTGTTTCTCGCGATCGCTTCGTCCACACTCGCCGTCGCGCTCGGCGCGTCGCCGCAGTCCACGCCGGCGCCCTCCTCGAGCACGGTCTTCTTCGACGACTTCTCGTCGCCGACGCTCAATCGCGACGTCTGGAACGTCATCGTCACCGGACGGACGGTCAACAACGAGCAGCAGGCGTACGTCGACTCGCCAGAGACGATCGCGATCGTGTCGGGCGATGACGCGCAGGGCGCGACGAACGGCGCGCTCGCGATCCACGCGCGCTATCGATCCGGGTTCACGACGCCGCAGGGACGCACGTTCGACTTCACGTCCGGCCGTCTCGACACGCGCAGCAAGATGACATTCACGTACGGCACGGCCGCCGCGCGCATCAAGCTCACCGCGGGACAGGGCCTGTGGCCGGCGTTCTGGGCGCTGGGCGACGGCCCGTGGCCCGCGACCGGCGAGATCGACATCATGGAGAACGTCGGCGAGCGCGACTGGACGAACGTCGCGCTGCACGGGCCCGGCTACTCGGGCAACACGCCGCTCGTCGCGCGACGGCCCTTCCCCGCCGACAACGACATCACGCAGTGGCACGTCTACTCGATGGACTGGACGCCGGACGGCTTCGTCTTCAAGGTCGACGACCAGCCGTTCTACGAGGTGCCAAAGACGAAGGTCGAGACGTATGGACGCTGGGCGTACGACAACCCGAAGTATCTGATCGTCAACCTCGCGCTCGGCGGCCAATATCCGCACGCGGTCAATCACGTCGACACGCCGTATGTCGGCCTGCCCGCGGCCACCGTCGACCTGATCAAGGCCGACAAGGCGGTCATGCTCGTCGATTGGATTCGGGTGACGGGGAGATAGGAAGATCGGCGTATCTCACTATCTCGCTATCGCACTAACGCACTATCTGGGCATCGGACTATCGCGTTATCTGCGGAAACTGCCTAAGTCGCCGCGATCTGACGTAGAATGGCCCGGATTTCCGGCCACCTCCCATGGACTGGCGTATCATCGCGCTCAACTTCGTCTACGCGGCGCTCGGCGTCGCGTTGATGTTCCTGGCCTATCGCGTGATCGATCGGCTGACGCCGGAAGTCGATTTTCCCGCGGAGCTGCGGCGCGGAAACATTGCGGTGGCGATCGTCATCGCCGCGATCTTCGTCTCGATCTCGATCATCGTCGGAGGCGCGCTCAATTGACGAAGCGCCTTCGGCGGCTCGTCAAGCTTGAACGTCGAAGTTCGAACTTCGAAATTTAGGAGAACGCATGCGCTCGCAGATCGTCGCCGGCACGCTCGCGCTGCTCCTGCTCAGCCCATTCGTGACGTCCGCGTTCGCCGGCGCGCCGATCGCGGGCCGGTACGACGACTACTTCCGCAAGTACACGAAGCGCTACTTCGGCATCGGGTTCGACTGGCGCCTGTTCAAGGCGCAGGGAATGGCCGAGAGCAACCTGAACGCCGAGGCGCGGAGCCGTGTCGGCGCACGCGGTGTGATGCAGCTGATGCCGCGCACCTTCCGCGCGGTCCAGCTCAAGAACCCGGAAATAGGCGACATCGGCGATCCGCAGTGGAACATCGCGGCCGGCATCGCCTACGCGCGCCAGCTCTGGCGGCAGTGGCAGGGCGACGTCGAGTCGACGCACATGCGCGCGTTCATGCTCGGCAGCTACAACGCGGGCCGCGCGACGCTGCTGCGCGCGCAGCGGATGGCTGAAGCGCTGAGCCTCAACCACCGGCAATGGCCGAGCATCGAGATGGTCGCACCCGTCGTGCCGGGCTGGCAGTATCAGGAAACCGTCAACTATGTCCTGCGCGTCTTCGCGTATCTGAGCGCGATGGATCCGAAAGGACGAATGTGACCGCGCCCGTGCCGGACCAATGTCCGATTCACCCCGCTCATCCCCGCGAGCGAGCATTCCGCCTCGCGTATCCGGCACTCTGCTCCTGCTCACGATTGGATTCGCCATCGCGTACGCGTGCATCAGCCTCTTCCGGCATTGGCACTTCGGAAGCGGCTATGACCTGGCGATCTTCGACCAGGCGATCTGGCGCCTGAGTCACTTCGACACACCTGCGAGCACGCTCAGCCGGCACGCCAACATCTTCGGCGATCATTTCTCGCCGATCCTGATCGTCCTGACGCCGATCTATTGGCTGGCACCTGCTCCGGAAACGCTGCTCGTCGCGCAGGCGCTCCTCCTCGCGTCATCGATCGTTCCCGTTCACCTTTGTCTGCGGATGCGCCTCGATCCCGGCTACGCGTGGCCGCTGACGATCAGTTACGCGCTTTTCTGGGGCATTCAACGGACGGCGTTGTCGGACTTCCACGAGCTGGCCTTCGCGCCGTTGCTGCTCGGACTGGCCGTCCTGGCGGCGTTGCGCGGGCGTTGGGGCCGTCTTTGGATCTATGTCTGCCTCATCTGTCTCACCAAGGAAGATCTGGTTCCGTTTCTTGGCGGCCTCGGTCTGTACTTGACATGGACAGGCGCCAAGCGCCGAGGTCTGCTGTTGATCGTCACGTCGATCGTGGCGTTTCTCGGAATCATGACCGTTGTCATTCCATGGCTCAACGGGGGCCAGCCGTCGGCGTACGCGGGTCAATATGCCGACCTACTCGCTCGTCCCTGGCTGATACCGGTCCGGCTGCTGACGCCGATGGACAAGTCGGAAACCGTGCTGTTCTGGTTGCTGCCGTTTCTGTTCCTCCCGCTGTTCTCGTCACTTTCCGTTCTCGCCGTACCGATTGCGATTGCGAGGCTGCTCTCGCCCAATCCGAATCATTGGGGACATGGCGGGCATTACAGTGCGCCGCTCGCCCCGCTCCTCGCAATGGCGGCAGGCGACGCGTTGTCGAAGATCTCGGGTCGGATCGCCGATTCCGTCGTGCGCGCGCGGGCCGGACGCGTCATCGCGATCCTGTGCGTGCTGTCATCGGCGTTGGTGCCCGGCCACCAACCCCTTCTTCGTCTGCTTTCACCGGGCCATTACCGGGCGCGGCCGGGCGTCGCGGAGGTCGAGCGAGCGCTCCGATCGATTCCGCCCGACGCCAGCGTCGTGAGCCAAGCCGCCCTCGCTCCGCATCTTTCACATCGCAACGCGCTGTACCTGCTCGAATCTCCACTGCGCGATGCCGACTACGTCGTTGTCTCGACGACACTCGATCCCTGGCCGTTGGACGGGCCCGATGCTGTCGCGCAAGCGGTCGACCACTATCTGGCCGCCGGCTTCCAAGAGATCTTCAGGTCGACAGACTGCACGATCCTCCGGCGATCTCTCTGAGAGACGATGGCTCGCGGGATGGACGCGACGCCGGTCACGCGTCGCGATTGACCGTCTCCATCGAGAACGCCGGCAGGCAGACCGCGACGTACTCCGCGCCGCCGGGATTCGGGCTGCTGTAGCGCACCCACTCGCCGGGGCGCGCGACGATGGCCTGGCCGGCGTGGACATCGATCGTCCCGCCTTCATGCTCGACGCGCAGCATGCCGCGTAGCACGACCGTGATCTCTTCGAACTGCGGGCGCTGGCCCGGCTCGACCCAGCCGTCCGGCGAGACCATGCGCGCGACGCTGACGCTCGCATGGCCGGAGTTCACGCGGCCGGCGTACTCTTCGATGCGCTTCGGCTTGTTACCGGCGGCGGCGATGACGGTGGGAGCAGCAATCAACGTAGGCATGGGCATCAATCCTATCGGGAACGTGACAGCCGCCGCAGCAAGAGCAGCACGAGCGCGGCGTAGACCCAGTACGCGACGATGACCGGCCCTCGCGTGCCCGGCGGCAGGCTGCTGGGCGCGAGGTGCGCGCCGACCTCGAGCGTCAACACGACGGCCGACGAGACGACAGCCACGCGCGCGAACAGCGGTCCCGGAGGCATCGCGCGCCACAGCGTCCACGCGGCGGTGCCCTGCAGCACCGTCACCACGGCGCGCAAGGCGGCCATCAGCCAGACCGTGGCGTCATACGCCGCAGCGACCTCGACGAATCGCGCCAGGCCCTGGACGCCGACGAGCGCTTCGATGCCCAGCAGGAGCGCGATCGCCGTCCGCACGGGTCGATGATACGAGCTTGACCGGAACGGCGCCTGCGACGACACTCGGAGGTGCCCCGAGTCAGCGCCAGACATCTCGTCCCCTGAGCCTCGTGTCCACGGAGCCCATGCCATGTCCGTCCGCCGCCCTCTCTCGCTCCTCGTCCTTCTCGCCGTCGTCGCGGGATCCGGCCTCGTGCTGTCCGCGCGCCAGACGCCCGGCCAGCCGCCGTCGACGGCGCCGCTGTCCGACAGGATCCCGAACGATCCGGCCGTTCGCAGGGGCCGCTTCGCGAACGGGCTCACCTATTACGTGAAGCACAACGCCAAGCCGGCCGACCGCGCCGAGCTGCGGCTCGTCGTCAACGCCGGCTCGATCCTCGAGGACGAGGACCAGCGGGGGCTCGCGCACTTCGTCGAGCACATGGCCTTCAACGGGACGAAGAACTTCCCGAAGAACGAGATCGTGTCGTTCATCGAGTCGATCGGCATGCGCTTCGGCGCGGATCTCAACGCGTCGACGAGCTTCGACGAGACGATCTACATGCTGCAGGTGCCGACGGACAAGGCGGAGGTGCTCGATCGCGCGATGCTCGTCCTCGAGGACTGGGCCCATAACGTGTCGTTCGATCCGAAGGAGATCGACAAGGAGCGCGGCGTCGTCATGGAAGAATGGCGTTTGCGCCGCGGCGCGGGCGCGCGCCTGCAGGAGAAGCAGTTTCCGGTCCTGCTCGCGGGGTCGCGCTACGTGACGCGCCTGCCGATCGGCACGACGGACGTCATCCAGCACGCCAAGCCGGATCGCCTCATCAAGTTCTACAAGGACTGGTACCGGCCGGATCTGATGGCGGTCATCGCCGTCGGCGACTTCGACACGGCGGCGATGGAAGCCCGCATCCGCACGCGCTTCGAGCCCATCCCGGCCGTGCGCCGTCCGACGCCGCGCCCCGCGTACGGCGTCCCCGCACGCACGTCCCCGGCGACCGTCATCGCGAGCGATCCGGAGGTGCCGCTCACGCAGGTCGGCGTCTACAACCTGATGCCGACGCGCGACCAGTCGACGATCGGCGACTATCGCCGGCAGATCGTCGAAGGCCTGTTCGCCAGCATGCTGTCGGCACGATTCTCCGAGATCGCGCAGAAGCCCGACGCGCCGTTCCTCGGCGCCAGCGCCGGCCGCGGCGCGATCGTGCGCACCGCGGAAGGCTCGGTGCTGAGCGCGGCGGTGAAGGACAACGGCGTCGACCGCGGTCTCGAGGCGCTGTTCGTCGAGGCCGATCGCGTGGCGAAGTTCGGCTTCACGGCCACGGAGCTCGATCGCCAGAAGACCGCCATGGCGCGACGCCTCGAGCGCGCGGTGATCGAGAAGGACAATCAGGAGTCGGCGGATCTCGCGGCCGAGTACGGCCGCAACTTCCTCGAAGGCGAGCCGATGCCGGGCATCGTCTACGAGAACGAGCTGTACACGCGCTTCCTGCCGGAGATCACGCTCGACGAGCTGAACGCGCTCGCGCGCACCTGGTCGCCCGATCGAAGCCGCGTCGTCATGGTGTCGGCGCCGGAGAAGCCGGGCGTGACGCTGCCGACCGACGCGCAGCTCCAGGCCGTCATCGCTGGCGCCGCCGGCAAGGCGACGACCGCGTACGCGGACACGGCAACCGCCTCGCCGCTCGTCGCGACGTCTCCGACGCCCGGCACGATCGCGAAGACGACGACGCACGACGCGAGCGGGATCACGGAGTGGACGCTGTCGAACGGCGTGACCGTCGTGCTGAAGCCGACGACGTTCAAGCAGGACGAGATCGTCTTCCGCGCGTTCCGCTACGGCGGATCGTCGCTCGCGAGCGACGCAGACTTCATCTCGGCGAGCACGGCCGCGCAGGTCATCGCCAACGGCGGCCTCGGCTCGATGAGCCTGATCGATCTGCGGAAGGCCCTGAGCGGCGTGATCGCCTCGGCGTCGCCGTCGATCTCGTCGTACGAGGAAGGGCTGGGCGGAGGCGGCTCGCCGAAGGATCTCGAGACGCTGTTCCAGCTCATCTACGCGCGCTTCACGGAGCCGCGCGCCGATCCCGAGATCTTCAACGTCATGCGCGAGCAGACGAAGGCCGCGCTCGCCAATCAGGACGCGCAGCCGGAGTTCGCCTTCAGCAAGGCGCTGACGTCGGCGCTCTACGGCGACCATCTGCGCATGCAGCCCATGACGCCGGCGACGGTCGATCGGATGAGCCTGGACACGTCGATGGCGTTCTACAAGGCGCGCTTCGCCGACGCGAGCGGCTTCACGTTCGTCTTCGTCGGCAGCTTCGATCCCGCGACGATACGTCCGCTCGTGGAGCGGTACCTCGCGAGCCTGCCGTCGACCAACGGGCACGAGACGTGGAAGGACGTCGGCATCCAGACGGCGCGGGAGACGGTCGAGCGGCGCGTGACGAAGGGCATCGAGCCCAAGAGCCAGACGCGCATCGTGTTCACCGGCCCGTTCGAGTACGACCAGCCGCATCGCACGGCGATTCGCGCGATGGCGCAGATCCTCGAAGGACGGCTGCGGAACGCGCTGCGCGAGGATCTCGGCGGCACCTACAGCGTCGGCGTGTCGCCGTCGTACGCGAAGATCCCGCACCCCGAGTACATGCTGTCGATCGCATTCGGCAGCGATCCGGCACGCGCCGACGCCCTCTCGGCGCGCGTGTTCGACGAGATCGCGACGCTCAAGGCGGAAGGCCCGAGCGTCAGGGACCTGAGCGACACGAAGGAGACGCTGGTCCGCGACTTCGAGGCCGGCAGCAAGCAAAACGGCTACCTGCTCACGCAGATCGTCGGCCGGTATCAGACGGGCGAGGACGTCGATTCGTTCTTCCAGATCGCCGACACGTACCGCGCGTTGACGGCAGCAGACATCCAGAACGCGGCGAAGGCATATCTGAACACGCAGCGCTACGTGAAGGTGGTGCTGGTCCCGGAACGCTAGTCCGCCGGGTCCAAAGACCCGGCACTCGCCATCACTTCGTCGCGCGCGGCAAGGACGCAGTCGAGCACGTGACGCATGATCTTCGGATGGATGTGCACGTTCATCGGGAAGATCTTCAGCGCGAACACGACGGCTTCGGGATCGGACGCGTCGCGGTTGTACTCCGTCACGCGGAACCCCGTGCTGAAGCTCATGTAGGGCGTGTGCAGACCGTCGATGCGCTTGCCGGCGCGAAACCACTCCCACAACGTGTCGCCGATCGCGCGCGTGAGATGGTTGTGGCGGATCAGCTCGCCGCGCGCCGACGGATCGGTCAGCTCGCGCTCGAGTTGCGCGTTGCCGTTGACGCCGCGAGGATACGCCCGCAGCAGCGTGCACAACCCGTAGTCCTCCGGGTTCGCACAGACGAGGTTCTCGGCGCGATCGAGGATGTGCCGCAGGTAGAGGCGCGTCTCGAGGATGCCGCCGAGAATCGCCTGAAAGCCCTCGACGCCGAGATATTTCAGCGTCGCCCAGCCCGCGAGCGATCCGGTCGCGGGACGCGAGACCTCCAGCGTGTAGTCGAGCGGATTGTAGGGCGAACGCGGCTGGAGATACGGCGATTCCGGCCGCCGCAGCAGCGACTCGAATTCCTCGGCGTCGCGATAGACGAACGCGCTGCTGCCGTACGGCGCCCAACCGACTTTGTGGAAGTCGACGCCGACCGCATCGGCGTACCGGATCAGCGACGCGGCGGCGCCGACCTTCTTCAGGTACGGCAACGCGGCCTCGGAGAATCCCAGCGGATTGCCGTCGAAGTCATAGTCCTTGAACAACGTCCACGACCAGCCCACGACGGCGTCGCAGTAGAGCAGCGCGCGGCCGAAGCCCTCGGGATTCGGATAGCGATCGAGCAGCTCGCGGACTTTGTCGGCCGGATCGAACGCGTTCGCATCCGTCGTGCCCATCGTGCACACGACCGCGGCGACCGGCACGCGCGCGGCGGACAGCTCGCGCAGCACGGACTCGAGGTGCGACACGTCCATGGCGTTCGTGTCGACGTCCGTGCGGATGCGGACGATGTTGTCCATGCCGAGCCCGGTCCAGTCCGTGCTGTTCTGCATGGTGTAGTGCGCCTGCTGCGAGCAGATGACCTTCGCATCGGTCCGCACGCCGGCCTGACGCGAGCGCGGCAGCACGCGCGTCAGCGCGTACTTGATCGCATAGGTCCAACAGCCGGAGCCGCCGTACGTGTAGATGCAGCCGGCGGATGCCGGATCCCAGCCGAACGCACCGGCGAGCATCGACGCGCTCTCGAGCTCGGCGCGATGGACGTTCCACGCGTACTCGCCTTCGAGGATGTTCAGCGAGTACACCTGCGCCAGCATCGACGCGATGATCGCCACCGTGTTCGGCTGCGGCACCACGTTGCACATCGTCAACGGATGGCCCCAGTTCGGCGCGCCTTCGAAAAGGCCGACGACGTCGCCGATGACGTCGGACGGCGCCGACATGTGCGGTGGAATCGACGCGCGCTTCACGGCGTCGAAGTCGATGGTCAGCGAGGGATCGCGGCCGAGAAATGCAGGGCCGAGCGGCTCAGGCCGCAGATCGTCGATACGTGCGACGGCATCGGCAATCGCGGCGGCGAGCGGGTCGTGCTCGGATCGGTACGGCGATGGAAACGCGGACAGCATGTCCGCGCGATACCGCGCCCATCGCGGGGCATCGTCGGACAGGCGGCCGTTGTCGGTGAAGTGGCGATCGAAAGTGGACATGGCTTGGGGCTTGGGGCTTGGGGCTTGGGGCTTGGGGCTCGAGGCTCGGGCTTCATGCCGGGTCTAAAGAACCCGGCCTACATCTGTTTGGCGCCGTTCTACATCTGTCGTTCGATGGCGTGACAGTTGTAGGCCGGGTCTTTAGACCATCTTTAGACCCGGCGCAGCGAACGCTCGCCGTTCATCCCTGCTCCGCCAACTGACGCAAATCCTCGCCGGTGAGACGGAACAGCGTCCAGTCGTCCATCGAGCGCGCGGAGACGGCGCGGTAGACGTGGATGGCGGTCTGGTTCCAGTC
>CAZNMF010000418.1:0-6207 GCA_964573795.1 uncultured Solibacteraceae bacterium
GGTCCGAGAATCTCGTGGAGCTCCTTGCCGTTGTACATGAGCTTCATCGTCGCGCGGCCGTTCGCGTCGCGAATCAGATCGGTGAAGACGTCGTCGATGAGCGCGTACTTCTTGAGCTGAATCGCGGTGCGATCGCCGCCGAAGAAATTCTCGATCGGCTGGGTCTCGCCGGTCGGCAGCCGCTGCGGGATCTCGATCCAGTGCGTCTTCGCATCGACCGACACCGTCCAGTCGTCACGATTGCCGTCGGGAAGCTGGTAGATCGGATGGAAGCCGATGGCCACCGGCATCGGATCGTGGCTGAGATTGTCGAGACGCGTGTGCACCTCGAGCGCGCCGTTCGACACGCGATACGTCATCGTCACCGTGTGCGCGAACGGCCACTGCTGCATGAACGCCGGATCGCGGTAGAAGTCCAGCTTGCAGGTGACCCAGGCGCTGTTGGCGTCGGCCTTGAACTCGACGAGCTGCCACGTCTTCGTGCCGTTGACGTAGCCCGTGCTCGGGATCGGCCCGCGCACGTTGCCCTGCTCGACGTCGAAGTTGTACTTCTTGCCGTTGGCGTAGAACGCCGTCTGGTCGAGGCGGTTGGCGAACGGCGCCAGCAGCGGCATGCCGGACAGGCCGGGCCGCGCCATGAAGTCGGCGAGCGACGCGGCGGGGCGGACGAGGTCCTGGCCTTTGACCTGGATACGCCACGCGTTGCTCATGCTCCAGACGACCGACACGTTCATCTGGGCCGTCGCATCGACGAGCTCGATGACGTCGCCGTCCTGTTTGGCGGTGTAGCGCTGCGCCGCCGCCGGCGCCGCGGCGACGCACACGAGCACGGCCGACAGCAGGAATCGCTGAATGAGATGACGAGACATGGGTGTGAGCTCCGCGGCAGAGCATAGCAACTTTCGCGCGCGGCCGGCGTACTTCCACCCACCTTCGTCGAATTGGAGTGCATTTCGAACGTCGAACGTGACGTGTGCCCTCCGGCGGCTCTGACAGTCGGAGCGTCCTACGAGATCCCCGAGGGCAGCAGTCGCTGATACAACCCGTCGATGTCCGCGATGAGGCGCTCGTGACTGAACGCGGGAACGACGCGGCAGCGGGCGCGCCGGCCGAGCTGTTGGGCGAGCGTGGGCTCGGCCAGAATCCGCTCGACCGCCACCGCCAGCCCGGCGGCATCGTCGATGTCGGCCAGCAGGCCCGCGTCGCCGACCAGCTCGGGCACGCCGCCGGCACGCGTCGACACGACGGGCCGCGACGCCGCCATCGCCTCGATCAGCGCGACCGGCGATCCCTCGTTGCGCGACGTCAGGACGACGGCGTCGAGGTCCGCGTAGACGCGATCGAGATCGGCGCGCCAGCCGAGGAAACGCGTGCGATCGAGGATGCCGAGCGCGCGCGCCGTCTCCTCGAGCGCCGCGCGCCGCTCGCCGTCGCCGACGATCAGGAACACCGTGTCGGGCCTCGCCCGCGCGACCAGCGCCGCCATCTCCAGAAACGTCTCGTGCGCCTTGATGGGCACGAGACGCGCGACGATGCCGACGGCGCGCGTGTCCGGCGCGACGCCCAGCTCGCGCTTGAGCTCGCCGGTCCGCGCGTGGGCGTGCTCGAACCGCGACAGGTCCAGCCCCAGGCGCACGACGTCGAAGCGATCCGGACGTCCGATGCCGAGCGCGAGCAGATCGCGGCGGATTTGGTCGCTGACCGTGATCAGCCGCGTCGTGATCGCCGCCAGCGCGCGCTCCATGCGGATGAACAGCGCTTCCTTCGGCCGCGAGAAGTAGCCGCGCAGGACGTGCCCGTGGAACGTGTGCACGATCACCGGCACGCCCGCGCGGCGGGCCGCCAGGCGTCCGATCAGCCCGGCCTTCGCGGTGTGCGTGTGGACGACGTGCGGGCGGAAGTCGCGGATGATGGCTGCGACCTCGCGATACGCGGCGAGGTCGGACAGCAGCGCGATCTCCCGGCCGAGCGCGGGCACCGTCGTGATGTTCGACAGCCGGCGCCCGGTGAGCTCGAGGTAATCCCCCTCGGCCAGGCCCGTCGTGCCGGTCACCAGGCGGGTCTCGTATCGATCCGGAGACAGGCCGTCCGACAGCAACGCTGCCTGGATGGCCGGCCCGCCGACGTTCATGCGGGCGATGATGCGAAGCACGCGGGTCTTCATCCCGCCGTCTCCCAGGTCATACACGCGTTACCGGATCGGCCATTGCGAGCGGTCCGCTGGCACTTTACGATGTCGAGTGCCCATTGTGCACGAGAACTTGCCTCGGCCTCTCGCCGCCGCCATGCCGGCGTCCGACCGCGATCACGGCACGAGCGCCAGGATTCCCGTCCTGTTCGTGATCGGCACGCTCGACATCGGCGGCGCCGAGACGCAGCTCGTCGAGATGGTCCGGCACCTGGATCCCCGGTTCGATCCGGCCGTGTGCTGTCTGACGGCGTCGGGCCCGCTCGCCCGGCGGCTCGAAGAGGCCGGCATTCCCGTGACGACGATCGGGATGCGCCGGCTGACTGGCGGTGATTGGCGGTTCCTGCCGCCGATCGCGCGGCTGCCGTTCGATCTGGTGCGGTTCGCTCGGTGCGTCCGCAGGCACCGGCCGCTCATCGTGCACGGCGTCCTGCTGCACGCGTACCTGCTTGGCGCATTCGCCGGCCGACTCGCCGGCGTGCCGATCGTCGTGGCCGGACGCCGCAGTCTGTCCCACTTCAAGCGCGACCGGCCGTTCGTCCGGTTGGTCGAACGCGTGGCGAACCGGTGCACGGATCTGATCATCGCCAACTCCGAGGCCGTGCGCCGCGACACGATCGAGAGCGAGCGCGTGTCGCCGGACAAGGTCGTCGTCATTCACAACGGTCTGGATCTGGACCGGTACGCGCGCGCCTCCGCCGAGGCGACCGACGCGCTCCGGCGCGATCTGACACTCGGCACCGGGCCCGTCGTCATCGTCATCGCCAACCTGATCGCGTACAAAGGTCACGAGTATTTCCTGCGCGCGTGGGCCGAGGTGTGCCGGCAGTGGCCGGATGCGACGGCGCTGCTCGTGGGCGACGGTCCCGTGCGAGCCGCGCGCGAGGCCGACGCGCGCGCGCTCGGCATCGCCGCGAACGTACGGTTTCTCGGCACGCGGCAGGACGTGCCGGCGCTGCTCGCCGCCGCCGACGTGCTCGTGCACCCGTCGTTGGAGGAAGGATTCTGCAACGCGTTGATTGAAGGCATGGCGGCGGGGAAGCCGGTCGTCGCCACCGGCGTCGGCGGCAACGGCGAAGCGGTGGTGCACGGCGAGACCGGCCTGATCGTTCCAGCGCGTGACGCGCACGCGCTGGCCGCGGCGATGATCGACGTGCTGCAGCGGCCGGATCGCGGCGCCGCGCTCGGACGCGCGGGCCGGCTCCGCGCCGTCGATCGCTTCGATCGATCGCGGATGGTCGCGCAGTACGAGGCCGTGTACGACGATCTGCTCGCCAGCCGCGAAAGTCACTCCCATGTGCGGTATCAGCGGGCGGGTTAACTACCGGTCGGGCGCGCCGGTCGACGCCGCGAGGCTGGAGGCGATGTGCGATCTGCTCCAGCATCGCGGCCCCGACGGCTTCGGCGTCTGGACCGACGGCGCCGTCGGCTTCGGCCACCGGCGGCTGGCCGTCATCGATCCGTCCAGCGCGGGCCGGCAGCCGCTGTCCACCACCGACGGCCAGGTGACGATCACGTTCAACGGCGAGATCTACAACTTCCAGGATCTCCGGCGCGAGCTCGAGCAGGACGGCTGCCGCTTCGTTTCGCGTACCGACACCGAGGTGATCCTCCACGCGTACCGGCGGTACGGCGTCGACTGCGTCACGCGGCTGCGCGGCATGTTTGCGTTCGCGATCTGGGACGCGCGTGAGCGGCGTCTGTTCGCCGCGCGCGACCGCGCCGGGCAGAAGCCGTTCTACTACCGCGAGGACGCCGACGGTCTGGCGTTCGCGTCCGAGCCGAAGGCGTTTCTGGCCGAGCCGTCGTTCGTCGCCGAGGTCGATCCCGAGGCGCTGTTCGACTATCTGAGCTTCCAGTACGTGCCGTCGCCCGGCTCGGCGTTCCGCGGTCTGCGACGGTTGCCGCCCGGGCACGTCCTCGTCGTCGACAACGGGCGCGTGACGATCGATCGGTACTGGACGTTGCGGTACTCGCCGAAGTCGACCGCGTCCGAGGCCGAGGCCACCGAGCAGATCCGCGCGGACCTTGCCGAGGCCACGCGCAGCCAGCTCGTCAGCGACGTGCCCCTGGGCGCGTTCCTCAGCGGCGGCATCGACTCCAGCCTCGTCGTCGCGCTGATGGCGCAGGGCGGCGCCGGGCGCGTGAAGACGTTCTCGATCGGCTTCGACGATCGCGAGTACGACGAGCTGGCTTACGCGCGGCAGGTGGCCGAGCACTTCGGCACCGACCATCACGAGACGATCGTCCGGCCGGACGCCGTCGCCATTCTCCCGAAGCTCATCTGGCACTACAACGAGCCGTTCGCCGACTCGTCGGCGGTGCCGACGCTGTATCTCGCGGAGATGACGCGCCGGCACGTCACCGTCGCGCTCAACGGCGACGCCGGCGACGAGAGCTTCGCCGGCTACGAGCGTTACGCGGCGAGCCGTCTCGCCGCGCGGCTGGATCGCATTCCGCTGCCGGCGCGGCGCGCGCTGGCGCGCTGGACGCGCGCGCGGCCGTCCGGCAGCCGGCCGCGCTCGACGCAGAGCCGGCTGCAGCGCTTCCTGGAGGCGGCCGCCGATTCGCGCGCGCGGCGCTACGCGCGCTGGATGTTCCATTTCGACGACGGGCGCAAGCGCGAGATCTGCACGCCGGAGTTCCTCGCGCGCGCGGGATCGCGGCCGTCGGCCGCGCGCTACGACGCGCTGTTCGCCGCGTCGCCGCACGAGGACCTGCTCGACGCGACGCTCCGCGCCGACGTCGAGAGCTATCTGCCCGACGATCTGCTGATCAAAGTCGACATCGCGACGATGGCGTACGGGCTCGAGGCGCGGTCGCCGCTCCTCGATCACGTCGTGATGGAGCACGCGGCGGTGCTGCCCGTCGATCTCAAGCTGCGCGGCACGGTCAAGAAGTACCTGCTCAAGCGCATCGCACGCGGTCTGCTGCCCGACGCCGTGATCGATCGGCCGAAGATGGGGTTCGGCGTGCCGCTCGATCACTGGTTCCGCGGCCCGCTCCGTCCGCTCGCGCACGACGTGCTGCTCGGATCGCGCCTGCGATCGCGCGGCTACTTCCGGCCGGACGCGATCGAGCGCCTGCTGCGCGAGCACGAGACCGGCCAGCGGAACTGGCACTATCAGCTCTGGAACCTGCTCGTGCTCGAGCTGTGGCACCAGACGTTCATCGACGCCCGGCCGGCGCCGGCGTCTGCGCCGCTCGCGCCGGAGGTGACCGCATGATGGGCCGCGGGCTTCGCGCGGCCGCCGGAGGCCTGCCGGCGATCTTCTGGGTGTTCTACGTGCTGTGGAACACGGCCCTCGCCGATCCGCCCGCGCTCGGCCGGCTGACGCCGATCAACGTGCTCTACGTGCTGATGCTGCCGGCGATGCTGGTGCTGGCCGTCCAGTGGCGTCTGGTGCCCCTCCCGGGGCGATGGCTGCACCTCGCGTTCGTCGCGTGGCTGGCGCTCGGGATCGGCTGGCACGATCGCTCGCCGGGCGCGGAGGTGATCAAGGCCCTGTTCGTCTGCGGCCTCGCGCTGCCGATCGCCGCGCAGATGTGGATCGGCGGGCGCGGCGCGCAGATCGCGCTCGTGGCCGCCACGATGCTGACGGCGTCGGCGATCTCGGTCTGGATGATCGGCGAGGCGCTCGTCTCCGGCTTTCAATATCGCACCGGCACGCTGCTCAATCAGAACTTCATGGCAACGATGATCGCGCCGGGTCTGCTCGCGGCGTTGTCCGGCCATCTGATGACGCGGCCCGGCGGCCGCCGGCGGCTGCTGCTGGGCCTGACGCTGCTGTGTCTCTACGCCACGCTGCTGCTGGGCTCGCGCGGCGTCATGCTCGCGGAGCTGGCCGCCATCGGCGTGCTCGCCGTGGTGGTGCGTCCCGCGTGGCGGCAGGTGCGCGGGCTGGCGGCGGGCACGGCGGTCGTCCTCGTCATTGCCCAGGTGCCCGCGATTCCGAACGCCATCTGGGTCGCCGGATGGCGACTGGCCGCCGACGTGCAGCCCGCCGCGACCGCGCCGG
>CAZNMF010000419.1:0-9365 GCA_964573795.1 uncultured Solibacteraceae bacterium
GAGCTCCTGCGTCAGCTCACGCTCGAGCACGACAATCTCGTCTTCGAATCGTTTGATCAATCGGGCTTTCATTGCTCTGGGGTGAGGCTAACACATCTCACTAGCGCGCTATCGCGCTATCGCACTATCTATCTGGCTATCGGGCTATCCGGCTATCGGACTATCTGGTCATCGGACTATCGAGTCATCGGACTATCGGGTGTCGCAGCGGTTTTGCCGTGCGCGAGGCCGCGACGCGCGTGCGGAGATCGCGCGATAGCTCGATAGCTCGATAGCCAAATAGCCCGATCCAGATAGTGCGATAGCGCGATAGTGAGATAGTGAGATGCCATGTCCGTCTCCCCCCGCCATCCCTTCGTCCGTCGCTGCCGTGACGTCGCGGCCGATCGCGAGCGCGGCGATGTCGTGCTGCTCGACGGCGAGCATCTCGTCGCCGACGCGCTCGACGCCGGCGTCCCGCTCGAGGGCGTGCTGACGGACGGACGCGCGGAGGCCGTCGTCGCGCGTGCGGAGGCGCGCGGCGTGACCGTCCATCGCGTGAGCCCATCGGTCCTCGACGCGGCCAGCCCGGTCCGCTCCCCCAGCGGCATCGTCGCGCTGGCGCGATGGGCGCCGCGATCGGTGGAGGACGTGCTGAGCGCCGCCCAGCCCCTCGTCGTCGGCCTGGCCGGCGTGCAGGATCCCGGCAATGCGGGCGGCATCATCCGCAGCGCGGAAGCGCTCGGCGCCACGGGCGTGCTCGCGCTGGACGGGACGGCGGATCCCGGTGGATGGAAAGCGCTGCGCGGCGCGATGGGCAGCACGTTCCGGGTGGCGGTCGGCCGAGGCACAGTGGCCGCCGCCCTGGCAGCCGCGCGCGCGCGAGACGTGCGCATCGTCGCGACCGTGCCGTCCGGCGGCGTTGCGCCGGACGCCGATGCGTTGACCGGTCCCCTGCTCGTGCTGGTGGGCAGCGAAGGCGCGGGCCTCGCCGATGACGTCGTCGCCGCCGCGGACCTGCGCGTCACCATCCCGATGCGCGGCGCGGCGAGCTCGCTGAACGTCGGCGTCGCCGCCGCGGTGATCTTGTGGGAAGCTAGCAGCACGCGCTCGCGGCACTGACGCGGCGATCGCCCACGATGCCGTCCCTCTTCGCCGACGATCCGCAGCCGCTCGCCGACACGCCGCTCGCCGAGCGGATGCGCCCGCGCACGCTCGACGAGGTCCAGGGCCAGGCCGAGCTGCTCGGCCCCGGACGTCCGCTGCGCGAGGCGCTCGATCGCCGGCAGCTCCATTCGCTGATCCTCTGGGGCCCGCCAGGCACGGGCAAGACGACGCTGGCGCGGCTGATGGCGACGGTCGCCGGCGTGGACTTCGTCGCGTTCAGCGCGGTGACCTCCGGCATCAAGGAAATCAAGGAGGTCATCGCCGCCGCCGACCGCCGGCGTCACATGACCGGCCGGCGCACCGTCCTCTTCGTCGACGAGATCCACCGCTTCAACAAGGCGCAGCAGGACGCCTTCCTGCCGCACGTCGAGGCCGGCACGATCATCCTCGTCGGCGCGACGACGGAGAACCCGTCGTTCGAGGTGAACTCGGCGCTGCTCTCGCGCGCCAAGGTCTACGTGCTCCAGCCGCTCGGCACCGCCGATCTCGTCGCCATCCTGCGGCGCGCCGTCGACGATCGCGAGCGCGGGCTCGGCCAGCAGGACGTCCGCGCCGACGAAGAGGCGTTGACGGCGCTCGCCGTCTACGCCAACGGCGACGCGCGCGTCGCGCTGAATCTGCTCGATCAGGCGGTCGGACTGCTGCGGCCGGACGACACGGGCGCGCGCCGGCTCGATCTGCGCGTGCTGTCAGGGCTCGTCGAGCGCCGCGCGCTGCTCTACGACAAGGGCGGCGAAGAGCACTACAACGTGATCTCGGCGCTGCACAAGTCGATTCGCAACAGCGATGCGGACGCGGCCATCTACTGGCTCGCGCGGATGCTCGAGTCCGGCGAAGATCCGCTCTACGTCGCCAGACGGCTCGTGCGGTTCGCGTCGGAGGACATCGGCAACGCCGATCCGCAGGCGCTCGAGGTGGCGCTGGCGGCCAAGGACGCGACGCATTTTCTCGGCATGCCGGAGTGCAACACCGCGCTCGCGCAGTGCGTGTCCTACCTGGCCGCAGCGCCGAAGAGCAACGCGATCTACGTCGCCTACAATCTGGCCGCCCGCGACGCGCTTACCGACGTCGCCTCACCGGTCCCGCTGCACCTGCGGAATGCCCCGACGAAGCTGATGAAGTCGCTCGACTACGGCCGCGGCTACAAGTACGCCCACGACGAAGCCGAAGGCGTAGCCGAGATGTCGTGCCTGCCGGATCACTTGCGCGATCGCCGCTACTACCAGCCGACCTCACGCGGTGACGAGCAACGCATGAAAGACGCGCTTGACAAGGCCAGGCAGATTAGGGAGAGGAAAGATTAGACGGGACCAGGGGACCAGGGGACCAGGGGACCAGGGGACGAAGGATTCCGGGTTCTCCGTTCTAGGTTCTAGGTTCTAGGTTCTCGGTCTGCGAACGCAGAACCGAGAACCCAGAACCTCAGAACCCGCTCTTAATTAAACGTGTACCTGAAGCTCAGCATGAAGCTGTACACGTCCGCCAGCGCGGCGTTCGTCTGGAACGACTTCGAGAGCAGCTGTCCGCTGGCCGTGTTCATCCGGTAGGACAGCCGTCCCTGCGCGTCGGCGGCGGCGTTGGTGAGCAGCTGCGGCTGCACGAGCCGCTGGCTCACGCCCCAGTTGTGATTCAGCATGTTGCTGAAGTTCAGGATGTCGATCCGGAGCTCACCGGTGTTCTTCTTGCCGCCGATGTCGTGGAACACCTGCTGGTTGAGGCTCAGGTCGAGGCGTTTGATCATCGGGAAGAACACGGCGTTGCGCTGCGCGTACTCGCCGCGGTGCTGGCTGAGATACGCGTCCTGGTTGATGTAGTCGTCGAAGGCCTGCGCCTGCTGCGCCGCCGTGAAACTGGCCACCACGGCGCCGTCGGAGGAGATCGAGAACGGCACGAAGTTCATCTCCGACTGGTCGCGCGGGATGTAGATCAGGTCGTTGCCGCTCGACGCCGCGTCGCCGTTGGCGTCGCCGGCGAAGACGTAGCTGCCGTTGCCCGCCGTGCGCGCCTCCCAGAACGCCGAGATCGTCGTCGCGCCCCAGCGCAGATACTGCTTGCTGTAGGACATCTGCAGGTAGACGCGATGGCCCGGCGACTGCGTCGAGAACGCCAGGCCGGGGTTGTTCGGATCGCCGCTCTGCGCGTTCGTGCCCCACGACGCGAAGGCCGTCGAGCCCGGGTCGATCGTGTTCTTCGCCTCGCCGTAGCTGTACGCGCCCTTCATCGTCAGCCCGTGGTAGTAGTTCTTCGAGAGCGCGATCGACGCGGTCCACGCGCGGCCCAGGCTCTCGTTCTTCATGACGATCGTGCTCGTCACCTGATTGCCCGGCGCGTTGTTGATGCGCGTCACGCACGGCCCGCTCGTGCCGCTGCCGCAGCTCGCCCCGGTCCATCGGGGACGGCTGTCGACGCCGGTGTAGGCCGACTGCGCCGCCGGCAGGTTCGCGTTGATGTAGTAGATGCCGTTGACGTCGCGGTTGTAGACGAGCTCCGCGGTCGCCACGACGTCGCCGGGCATCCGGTGATCGACGGCGATGTTGCTGCGCCAGATCTGCGGGAACTTGAAGTCGTGATCGGTCACGTCCAGCTCGTAGCTGGCCGCGGGCGCGCCGGTGATGTTCGTCGGCTTGTACGCGTTGACGTCCGTCGTGAACGGCCGCGCGGTCGTATTGTCGACGACGACGTTGCCCTGCAGCATGCCGGTCTGGCCGATCTGGTTCGAGATCCAGACGTAGAGCGGCTGTCCCGTGAACACGCCCGTGCCGCCGCGAATCTGCAGCCGGCGGTCGCCGATCGCGTTCCAGTTGAAGCCGACGCGCGGCGACCACATGTACTGCGTGTCCGGCAGCTTGCCGCTGTTGTACTGGACGGCCGAGCCGTCCTCGTCGCGGAACGTCAGCGCATCGGCGTTCGGGTTGTCGTAGCCCGTGTTGCCGAACGCCGACATGTCGAGCCGGACGCCGCCCATGATCGTCAGGTTCCGGGTCGGCCGCCACTCGTCCTGCGCGTAGCCGCCGCCGTACTGGACCTTCAGAATCTGCTCGGGACGATCGAGACCGGGGATGTTCATGTACCGCACCGAGTACCGCTTCAACGTGACGGGCGACGTCGTGCGGTTCGGGTGCGCGAGGTAGTCGTTGGCGTCGGCGTAGAAGTCCTGCAGCGTGTCGTAGACGTACACGCCCTGCTTGCAGCAGTTGAAGAACACGTTGAACGAGCGGTACTTCTGGTACGTCGCGCCGAGCGTGAAGGTGTGCTTGCCGGCAAACTTCGTGACGTCGTCCTTCACCTGGAACGTGTGGTACTTCAGGATGTTGTCCGGCGTGAACGGCTCGGACCCGAACGACGTGTACGCGACGCCGTTGCCGTCCTGGATGTCGACGAACGGGAACAGATTGTCGAGCACGTTCCGGCTCTCGTCATTGGTCGTGTAGCCGATGAGGAACGTGTTGGCCAGCGTGTCCTTCAGCACCGAGTTCCACTCGCCAATCCCCGACTTGATGTTCTCGAGAATCGTGTAGTCCGAGGCCTGATAGTTCAGGAAGTCGGTCGAGAAGGTGCGCCGGCCGAAGCCCGCCGACGACGATCCCGACAGGTTGTTGAACGACGAGGAGTTCAGCTGGCTGTAGCGGAAGCTGATCTTGTTGCTCGATCCGAGGTTGTAGTCGGCCTTCGCGAGGAACCGCTTCTGCGGCGTGTCGTCGTCGATGTCCTGGTACGGGCCCGTGTCGTAGTTGAAGTTCTGCTTGAGGTACTGGCTCAGCGTGTCGAGATCGGAGGCCAGCACGCGCGTCGTGTTGCCGACCGCCGGCTGCCCGCCGCTGTTCGCGCGGAACGTGGTGAGCGGCCGCACGTCCGTCTCGTTCTCGAAGTTCGCAAAGAAGAACAGCTTGTTCCGGACCACGGGTCCGCCCGCCCAGCCGCCGGTCTGCTTCGTGTTGAACTTGCCGGGGTTGAAGGCCTGCCCTTTCGCTTCGGTGCCGACGAACGAGTCGTTGCGGAAGCGGTGATAGATCGAGCCGGTGAACGCGTTGGTCCCGCTGCGCGTGACGGTGTTGATGTTCGCGCCGACGAAGTTGCCCTGCCGCACGTCGAACGGCGCCACGTCGACCTGGATCTGCTCGATCGACTCGAGCGAGATCGGCGCGACGTTCGTGCGATCGCCGGGCTGGCCGCCCAGGCCGAACGAGTTGTTGAAGTACGCGCCGTCGACCGCGATGTTGTTCAGCCGGTTGTCCTGGCCCGCGAACGACATGCCGCTCGACTGCGGCGTCAGGCGCGCGATGTCGCCGATGCGGCCAGTGACCGTCGGCAGCGTCGCGATCTCGACGCGCCCGACCGACGTGCCCGCGCCCGTGCGGCTGGAGCTGAAGACGGGATCGGCCGTCGCCGTGACCGTCACCGCTTCGGTGACCGTGGCGATGCGCAGCGTGAACGACAGGTCCACCGCGGCGCCAATCGTGATCGTGAGACCTTCCTGAGCTTGCGGCTCGAACCCGCCCAGCGACGCCGTCACCTTGTACGGGCCGCCGATGCGCATGCTGGGAATCGAAAAGCCACCGTCCGCCCGGGAGACCGTCTGATACTGGGTCCCCGACGGCTCGTGCACCGCGACGACCGTCGCCCCGGGCAGCGCCTGCCCCTGCGCGTCGAGGACGACGCCGGTGATCGATCCGGTGGTGACGCCTTGTGCCGCCGCCCGGCTCGCCGGCCAGGCCAACGCGCACAACGCGAGGAGCGCTAGGGTTCTACACGCCATACGACTCATGCGACCTCCACAATGCAAGCACAGCCCTCGACGCGAAGATGAACGCGGCCGTTGACTCGCCAACACGAATGGCGAGCGTACGAGGCGCGCGTGACGACCACGCAACGCCAGTCCCGACTGGGAAGAACGCAAAAAGAATGAGGACCAAGGGCCGAGAGGGCTGCCCCAATTGACGGCGTACCATACCATGACAATTGCGGCCGGATCAGCCTGCAAATATGCAGATTTGTTCGTCTCGATTTCGCCAAACCTGTCGACGAACGAAGGCACTCTAGGACATCGGGTCATCGGGCTATCGGGTCATCGGGTCATCTAGATGTCCCGATGTCCCGATGTCTAAATTCGCTCGAAGCTCTTCTCGATCTCGCGCCGTGTGAGGCGCAGCACGACCGGGCGACCGTGCGGGCACACCGACGAGTGCGCCGTCCGGCGCAGCTCGTCGAGCAGATATTGCATCTTCTCGCGCGTCAGCGGATCGTTCGCCTTCACCGCCGCATGACACGCCATCGTCGCCGCCATCTGCCGCAGCGCCGCGTGCACGCCGGCGCCGGGCGCGAGGCCGTCGAGATCGGCGGCAACCGCGCGCAGCGCGGCTTCGCTCGACGTCCAGTCGAGCAGCGCGGGCACCGCGCCGATGCGGATGCTCGTCCCGCCGAAGTCCTCGACGTCGAAGCCCAGGCGGCCGAGATCGGCGCGATGCGCGACGAGCGTCTGGTGCTCGCCGGGATCGAGGTCGAGGACGATCGGCGTCAGCAGACGCTGCGACTCGAGCGCGCGCTCCGTGAGCCGCTCCGAGATCTGCTCGAACAGGATGCGCTCGTGCGCGACGTGCTGATCGATGATCGCCAGCCCGTCATCGTCGGCCGCGATGATGAACGTGTTGCGGAACTGGCCGAGCGGCACCATCGGCTTGATGAGCTCGGCGACGGCCTCCTGACGCGACGACGACGACGCGGGCGCCGGCCATTCGGGCGCGGGCCTTTCCGCCGTACCAGCAGGCGTGTCGAGGCCCGGCGCAAATGACGCGTCACGGGGCGCGGCAGAGAACGGCGACGTCGCGCCACCGAACGCCGCGCCGACGTCCATCGGCAACGCCACGGCTGCGGGCAGCGCGGGCGCCGTCACGGGCGGGGCCAGCGTCAACTGCGGCGCGGGCGTCGCGCCGAGCGCGTCGATCACCGCGCGGCGCAGGATCTCGTGGACCAGCCCCTGCTCGAGGAATCGCACTTCGGCCTTCGTCGGATGGACGTTGACGTCGACGCGTTCCGCGCCGAGCTCGATGAACAGGTGCGTCTCGGGGCTGCGCTCTTTGATCGTCGCGACGCTGTACGCCTGCTGGATGGCGTGCGTGATCGTGCGGTCGCGCACCATGCGGCGGTTGACGAACACGTGCTGCGGCCCGCGCACGGGACCTTGCTCGGCGAGCGCCGCGACATAGCCCGAGATCGCAATGCCCGCGGCGTCCTTGCGCACGGAGACGAGGTCCGGCCGATCGCCGTAGATCTGATAGAAGCGCTCTTCGAGCGAACCGGCGGGCGGCGCTTCGAGCAGCGGCCGCACGCCGCTCTTCAGCACGAATCCGATCTCGTAATAGCCGAGCGCGAGCTGCGTGACGAGCCGCGAGACCTGTGCGGATTCCGCGGTGTCGGCCTTCAGGAACTTCCGCCGCGCGGGCAGATTGAAGAACAGGTCGCGCACTTCGACGAGCGTGCCTTCGGGCGCGCCGACTTCGCCCGGCTGGCCGGGCACGCCGCCCTCGACCAGAATCTCCGTGCCGGAGAGCGCGCCGCGCAGCCGCGTGCGCAGCCGGAAGCGCGAGACCGACGCGATCGACGGCAGCGCCTCGCCGCGGAAGCCGAGCGTTCGGATCGCGGCGAGATCGGACGCGCTGCGGATCTTGCTCGTCGCGTGCCGCTCGATCGCCAGCACCGCGTCCTCGCGCGACATGCCTTCGCCATCGTCCTCGACCGCGATGAGCGTCTTGCCGCCGAACTCGATCGTGATCGTCACGCGCGACGCGCCGGCGTCGACCGCGTTCTCGACCAGCTCTTTGACGACGGAGGCCGGACGTTCGACGACTTCGCCGGCGGCGATCTGGTTGGCGAGCGCGGGCGGCAGCCGCTGGATGCGCGCCACTACAGCCACCGCATGCGGCGGAAGAACCAGAGCATGGAGACCGAGAGCGCGAGCATCAGGCCCATCAGCCACCAGAACTGCGCGCCGGCGCCGCCCGGAAACGACGGCAACGCGACGTTCATGCCGTACATGCCCGTCAGCACCGTGAGCGGCATGAAAATCGTCGCGATGACGGTGAGGACCTTCATCACCTGGTTCAGCCGGTTGGACTGGTTCGACAGATACGCGTCGACCAGGCCCGTCACGCGGTCCTGCAGGAAGACCGACTCGTCGGTCAGCCGGACGAGATGGTCGTGCACGTCGCGGAACCGGTAGCCCATCGCCTCGGAGATCTGCGGGAACTCGCGGCGCGCGAGCCGGCCGACGGCGTCACGCTGCGGCAGCGCCACGCGGCGCAGCGACGCGACGTCGCGCTTGAGCGACAGCAGCGCCTTGAGCGGGTTCGGCGCGGACGGATCGAAGACGATCTGCTCCAGCGCCTCCAGCCGGTCCTCGAGCTGGTCGACCTCCGGCGCGTAGTGATCGACGAGGCGATCGACGAGGCGATGGCAGAGGCCGACGGGGCCGTCGGCGAACAGATCGGAATGCCGCAGGCAGACCTCGCGCTCGGCCTCGATCGAGCGCGACGGCTCGTGATGGACGGTGACGAGGAAGTTGCGGCCGATGAAGAAGTCGACGTCCTGCGTCTCGAACCCGGTCTCGGCCCCCACGGCCGCGATGCCGTGCAGGATCAGGTACAGCAGCGAGTCGTACGCCTCGATCTTCGGAAAGTGAATCTCCGCGAGCGCGTCCTCGACGGCCAGCTCGTGGATGTGGAACACGTCGAGCAGCAGCCGGCGATCGTCCTCGCCCGGCCGCTCGATGTCCGCCCAGATCACGTCCTTCGCGTCCGGCCCGAGCCACGCCGGATCGACGGCCTCTGCGCGCTCGACCGAACCGTTGCGCTGGACGAGAAGGGTGATCATGGAAAAAAAGAAGACAAAGTTAAAAGTTAGAAGCCAAAAGCCAGAAGCGAGGAACCCGTCAGGCTGTTCAACACTTCTGGCTTCTGGCTTTTCACTTTTAACCTGTCTCGTCTGTGTTCTTCTCTCAGTTCGCCTTCGTCAACGCCGCCTGTGCCGCCGCCAGCCGTGCGACGGGGACGCGGAACGGCGAGCAGCTCACGTAGTTCAGGCCCACGCGCTCGAAGAACTGGATCGACGCCGGGTCGCCGCCGTGCTCGCCGCAGATGCCGAGCTTGATTTCGGGCCGCGTCTTGCGGCCCTTCGTCACGGCGATGTCGACGAGCTGGCCGACGCCGGTCTGATCGATCGTCGCG
>CAZNMF010000420.1:0-23022 GCA_964573795.1 uncultured Solibacteraceae bacterium
GCGGCGGGCGCTGCCGGCGCGGTCGTGGTTGTCGCCGCCGGCTGAGTCGCCGGCGTCTGCGCGGATCCCGTGCCTCGTGCGCCGCCGCGGCCGAGCACGCTGGGAAACAGGATGCGCGTCTCCACCGAGATCTTCACGCCCTTCGAGCGTCCGTACTCGCCCATCTCGCGCAGCGCAGGGATCGCCCAGACTTTCGTCTCATCGGTCAGCGCGCCCTGATTGATCATCACGCGCGGGGTGCCGAGCACGAGCGCATGATCGACCCACTGTCGCGTCAGCTCGACGGCCTGCTGCCGCTGCGCCGCGTCTTCCGCGGAGACGTTGACGGGCCCGAACTCGAGGTTGAGGTTCGTCATCCGCGATTTCGAGCGATCGAGCCGCGCGCGCAGATCCTGCAGATAACTCCGTTCCGTCGACGCGATGTGCGTGTGCTGGAACTCGATGTTGTGCACGCCGTACACGTCGGCCAGCATCTCGGGGATGTCGAAGACCTCCAACGTGCGCGTGGGGCTCGCGGGCTGATCGGGCAGCTTCAACAGCGCGCCGAAGTCGAGCGTCATGATCGCGATCCGTTCGAGCTTGGCCGGATCCGGCTGGCGCGCCTGCTGCGCGCGCGTACGCGTGGTCGAAGCTGCAACCGCCAGCGCGCCCGCACCGGCTGTGAGAAAGTCGCGTCGATTCATCGAGTGGTCTCCGGAGGCTCGTCGAACAGGACGACAAGAGAGGGCCACGCGCAATCGGGCGTGGCGCGCACGATCGTGTGCTGGCACGATGGCGGGTGTCAATCGTCGCGCACGATCGGGCGCCTGCCGCATCAGCCCCCGCACGCGTACGGGCGGGATGGTGCCGTGGATCGCTCCGGGCCGACGCCCGGTTGAAATGTATGCGCCGTGCATATATTGTCTCCGAGTGCGGCCGTGTCGGCCGCGCGAGGAGGCGACATGCAGCGCAGATGGATGACGAGGGCCGCCGTGGCGATCGCTGGTGTAGCGGTGACGGCGGCGTCGGCCGCGCAAGGGCTCGATCTGGCGGCGCTGCTCGCCGCCGGCAAGCTGCGCGCGGTGAATCGTGAGGCCGCGCGCCTCGCCGGCGACCGGCCGGGCGTGCACGTCTCCGAGGGCGCCAACGCCGGCGTCGTCTGGATCGACGGCAGCGACTTCGCCGAGGGGACGATCGCCGTCGACGTGCGCGGCCGCGACGTCTTTCAGCGCAGCTTCCTCGGCGTCGCATTCCATCGCCAGGACGACAACACCTACGAGGCCGTCTATCTGCGGCCGTTCAACTTCCGCGCGACCGATCCCGCGCGCCATCAGCACGCCGTGCAGTACATCGCGCTGCCCGATTTCGACTGGCCGCGCCTCAGAGATCAGTTTCCCGAAGAGTTCGAGAATCCCGTCGACGCGTCCGTCTCGCCGGCGGACTGGGTGACACTGCGCCTCGTCGTACAGCGGGACAAGATTCAGATCGTCGTCGGCACCGGCGCCGCGTCCGCCCTCGAGGTGCGAAAGCTCGGCACGCTGACGCACGGCCAGGTCGGCCTGTGGGTCGGCAACGGCAGCGACGGCGACTTCGCGAACCTGCGGGTGACGCCGGCGGGACGATGACCGTGACGCGTCGCTACTCGACGACGACGATGGGCGCGCGCCAGAAGGCGACTTTCTGACTGGCCGGCCGCGCGACGGTGACTTGCATGTCGTAGCGTCCTGCGGGCAGCGCGTCGAGTGGCAGGCTGAGCCACACAGGCACGGCTTTCGAGCGCGGATCCAATCCGTCCGTCACGAGTGAGATCGGTGCTTCGAACACCTTCGATCCGTTCTGATAGAACCCGACCGTTGCGGCGAGCGGATCGATCGTTGCCGCGCCGCGTTCGTACGCCTGCAGGAAGACATACAGATTGCGGCTGCGGCTGAAGACGCGCGTCACGCTCGGAATCAGCTTCTGGCCGCTGACGATCAGCGGATCGGCGGCTAGCGCGTCTTTCGTCGTCTTGACGCTGAAGAGCGTGTCGTTCGGATCGGCGCGCTGGCTGCTGAGCACCACAGAACTGATGGGGAGCCGCGTCGTCTCACGCTCCAGGTTCGGGATCACGAACGTCGTCTGGTACGTGCCGATGTGGCCCGTTTCCGCGTCGCGCGCCAGGACTTTGAGCGAGTACTGGCCCGGCAGCAGCGTGAAGCCGGTCTGATAGAGAATCGGCCGCCGCTGCAGTTGCGCGGCCGTTTCACCGTTCAGCTTCACGTCGACCTTGTCACGGACGTTCTGCACCGTGTTGCCGAGCTCATCCTTCACCTCACCGATGAAGTCGATCGAGGCCTTCGCCGCGCCGGTGCGGCTCGCTTGCACGAGCTCGCTGCCCGGAATCTTCATCGCGACGGGCACGAAGTACTCGGCGCGGTTGAGCTGGAAGTAGTTGATCTCCGTCGCAATCGTGAGCTCGGTGATCGGGTTGTCCAGCCGCAGCGCTTGCTCGAGCTGCCGCTCCTTGTCTGCGTCGGTGAACCTGGCGAACTCCGTGTCGGCGTAGTAGCCCTGCCGATAGGACACGTCGGCTACGCGCGGGTTGCCGACCGTGATCCGTACGCGATGGAATTTGCCGTCCAGCGCTGTGTGCGAGCTGTAGAACCCGACGATGTAGTAGCTGGACAGCGCGCGCGCCGCCTCGACGATGCCTATCGACAGGTCGTTGTCGTCGAACATCGCCTTGCCGCCGGTGTCCTTCGCGAGCGAGAAGAGCGTGTCCTGCGATCGCTGCAATGCGCCCACGACCAGGCCGGCGCTCTGACCGGAGAACATCGCCAGCCCGCCCGGTGACGCACGCGTCGCGTCGCCGAGCGGCGATGTCGCGACGAGGCCGCGCGAGTCGACGGGGTAGATCGCGACGTTGGCGCGCAACGCGGCGTTGGTGGTCGCACGCAACTGGGCCTGGTTGTTGACGCCGTTCAGTTGCAGCCCGCTGGCGAAGTAGATGAGCGCCTTCTGTTCGGCCAATGGCCGCAACATCTCGATCGCGCTCTGCAGCGCGGACAGTTGGCGATCGGTGTTGAAGATCTGGAACTCCGGATCGTCCTGGCCGAACGCCGTGCCCTGCTCGAGTCCCGTTGCGATGCCATTGCCGCTCGAGTCGTTGCCGAACGCCAGCGTCTCGATCGCCGAGAGCAGTTTGGGCCGATCGTCGGTGAAGTCCTGCAGCACGCGCACGCCCGCGCCCTGAAACGCGATGACCGCGACGAGATCGGACGCGGTCATCTGCGTCGTGGCGAACGTGCGCGCGGCGTTGTACGCGCGCAGCAGATCCTGCTGTCCCATCGACGTGAGATCGAAATACAGGACCAGCAATCGACGGCTGCCGTATCGGATCGAGCCGGGCGTACCCGTCGCAATCGCGGTGGCGGTCGTGCTGGCGACGTCGGCGGCGCGCGGACTCGCCGACGTGACCGGCACGTTCAGGGCCGTGTCCGCGCTCGCGGCGGACGGCGTCGCCTCGAGCCGCTGGAACTCGGCGAAGGCGACGGTTTGCGGCTCGCCGTCTTCGGTGACCGTGAAATCGTTCGGCCTGAGGCCTTCCACGGCGCGGCCGTCCTTGTCTTTCACCGTGACGGTCTGGACGATCAGCCGGACGACGGATCGAAACGTCGCGCCCGATGAGGCCGGCGTCTGCGTGCTGGATTGCGGGGCGGCGAACCCGCGCGGTCCGCCAAACAGATCAATCAGCACGAGGACTGCGGCCGCGCGCACCAGCCAGCGCGGTGTCATGGCGCGCATGGTCAGAACCTCAATCGCGCCGTGCTGACGACGCGCCGCGGCGAGTTGGCCTGGATCGGCAGGCCGAACTGCGGACCGCCGAGGATCGCGTTGACGCCCGTGTACGTCTCGCGATTCAGGACGTTCGTCGCATCGAGGCGCCAGTCGAACGTCAGGCGTGATGTGAGATCGAACGTTCGCGCGACGCCGAGGTCGAAGCTGAACGTTCGCGGCCCCGTGACGGAATTGCGCGGCGCGTCGCCCCACTGGCCCGGCGCGGGCACCGTATACGCGTCGGGATTCAGAAAGCGTCCCTCGACGGCCGTCGTCGACGCGCCTGTCAGCGAAGGACGCAGCGATCCAACGACGCCCGTGCCCGGCACAGGCGCGAGATAGACCGGCGTGAAGGGCAGGCCGCTGCCCGCGATCATCTGGCCCGTGATCGTCCAACCGCCGAGCAGCCGTCTTCTCAGGCCGTTCATCAGGCCGCCGCCGCCCAGCCCGATGCCCGTGAGGTACTGCACCTGCGCGACGACGAGATGCCGCTGATCGAAGTTGGACCGCGCCTCGTCCGCGTCGAGATCGCGCCAGTCCTGGGCGATCGCGCTACCGCTGAGACTCGCCGTCGCGAACGCGGCGGCATTGTCCGTCGCCGTCGACAGCGTGTATTGCACGCTCGCCGCGAGGCCGCGATGCAGCCGCCAGCGCACCTGCCATTGACCGGCCTGCCGCATCGAATGGCCGTTCGACGTCAGATAGACGAAGCCGGATGGGCAGGCCGGGCACGGATTCGCCGCGCCGATGGGATAGGTGTTGGGCAGGAGCTCCTGCAGCAGATGCGCGCCCTTCGTGCCGAGATACGAGCCGCTCACGGTGAGAAAGCCCCACACGTCGCGTTGAAGCATGAGCTGCCAGTTGTGCGACACGCCGACGCGCAGGTCGGGATCGACGGCGAAAGTGTTGCTCGCCGAGGTGCCCGCTGCCGTGAAGCCGTCGGCGAGCGAGAGCGGCGCCTCAGCGCTGGTACTCACGCTCTGCGCCGTCGAAACCGGCGGCTGCTGCGACAGTAGTTGCGCGATGGGCAGATAGAGACCGGCGTTGCGATAGGCACCGTAGCCGCCGCGCACGAGGAACGACGAGCCAGCGATCGGCCGCCACGCGAAGCTGAGACGCGGCTGCACGCCAGACCAGTCGACGCGCATCAATCCGGCGGGCGTCGTCCGTCCGGTCAACGCGCCAGTCTGACCCGCGAGTACGGGTGCGCTCGCCGAGAAGCCTGATGCGACGTCGAGGTTCACGAGGCGGCCGAGCCGCTCCGTCGGCGGCGTCTCGAGCTCCCAGCGCGCGCCGATCTGCATCGTGATCGTCGGTCCGAACCGCCAGTCGTCCGTGAGATAGCCATCGGCCGCCAGCGCGCGAAAGCGGCGATCGGATCCGCTCGCCTGAATTGCGCTGGCCGTGGGCAGGCCCAGCAGGAAATCGGCGAGATCCGATCCGGTCATCGCGCCGGTGAACGTGAACGTGCCACGCGCGTCGAGCGGCGATCGATCCGCCAGCGTCCGGCGCCGGATGTCGCCGCCGAACGTCAGGTTGTGATGCCCGCGCGTCCACGTCATCTCCGCGCCGCCGCTGTTCGTGCGGTCACGCGTGAGCCGCGCGTTTGCGTCGGCCAGCGCCGTAAGAGTCGCAAACCGCAGCGTTGGCGGTCCCCAGTTGGCCGGCGCTTGATCGTTGCCGACGATGCCGGCCTCTCCGGAGACGTTCACGCGATCCGCGAAATACGGCGTCGTGCGCGTCGTGGCGCCCGTGAACTGGTAGCGCAGGCGCACCGACATCGAGCGGCCGATCCGATGGAGCCAGTTGACCGTCGCATCGATCCCGGACACGCCGCCCGCATCGGAGAATCCGAACAACGTGCCTCGATTCGATGTCAGGTGCTGGTACGCAACGAGCCCGATCAACTGGTCGTTCGTACTGAGCGCCTGCGTGATGCGGCTGGTGACGAGCGTCTGATTCGTCCCCGCGAGCACGGGCGCCTGATAGTTGACGCCGTTGGCCGCATCGGTCGTCGGGAGCGGGAAGTACGGCAGGAGCGCCAGTGCTTGCGGGCTGAGCCGCGACGACGGAATCACGTTGCCGGGGAAGGGCTGACCGGTCGCCGGATCGACGATCACGACCGGCCGTCCGGTCGCGTTCCGGCTCTGCGAGAAGTCGCCCTGCCGTTCGAGGGCCGTCGGCATCATGCCGAGTTGCGTCGTCGCGCTGTGATCGCGCGCGTGCTGAACCGACAGAAAGAACGTCGGATCCTTGCGCAGCGTCGGCGAGAACTTGATCGGGCCGCCGAGCGTCGCGTTCACGCGGACGTTCTGGTAGTCGGGCGCGATCGCCGGGACGCCGGAAAAGGAGAACGGCCGGGCATCCAGCGCCGACGCGCCGTAGACGAGCGCGACGCCGCCGGTGTAGAGCGAGCGGCCGCGGCGCCGGGTGTTGCCGAACGCCGGCGACTGCGCGATCGGCGACGCCGCGCCGTTGTTGACGCTGCCGTTGATTACCAGGCCATCGGCCGCGTCGACTGCCGGTACGTCCAGTGTCGCCGCGGGCGCATCCGGCGCCGACGAGGGCGAAGACGTCGACGCGGATGGCGATGCCGGCGTCACCACCGCGCGCGCGGGTACAGAGGTAGTTGGTGGCATCATCTCGACGCGCGGCTGCGCGCGCACGAGATCCGCCAGCGACTGCATCGTCAGCGCCCACGTGTCCGGCGCCGCGTTCGACGGCAGTGTCACCTCGCGCGAGAGCGCGTCGAATGCCGGCATCGCGATCGCAATCGTCCACGTGCCGTCCTCGAGACCCGTGAGGCTGAACGCACCGTTCTCGTCGCTGGTCGTCGAGACCTGCGTGTCGTTCTTCGAGGCCGTGATCGTCGCACCTGGGATGGGCTGATCGCCGAACACGACGCGCCCCGACAGATCGGCGGCCAGTACGCCCGCGGCGCCGAGCCACACGACAATGACGCACACAAGCGCCACGCCGATTGCGCTCGCGTATCGCTCAGTGTGGCATCCAGAGAAGACGTGCGTGCGTGGCGACACGGGGATTCGGGCTCAGTTGCCGTTAGGCTGCTCGTCGGCGTGATCGATCACCCGCACCGGCATGGGCCGCTTGCGTAGCTCAAGCTTCAAGTCCGGTTGTCTGTCGACAGCCGTACCCGTTAAGCCGGTCGCTTCGATCGCCGGCTCTTCGACGTAGCCGCTGGCGATTTGCGCGAGATCCTCGGCGAACTGCGCCTTCGTCATGTTCTGACATGCGACGAATCGATTGTTGATCGGATTGGTGCCACGCGGATCTTCTTTGCCCGGCGCCGGTCCGTTGATCCATCGCGTCGGTTGGTGGCCACGACCGTGGTGCTGCGCCATTTCCGGCTCGTGCCGTCCGCCGTTACCAATCGCGCGGGGCATCGCCAAGGTCGCCGGCCCGCAGCGGGCGCGCAGCTCCTTGAACCGGGCTACGCCTGATGATGACGCAACTTCGGCTCTTCCGCCAGACTCGCGATACTACACACCCGATCACGCCAGTCTCGCGTTACGGCTCGATCTTGTGCGGGTGTGTCACCGCATATTGCCTTGACCCGTTCCCAACAAACCGACGCCACCTTGAGCGGACATCTGGGCAATCCACAATCGCGATGCCAGTGCGCCATGCTAACCACGAAATAACAAAGTCATCACAGATAGACCCGCGCTTGATAACGCGAGTCATGTCGACGCATCGAGCCCAGGTGTCGGTACATCGTGCAACGCACTCATCGCTGTCAAGTGCAGGCGATGCCAGCATCGCCTGAACGGCATCCCGCGTCATCCCGATACAGCCTCCTTGGACATTGGGAGGCGATCGTATCTCGTCATTGTCACCCTCAGAAACCGTTTCGAGTGTGCCAAAAACCGACGAAAACGCCGGCAAATGGTGCAGCCTTCGCCAGATCCTAGTGTCCGGATCGATCTTGATACAGTACGACTCCCTACCTTCGGAGAAAGCCGTCAACATCCGCCTGACATATTGATCACACGTCACGAGTCGGTGAAGGTGCTCACCACGAACATAACTGCACCGGAATTCGTCGGCCAACTCCTCGTACGATGTGTTGTCGCCATCGGCGATCATCACGACTCGTGAGGTAGGATAGCTGGCGCGCAGATGCTTCAAGCACCATCGCGCCTGCGCATAGCACTTGTAGACGTGGAACAACCACGCTATATCTTCATCCACGACATCGCTGGCGTATGTGGTGCGAAAGGGTACCACGTTCATGACAGCCGTGACCTCTCAGTCGCAACGTAAGTGGTTTACCCGAGTTGCACTCGCAGCGGTTGAAAAGCCCCATCAGTCTTCGCTGTCTCGGCGGCTAGCCTGAGGCCATGCCACCCAATCGCCAATTGGGCGAACTCGCGAAGCATCTGTTGAAAATGAGCTACTGCAAACTGGTATCCGCGCTGCTTCTCACACTCGACTGGAACGAAGAAGGCTCGATTCGTCGCAGATCTGAGAAACACATCACGGTAGCGACCAAATTCCACGCGCCAACCCTCATGGTACCGGCTATCACTCGCGAGACGATTGTCGAGCCAGTTGAGCTGACTGGCCCGCGCCGAAAGCATGAGGTCAGTGGACATCTCCATGAAGTCTGCCGGCGGCAACGCCGCGACGTCCAGCAGGCGCGCTCCAAACTGCCGCAGTCGTTCTTCAGGCCGGACGGCGACAAACTGCGGCATCATGCGATGCGCTAGATGCGCCAGATATTCGGATATTCGTGTCTCACGCGCCGACGGCATCGCGTCGTCACCGTAGGCAGATGGACGGGTAGAGTCGTGGACAATTCCAAGCGGGACGTAGCCAAAGACTGCGCTCCGATCGCACTGGCCGATTAGGGCGCCGAAGACGGTGTCCTCGCCGCGGCCCTGGGGCGAAAACGGTGGCACAATGGCCCGGTTATCGACCCCCATGCAATAGCTCATGCAAGGGCCGTCATGAGTGATAGTCGGCCGACTTACGGCGGCCTGAACCTCGCGGGTCGCGAGGGCTCGAGTGAACGCAGCCACATCCGATCTGAGGACTGCATGGACGTCACCGGTCATAAACATGAGTCGGTGAGAGCAGTACCGAGCGGAGTCGCCAGCCAGCCCGGCAAACGTGACGCGTACGAATTGGTCGCGCCCGTGCAGCAAGGATCCGGTCAGGTGTGTACACGCATCCGTAAGCTGTGTGAGGCCGGGCCGGCCATTGCACAAGAGCGAAGACACAGAGCGGCCCAGCAGCGAGGCGTGGCTGGCGAGGAGGTCGCCCTCGATACGTCGAAGCGATGATAAGGCAGAGAGCCTATCGTCGAAGAAGTTCCAAGTTCTGCCGTCCTCATGCCCGCCGCACGTCAAGTCCGAGGTTGCATGGTCGTACGCCCAGATATCGCACAGTACATCGTCGTCGAGCATCAGAACGCTTTCACCCACGGTCAGCAATAGGCCGATATTCCGATTGCAGCCAATCGAGCCCGGCGCGGTGGCCGCCGCGAGTAACTCAACAGGCCGCCTAGCACGCGGACAGCGAAACGCGATAGGGTGATCCGAAATTTGGGTACAGCGCCTGCCATCCGTCTCCGATGGTGCCGTACATTGGCGGCTGCGGTGGGACGAGGCGTCGAGTGCAGGCGGTAGTGAGCGGACGTTGACCACGAGCCCGGGGCCGGCGACTTGGCGATGCCCCGCGCGATTGGTAACGGCGGATGGCACGAGCCGGAAATGGCGCAGCACGACGGTCGTGCGCTCTCAACGCCGGACGGCGCGGGCCGATGAAGCGCTGCTGGGCGTGTATCCGGTGGGGAGCAATAACACGCCAGCTAAAGGGTACGCTACGCGGTGGGGCGCTGTCGAAGGATGCGATCTCACGGCGCACAAGCTTCGGAACCTGCACGCGAAGGGCCGGCGCGACTGCGCGAGGAGCTAACCGAGGAAGTGCCGCGGGATGATCCACGCCGACACGGTCACTGTCGTCGAGCAGACGCAGACGTGCTTCATGAAGAAATAGCACCCCGTTGTTTCGCACCTTCCCTGCGGATTCCTCGGCTGCAGTGGACGGCGCTACGCACCGCTAACGTCCTCGAGCGGATCAATGAAGAATTCCGCCGCCGCACGAGGACGCAGTCCAGTCCGCTGGCCAGGGCGTCATTCTCCTATTGTTGTTTGGATTCTGCGGACCCGCCACGTGAAGCTCGCGCGTTTGTCGGCCGGCTATCAGGCATGGAGGTGACGGCGAAGGTCGCAGCGTACCAGCGCCCCCGATGCTCGCGCTCTAAGCCTTTTCCCAGATACGGGCCAAGCCGATACAAGTATGTGTTGACAGCGACCTTTGGAAATGCTACCTACGCCAGCGCATGCGCGCCATTGTCGGCGCGTGGATGGAGGACTTGATGACTCGTGAGACGCTTGTTGCGGGTAAGTTCTTGACTGCTGCGGCAATCGCTGGGATGACGATGGTGGCGCCTCGGCCGGTCGCGGCTGATTGCAGGGACTACTTCAATCAAGACATCGCGAACTGTGCCAGTCAGTCAGACGCGTGCTTCAATGACCCGAACTGGAGTTGGTGGACGTCAACGTGCAATATTCAGTACCTTGCCTGCCTCGACGCGGCGATGGCGTTGTACGTATTCTGCAGCTAGCAGCACCGGACGTGGCGTCCTGGGCGGCGCCGCGTTGAATGCGTTACGAGGAGGGGAAGACGTGTGAGCGTGCAGTGTGGAGTCGGTCCAACATCCGCCGAGGTAACTCGGCGGATGTTCGTCGTAGACATGGCGATCGTATCAGCGATGTCTCTGCTGGTAATGATCGGCTGTGGTCCAGCCCGCGCGGTCACCGACAGACCCGCTCAGGCCTGGACTACGGTCGAGATCCGGCTGAAAACCCTAACGGACTTCGAAGCTGAGTTTCGGGCGGCAGCAACGTCAATGGCGGCCAAGACTGACACGGATAAGTTGGCCTTTGTTCATCAGGCGCTTGACCGACGTGCGAAGATGCAAGCGGACCTTAAGACAGCGTTGCAGTTGTTCACCAAAGAGATGCAGGCCGTGCCGCGCGATGCTCGACTTCCCTATGTGGCCAAGCTTCGAACTGGAATGGAGGGCTTGCAACAGGCAGAGGCGGAGACAATACCGGCCGTGAAGTCTCTCGGATTGGGTCGGTACGAAACGGAACTGCGAGAGTACCGACTTCAAGCGGATCGCGGAGCGCAAGCCGGCCCTCCCTAACTCAAGGCGTATGACTCAAGCCCTAGCCGTCTGTGCTCTGCAGTTGAGGCTGCTCCTGCGCCAGAGAGCCATCCTGGGCATTGTCGCGGTCTGGGTGTTGCAACTTGCGATCCTCTATCAGGTCGGCGAGCGCGGACGTCTTGTGGCCTTCCAGATTAACATTCTCGTCGCTGATATTCTCGTAGTCGCCATGGCCGGAGGGCTGATAGCTGACGATGCGACTCTCGGCACATTTCCGTTCTTGCTTTCCCACGCCATTGACCGTAGTGCGTTCCTGATCGGAAAACTTGTCTGCGTGGTGTTACTAGTGTTTGTGTGTGTGGAATGCGCTCAGGCGGCGACGCTCTTTGTTCCCTCCGCCGTCGTGACGGCGCGCGGCGCGCGAGGCGCCTCATTTCTGCAGGTTTCAACTCTTTGCGCCGCGCGGATTGTCGCCCTGGCCGCTGTGACCGCTTGGATGTCAGTGACCTTGTCAAACAGGTATCTCGTGGCGATAGGAGCTCTGAGCTACTGCTATGGTGCCGAGGTTGTTCTTCACCTTGTGCTGCAGCCTGAGAGCCTTGGACTGAGAATTGTGGAGTCGCTCTTGCCCTGGCGTCACAGCTTCGATGTCGCGGCTATCGGGGCCTTTTCGGGAGCACTTGAAGTCAACCGCCTGATGGTCGTGATCGCCCAGCCCCTTGTTTGGACCGGCCTTTTTGGCGCCCTGTCCCTCCGGATCTTGCGGCGGCGTGATCTGCGCGCCGACGTGTGACGCTACTTACTGAGCCGATGGAACACCCTGTGATTGAGAGCCGGGTACTGCGGAAGACGTTCGCGGGCCTGGTCGCTCTGGAAGGACTCACTCTATCTATTCCAGCAGGAACAATGTACGGCTTAGTCGGACGAAATGGAGCGGGAAAGTCCACAACACTTAGTCTGCTTGTTGGTTTGTTGCGTCCTGACTCAGGCTGGGTCCGCATTATGGGCCGAGACGTGCACAAGGAAGGGCCTCAGGCTCGAGAAGGTGTCGCGTTTGTGAGCGAGTCCGCGGCCCTGTATCCCTGGCTCACCGGGGAGGAGACAGCACACTATTGGGGTAGGCTGAGCGGGACCTGGAATGGACTGGCTTTTCGACGTTTCGCTGCGAAATTCGACCTCCCATTGAAGCGAGAAGTTGCGAAGCTTTCGAAGGGCATGCGAACTCAGCTGTTTTTGGCACTAGCAATCGGCAAAGAGCCACACACCTACATCCTGGACGAGCCGATGTCCAGTCTGGATCCGGTCGTGCGCCGGAGCGTCCTACAGTTTTTCGAGGATGAAGTTCGGCAAAGGGGTCGAACTGTGGTGCTCTCCAGTCACCTTCTGTCGGATTTGGAAGAGACCTGCACCGACGTCGCAGTAATTGACAAAGGTAGGCTGAAGCTGACGTCACCTTTGGAAGAACTGAAGCGGCGATGGCGTGCGTACGAATTTGTGGTCCCGCACACGGTTTCGCCGGCCTTACTACGCGATATGGGTGCGTTCCAGAGGCGGGGCGGTGACTACCTACTAGTCGTGGGTGAAAATCACGAAGCAGTTAGCGAGCACCTCAAGAATATCGCTGCTGTTGACGTGCGTGTGTCGCCGGCCAAGCTTGAAGATGTCTTTTTCAGAGTCATCGGAGTTCCAGCAGAACAGCGATCATACAGCGGCGACGGGATCGTTCCGGAGGGATAGCGAAATGAGCCCATTTGTAGCAGGTCTCCTACTGTTTGTTGTCGGAGTGGTGACTCCAATTGTCCAGGATCCGCCAGGGGAATTTGAGGTGGCCTCGATCAGGGTTGTCGAACCGCTAGACACTCAGAAGCTCGTTTCCGGACAGCAGTCCCTGGCAACCGTCAGTATTACTGCAGGCCGCGTAGATATGGCAGGTGTGCCACTGGGCAGTCTTCTTGCGAGGGCTTTTGGAGTGAAGCCGAATCAGCTTGAGGGGCCTCCTTGGCTTACGCTCGACCCGATCGATCAGTTGCACTCCGGTGAAGCCAGATTCGATATTCACGCGAAGCTACCAGAGGGCACGACGCCTGACCAAGTACCCGCAATGCTGCAGGCTCTGCTGGTGGAGCGTTTTCATCTCAAGTTCCACCGCGAGATCCGCCAACAGCCCGGGCTGGCGCTACAGGTTGGCAAAGACGGTCCTAGACTTGACAGGCCACAAGTGGCTTCGTCTGCGGAGGGCGAAGCACAGCCGAAGACCGGCCAACCGATTCGCGTCTCTGCCGCGGGCATGCTGCACATCGAAAGGGAACTGACGATGGACCAATTGGCTGGATTCTTGTCGTCGATGTTGAAACGACCCGTTACTGATTTGACCGGTCTTTCAGGGAACTATAAGGTCTCCCTCGATCTCTCGCCAAGCGACATCAGCCCGGCTTCACAAGTGACCGCGGCAGGAAGATCCGGAGGAGGGTTCGATACGCTCTATTCGGCAGCCGAGCCAACCAGTGGCATCTCGATATTCACGAGTGTCGAGCGACTTGGATTGAAGCTAGAGTCGCGTCGGCTACCAACAGACTGCGTAATTATAGATCAGATTGACAAACTCCCAACTCCCAACTAGGCGACGCGTTTTGCATCCGAACGCACGTTCGGTGACAGGGGTGACCAAGTTATGGCTTTGTCGCGCTGGAAGGGTATATTCGACGCTGTCAGCACGCTCGCGCTCGTTGTCGCAGTCGGATTCATGATCTGGAAACTGACGCGCTCGTCTGACGCCATCGCAACGACGGTTAAGCCGGTTCCGATGCAAGGGCGCATCGAGGCCGCCGTTCTCACGAACGTGTTGGGTGATGGTCCGGTGGCGATAGTTGAGTTTTCAGATTTCGAGTGTCCATTTTGTGCGGTCTATGCCAATAAGACATTTCCTGAGGTCAAGCGGGCACTCATCGCAACACGCAAAGTAAGGTACGCCAGCTTCAGTTATCCACTAGATAGTATCCACCCTTCGGCGCGCGCGGCAAGCGAAGCTGCTGAGTGTGCCGCGCGACAGGGCAACTACTGGATGATGCATGACCGGCTGTTTGCCGACCCATCCTCGTTGCAGCCTGAGGCCTACGTTAGACATGCAGTAGCTCTCAATCTGGACCCACAGCTCTTTGCCGATTGCGTCGCTGGTCAGGCGACGCTGAAAATACGTGAAGAGGTTGCAGAAGGGCGTCGGCTCGGTGTCAATGGGACCCCTGAATTCTTCATCGGTGTCGCGCGCCGCGACGGGAGCATCGAGTTGCGAACGCGCTTCACCGGAGCCGTCGACTTTGGCACACTCCAAGCAGAAGTCACGAGGCTGCTGGCAAATTGAACTGCCCGTGAGGCCATCTTTTGAGGCTGCTGCGTGGGGGGCGAATAGTCAGTCCTTCCTCGCGATCGCTTTTAGCAGCGTCACGATTTCGTCCAATTGCGCTGACGCCTTCCGACTGTTGCGGTACATGACGCCAACGCAGCTCCAGATGCCAAGCAGGGAGAGACTGACCCACAGTTGATATAGGCGCATGCGAGTCAGTGTACAACAACGCCATGAGGCATCAGAATGCCTTGTTGAGAAGTGTTAGCGCGAATGGCTGTGTTATCCGCAGCTCTCGGCGGCATGGCTGCTGGAAGAAATCCAGGGCGGTGACGATACGGGCGGCTGCGGCAGTTGCGGGCGTTCGCTCGGGCACGTGCGGCCGGTCCAAGCGCAGGAGGCCGTTCTCCGCTCGAGACGTCCGAGAGGCACAAACGCAGGTTGCGTGTCCCGCTCCCACGGGATGGGACGCGTTGCTCGTCGTGCGGCTACTTGCGTGTCGACACGTCGATACGGTCTCAGTTGTCGCTCGGCTGCTCGTTGACGCGATCGATCACCAGCACGGGCATTGGACGCTTGCGCAGCTCCAGCTTCAGACCCAGTTGGCGCTGCACGGCGTCGAACAGCGACAGCGTGCCGTTCGGATCGGCGGCGCCCAGCGGGCTGCCAGGCGCCGCGGCTGACGTCGCGTTGGCGCTCGCCTGACCGTTCGGCGAAAAGCTCAGCGTGAAATCCCAGGCGCCGTCCAGGCCGCTGGCATCGACGATCGGCACGTGGATATAGCCGCCGGCGAAGCGAGGCAGGTCCTCCGCGAACTGCCGCAACGTCATGTTCTGGCAGGTGACGAGCCTGGACAGCGCCGGATTGGTCGTGCGCGGATCTCTGGCGCCGGGCTCGGCGTCTTCTCGGCAGTTCGTGCGGTGTGACGGATCGGCCGGAGTGAGCTTCGGCTTGTCGGCCACGAGCGTGTACGCGGACACGGGCCGATTCTCGACGTGCGTGGTCAACGCGAACCGCTGTGCCAGCAGCGCGCGAAGCATCAGGCGCAAGTCGTCGATGGCGATCTGCAGATTTCCCGCGGTGCCGCCGATCGCGCTCGTCGATCGCGCCACGACGCTGTACTTCGTGGTGTCGAGCCACTTCGGCCCACCGGCGAGCAACTCGTCGTCGTTGAGATTCCACGCCAGGCGGATGAGCGTCTTCATCGTCATGCCCTGCAAGTCCAATCGTCCGCCGGCCTGCAGGCGTCCCGATGACGGCGCGGCCGGCGCGCTGATCTTGATGTCCGCGACGTCGAACTCTGCCGGCGGTGGTGCCGGCAGATCACGGGCGACACCCGAGGGATTCGGGGTCGGCGTCTCGTCGACCGCATCGACCACGAGCACCGGAGCGCTCAGCGCTCGCGGCTCCAGCTTCAGGCCGAGTTGGCGGTCCAACGCGGTCGTGAGCGAAATGCCGTCCGCGCCTGCGCGCGCGAGCACGAGCCTCGGTGTCCAGCGCAGATCGAAATCCCAGCGGCCGCTCAGGTTCGTCGCATCGACGACGTCGCCGTCGAGGTACCCGCCGCCGCGGGCTTTGAGCACCGTGACGGCGGTCGCCATCGTCACGCTGCGGCACGAGAGCACGGCCAGCGGCACTCCGCCGGCCTCTTCGTTGGGCTGTGGTGTGCACGCGCCGTCACGATCGGATTCAGTCGCCTGCTTGAGCTTGATCTGGCCAGCGCCCGGCACGAGCGCGTAGCCGGGAAAGGACTTCGTGTCTGCGTGTGTGACGAGATGGAAGCGCTCGCGGAGCAGCGCCTGCAGCATCGCCGGGATCATTGCCGGCGTGGCCGACGGCGCCGTCTTGGCGACGATGTCGAAGCGATTCCAGTCGAGCCACGCTGGACCTCCGGCAATCCGGTCCTTGCCGAGACCGTACGCGGTCGCGATGAGATCGAGCAGCGTCGCGGCCCTCACGTCGTAGCGTCCGCTGCGAAGCATCGGCGCGGTCATCGACGGCAGGCCGCTGGTGGCACGCGGCCGCACGTGTACGTCCGCCACGTCGAACGTCGACGGCGCGCTCGACTGCCCGGCGACCGCCAGCGATCCCGTCAGCACGAACCCAATCACGATTCCGTTGAAGCATCGGCGCGACGCCATGGCGGCCTCCTGAATTGTCGATAGTCGAGGTGTCAAGGCGAATTGTCGATAATCGAGGTATAACCTGTCAAGCGTCATCAGGGGTGACCATGCCAAAGCCGTCGGATCTCCTTCAGGGCACGCTCGATCTCTTGATCTTGAAAACGCTCGCGCGCGGGCCGCTTCACGGTTGGGCCATCTCGAAGCGCATTCAGGAGCTGTCGGACGACGTGCTGTCGGTGGGGCAGGGATCGCTGTATCCGGCGCTCCATCGGCTCGAACACCAGGGCTGGTTGACGTCGGTGTGGAAAGAGACGGATCTCGGCCGCGGCGCCAAGTTCTACGTGCTGACGACCGACGGTCAGCGTCAGCTTCGGCAGGAGCTCGACACCTGGAAGCGCCTGTCGTCCGCCGTGGCGCTGCTCCTCAAGCGCGCGTGAGCGTGTCGCCATGACGGTCGGGCGGTTTCTGCGAATCCTGCGGCTGCGGTGGCGATCGCTCACGCAGCCGGCGGGCGTCGATCACGATCTGGATCGTGAGCTGGATTTCCATTTCACGCAGCTCGTGCGCGAGCAGACGGAGGCCGGACTCGACCCGGCAACGGCCCGCCGCGCAGCGCGGCGGGCGATGGGCAATGTGGCGGCCGCGAAGGACTACGCTCGCGACCATCGCCGACTGTCGTGGGTGCACCAGCTTCGCGAGGACGTGGCGTACGCGACGCGGGGACTCCGTCAGCGCGCAGCGCTCACGACGGCCGCGGTCTTCGCGCTCACGCTGGCGATCGCGCTCGCGGCCGCGGTCGCCACCTTGATCGAGGTGAATCTCGTCAGGCCCATCTCCTTCCCTCGGGCGGAGCGGCTCGTGATCATGCGGACGCAGAGTCAGGTCGATGGTCTCGAGCACGATCAATCGTCCTTGACCGAGTTTCTGGCGTGGAAGTCCCGAGCGCAGAGTCTCGAGTCCGTCGAAGCGTCCGTTGGCGGAGACCGCGACGTTGCCGCCGATGCCGACGGACATCCGGCGATCCGCATCGCCACTCGCGCGGTAACGCCTGCCTGGTTTGCCGTGCTCGGCGCGCGGCCGGCGCTCGGCCGCGTCTTCACGCCCGAGGACTACGCGCGTCCTGACGGCCCGGATGTCGCTGTGATCAGCGACGCGCTATGGGCCTCGCGTTTCGGCCGCAATCCGGCGATTCTCGGTCGCGTCATCAGGGTCAATCGATCCGACGTGCGCGTGGTTGGCGTCATGCCCGCGGCCTTTCCCTATCAATCGGGGTATGTGCAGGCATGGTTCCCGCTGCGGCTGGATCCGCGCTCGACAGGCGGCGTCGTGCGCTGGTTCAACGTCGTTGCGCTCCGGCGTCCAGGCGTATCCATTGTGGACGTGCAGGCGGATGTCGAACGTGTCAGCGCCACGCTCATCGACCAATTGCCGCCGCAGGTGCACTGGCGTCCGCACGTCGTCGGGCTGAAGGACGCCGAGCTCGGGTGGGCCGCGCGGCCGCTGTGGGCCGAGGCGATTGTCGCGATCCTCGTGCTGCTCGTGGCCTGCGCGAACGTCACCGGTCTGCTCATCGCGCGCAACGCGACGCGGACGCACGAGTTCGCGATCCGTCTCGCGGTCGGCGCGACACCTGGCCGGTTGGCCCAGCAGGTGTCCGTGGAAGCGTTGCTGCTCGCGATGCTTGCGGCCGTTCCGGCCGCGACGCTCGCCATGCCCGCGTTTCGGATGTGTGCCGCCATCATCACGCCGCCGATCGGCTCATCTCGATTGCAGACCGACAGCGCCGTGCCGATCATGCTGGCGGTACTGGCCGCGCTGGTGCTGTGTGTCGGGATCGCGATGGGCATGACGTCGGCCCTGGCGAGTGTCGGTCGAGCCCTCACCATCGCACCGCGCGTGCCGCGTCGATCGCGCGATCCGCGTACGGGCTTCGGCGGTCGATCTCTCCTTGGCGTGGTGCAGGTGGCGGGATCCGTCGTCCTGCTCGTCAGCTCGCTGCTCATCGTCGAGACGTATCTTCAGCTCGCGCACCGCGATCTGCATTTCGACACCAATCACCTGCTTCTGTTTCACGTGCGTGTGCCCGGGCCTGCGCCGCTCGGGACGTTGCAGGCGATTGCGGACTCGATCGGCACTATCGAGGGCGTCGACGCCGTGGCCGGCGTCTCGGATTGGTGGTTGACGACACTCATTCTGCCCAAGACGAACATCTATCTCGGCGACGACGCGTCGCCATCCGGCGTGGGCCACGTTTCCCTCGTGGTGACGCCAGCCGTGTTTTCCGCCCTGCGCCTGCCGCTGCTGGCTGGACGGGAGCTCACCACTGCCGATACGACGACGACGCCCTGGGCCGCCGTCGTCAATCAGGAAGCCGCGCGGCGCTTGTGGCGCGACGAAAATCCGCTTGGAAAGACGATCAGGCTGAGTGACGGGTCGCCGCGCGAAGTGATCGGCGTTGTCGCTGACACGCCGTTGCACAGCATGGACCTCGCGATCACTCCTGTCGTCTATACGTCGTACTTGCAGCAGCCGCCGTACAAGGAGCCCGCGATTGGCGTCGGGCCGGCCGGGCGCATGACGGTCGTCGTCCGCTATCGGACGAATCGGGACGCGATCGTCAGCGCAGCTCTGCAGCGCGCGGCGTCCGTCGCACCGGACGTTCCACTGGTCTACAGCGGCGAGGCCGCAGCCGTGGGGTGGTTGCTGTGGCAGACCGGCAACCGCGGCCTGGTCCTCGTGAGCCTCGGACTGGTGACGCTGGTGTTCGCCGCGATCAGCGTCTACGGCATCGCGTCGACGGCCATCACAGAGCGCACGAGGGAGATCGCGATTCGCAGCGCCCTCGGCGCCGGCCGATGGCACGCCTTCTCGATCGGTGCGCGTGTGCCGCTGGCCGTCGTGCTCGCTGGACTCATGGTTGGCGTGATCGGCACGCGGCTCTTGTCGAAGCAGATCGCCTCGGAGCTGTGGGGCATCCGCGCGAACGAGCCCGTGGTCATGTTCTTCGTGCTCGTGTTCACCGCGGGCGTCGGACTGGTCGTGGCGTGGCTTCCGTTGCGACGTGCCCTGCGCCACACTCCCGCGGAGATTCTGCGCGTCGAGTGACGGGCCCGCGCCGATCGAGCCGCGCGCAATCTCAGCGCGCCGCGAACAGATCCTCGAGGAAGAACGCTGACAGCTCCGCGCGGTTGCGCAGACGCGCCTTCCGGTAGATCGCCAGCGCCTGCTGGCGGATCGTCGTCTCGCTCGTCGACCGCGCGTCGGCGATTTCCCGGTGGCTGAGCCCCTTCAGCAGCAGCCATCCGACCTCGCGTTCCGCCGGCGTGAGCGCCCAGCGCTCGAACTGACCATCGATCGCCTCGCCGAGGCCGCGGAGTGCCTCGCGCGCCTCCTCGCGAAATCGGGCGGCGTCACGCCGCGCGGCTTCGAGATCGACGCGCAGCAGCGCCGCTCGCCGGCGCACGGCGCGGGCATGTCGCCAGAGCGCCACGGCGCCGGCCAGCGCGAGCGCGGCGATGACCGTCTCGACCGAGACGTGCGACAGCGCGGCACCGGACCGGTAGTCCTCGACCACGTCGGCGCCGACGAGCACGGCGATGAGCGCGAAGAGCCCGGCGCCGATCGGCCAGCGATCCCATCCGACATCCGTTCGATCGCCCGGCCAGAAGTCCTCTGATTTCACGTCGATGCCGCCTTTCGTACGTTCGTGCGATTCACGAGCGCGCCCCGCGTTCGTATCGTCGGACAGGCGCGCGCCGCAAACGGCCGTCATTGTGACATCACCGGCGGCGGCGCCAGCGAGGTGCGTATGTCCCTTCCCACCCGCCGCGCGTGGTCCCGCATCGGCATCGTCGCGCTCGCCGCGTTCGCCGCAATCCAACTCGTCCCCTACGGCCGCAGCCACACGAACCCGGCCGCGCGAGACGAGCCGCCGTGGGATTCGCCGGAGACGCGCGCGCTGGCGAAACGGGCCTGCTTCGATTGCCACAGCAACGAGACGACGTGGCCGATCTACGCCCACGTCGCGCCCGTCTCATGGCTGATCCAGCACGACGTCGACGAGGGACGGTCGAAGCTCAATCTGTCCGAGTGGACGCAGCCGCAGAAGGAGGCGCACGAGGCGGCCAAGGAAGTGCGCGAGCAGGAGATGCCGCCGGCGATCTACACGCTGATGCACGGCGGCGCGCGCCTCGGCGCGTCGGATCGCGATCGGCTCGCCGCCGGACTCGCGAAGACGTTGGGCGAGCGACGACGGGAGGTCACGCATGCACGCTAGGATCGCGATTGTCGCGGCCATCTTCCTATTGGCCCCGTTGCACGCCGCCGGCCAGGAATCAACGGCGCCGCGGACCGGCAAGCACGTGTACGAGACGACGTGCATCGCGTGTCACGGGCCGGACGGGCGCGCGGGCGTCAACCTCGAGCTGGAGAAGATCGTCAAGCCGCCGGACTTCACCGATTGCGCGTTCGCCAGCCGCGAGCCGGACCGCGGCTTTCTCGCCGTCGCGCACAACGGCGGACCCGCCCGCGGATTCTCGCCGCTCATGCCCGCGTGGGGCGGCACGTATTCGGAGGACGAGCTGCGTGCGGCGGTCGAGTACCTGCACACGTTCTGCACCGACTCGCGATGGCCACGCGGCGAGCTGAACCTGCCGCGTCCGCTCGTCACCGCGAAGGCCTTTCCCGAAGACGAAGCCGTCGTCACGACCACGGCCGCGTCGGGCAGCGTCGTGACGAAGCTCATCTACGAGCGCCGACTCGGCGCGCTGAGCCAGGTCGAAGTCGTCGTGCCGATCGCGACTGCGGATTCACCGAACGGCCGATCGACCGGCTTCGGCGACGTCGCGCTCGAATTCAAACGCACGCTCGTGCACAACCTGATGCGTGGCCACATCGTCAGCGCGACGGCCGAGCTCGCAATGCCCACGGGCAGCGAGAGCAAAGGGCTGGGCGAAGGCGCCGCCGTCTTCGAGCCGTTCGTGACGTTCGGTCAAATCGTGGGCCGCGACGGGTTCGTCCAGGCCCAGGCCGGAGTCGGCATTCCGCTGGAGCGCGGACGCGATCGGGACGTGTTCTGGCGCGCAGCGGTGGGGAAGAGCTTCGAGCAGGGACGCTTCGGACGGTTGTGGTCGCCGATGCTCGAGGTGTTGGCGGCGCGGCCGCTGGTGTCCGGCGCCGGCATCGAGTGGGATCTCGCGCCCGGCGTGCAGGCGACGCTCAACACCCGGCAGCACGTTCGCGTCGCGGGCGGGCTCAGGCTGCCGGTCACCGACGCGAGCACGCGGCCCAAGAGCGTCATCGTCTATCTGCTGTGGGATTGGTACGAAGGCGGATTCCTGCAGGGATGGTGATCGGCACCGCGTTGTGGCACGAGCGAGGCGGGGCTACGCGCGTCCCGCCTCGCGCCGTCCCGCCAGCGATCGCTTCGCGAGACGATTCATGATCCAGTCGAAGGCGCGGTTCGGCAGGAACGTCACGGCGACGATCATCGGCTTCGCGAACGCGCCGACGGCGTAGCGCGTCTTCGGCCGGCGCGCGCGGACGGCCGCGATCACGGCCTGTGCGACGACGTCGGGGTCGGAGCCGGTGCCCGCGGCCGAAAGGAACATCGCGCGTTTTTCCTCCGCCTGCGGCGCGTACGCCGTGCCGCCGGACCTGCGCGCCAGCGTCTCGAGCGCGATCTCGCCCCACTCCGTGTTGATCGCGCCCGGCTCGATGACGACGACGTCGATGCCGAACGGCGCGAGCTCCATGCGCAGACAATCGCTGAAGCCTTCGACGGCGAACTTCGTCGCGTGATACCACGCGCCGAGCGGCTCCCAGATCTTGCCGCCCATCGACGAGATGTTGAGGATCGTCCCGGCGCGCTGCGCGCGCATCATCGGCGTGACGAGCTGAATCAACCGCGCGAGACCGAACAGATTGACCTCGAACTGCCGCCGGCCTTCGGCGATCGGCACGTCTTCGACGGCGCCGTAGGATCCGTAGCCCGCGTTGTTCAGCAGCACGTCGATCCGTCCGCGATCCGCGCGGATGCGCTCCACCGCGGCCACGATCGACGCATCGTCGGTGAGATCGAGCGGCAGCAGGATCGCGCCGCGCGCGGCGAGCGACGCCATGCGATCGAGCCGCCGCGCGGCCGCGTAGACCACATAACCCGCCTCGATCAGCCGCTTCGCGGCCGCCTCGCCGATGCCCGAGGAGGCGCCTGTCACCAACGCGACTGAAGCCGTGTTCGCCGCCATGCCGGTTCCTTTGAACACTTGTCTCCCCTGGAGGGGCGGACCTTCAGGTCCGCCCGCTGCGGCCGAATCGCCGAAGCCTCGCGCGAAGGCGAAGGGCTCGGCCCTCCGAACGTCAGAATCTGACGAGCGACGCGGAAATGCAATTGGCCGCCGCGACATAATTCGACGATGACGTCCACGCGCCGCAGCCTGCTCGCCGTCTTCGCGCATCCCGACGACGAGGTGCTGTACGGCGGCGTGCTTGCCGACTGCGCCGCGCGCGGTGCGCGCGTGACGCTGGCGACGGTGACGAAAGGCAACGCCGGCCGCGTCCACGATCCT
>CAZNMF010000421.1:0-8502 GCA_964573795.1 uncultured Solibacteraceae bacterium
ACGTGCGCATGACCGGACGGGTACGCGAACATCTCCAGGCAGTAGAACTTCGGCTTGGCGGGATCGACGTCGACCTCGAACGCGCGCGTCTCCTGCCAGCGCCGCTGCCACTTCTGCTCGATTTCTTGAGGACGGTAATCGGACACGGGGGTTGGGGGTAGAGGGCTTGGGGCTTGGGGCTTGGGGCTTATGGCTTACGGCTTACGAGTGAGCCAAGCCACACGCCCCGAGCCCCAAGCCTTCCGCAAGCCCTAAGCCGTAAGCCATTTCCAAGCTCTTCTAACTTAGCACGTCGACCATGTCGGCCAGGCACTCGCGGAGTGCGTCGAGGTGGTAGCCGCCCTCGGTGATCCAGGCGCTGCGGCGATGGCAAAGGCGGCGGCTCGCGGTGTCGAGCAACTCGACGATGCGGCGGTAGCCGGCGGTGGTGACGCGCATGCCGCCGAGCGGGTCGCGGACGTGCGCGTCGAACCCGGCCGATACCAGCAGCACGTCCGGCTTGAAGGCGTCCAGCTTCGGCAGCACCTGCGACTCGTACGCCTTCACGTAGACGTCGTCGGTCGCACCGGCGGCCAGCGGGATATTGAGCGTGAAGCCGAGACCGGCGCCCGTGCCCTTCTCGATGCTGTCGCCAGTGCCGGGATAGTACGGAAATTGATGCGTGGAGATGTACAGCACCGATGGATCCGCGTAGAACGCGGCCTGCGTGCCGTTGCCGTGATGGACGTCGATGTCGACGATCGCCACGCGCGAGACATCGTCGGCGCGCAGCGCGGCGGCCGCAATCGCGATGTTGTTGAAGAAGCAGAAGCCCATCGCACGGCCAGGCTCCGCGTGATGGCCCGGCGGCCGCACGAGCGCGACCGCGGGCTCGCGCTTCTGCCACGCGTGTTTCGCGGCCTCGATCGCCGCGCCCGCCGCCAGCAACGCGATCTCGTACGACTCGGGGCTGGTGAACGTGTCCGCGTCGAGCATGACCGCCTGTCCGGCCGTGGCCGCAATCGTCTCGATGTGCGCGTCGGTGTGGATGCGCGCGAGCTCCTCGCGCGTCGCCGCGCGCGGCTCGACCTGCGTCCAGCCGGCGGCGATGGCGTGGGCGGCCACCGCGTCGAAGACGGCCGCCCGTTCCGGCCGCTCTGGATGGCCTGGCGGCGTCGTGTGCTCGGCGAAACGCGGCGATGCGATGAGGATCACGCGCCCGCGCTCGCGTTCGGCCGGCCTGGCTGAACGACCGTCAGTCCCCGCTCGCGCGCCGCCTGCGCGAGCCGCTCGTCGTAAGTCACGATCTGCAGTCCGTCCGTGCCGACGGCAAGCGCGGTCGCCAGGTGCAGCGCGTCGAGCGACCGCAGCGTCGTCGGCTCGAGCGCGCTGGCGCGCGCCAGGATGTCGGCGTCGACAGACACGACGATGAGCCCTTTGAGCGCCTCCGCCACTTCCTCGCCGGCCACGCCGTGCCGGCGCAGCGCGCGCGGCACCTCGACACCCGACACGGCCGACGTCACCGCTTCCATGGGCTCGTCGAGAAAGTCGATGAGCGCGAGCGACTCGCGTTCCTCATGGATCAGCTTCGCGATCGCGGACGCGTCGAAATACGCGCGCTTCACAGGCGCTCGTCCCGCATGTCGGAGATGACCGCCTCGCTCGCGCGCTCGTCCGGCCGCCCCGCGCGGCGAGGCCGCAGATCGCGCAGCGATCGCGTCGCAGGCGTTGCACGTCCTTCCGCGATGAGTCGCTCGACCGGCGACAGCACCTGGGTCAACGGCGACAACAGCGCCACGACACGGCCGTGCTCGGTCACGGTCAGCGACGTCCCCTGCTTCACTTTGTCGAGATAGACGGACAGGTTCTGGCGAAGCTCGCGGACGCCGACATGGTCCTGGCGCCGATCGGACGTGCCCAAACGTTCAGGTGGCGACGAGTGTGTGCTGGTAACAGACACCATGTAGCACATCGTAGCACAAATACGGCAAGGCAACCACAGTGTCAGCGCAGCAGGTCGAGCGCCTCGTCCCGCAGCCGCGACAGCGCGTCCTCCAACGCGAGCCTGCCCGTTTCGATCGCGGCTTCGTCAGCGCCCGCGGGCACGTAGATCGGCGGCCCCATGGCGACGGCCACCGTGCTGCCCGGCTTCGGCACCTGATGCCGGTCCCAGCTCTTCGTCGTCCAGAACGACGCGGCCTCGATGTGAAACGGCAGGATGGGATTGCCCGTCGCGCTGGCCAGCCAGACGGCGCCCGGCTGCGCGACCTCGCGAGGCCCGCGCGGTCCGTCGACCGTAAACGCGACCGGCCTTCCCGCGCGCATGTCGCGCCGAAGCTGGACCAGCGCCTTGGCGCCGTTGCGCGACGTCGACCCGCGCGCCGTGTCGTACCCGAAGCGCTTGATGATGCGCGCGACCCACTCGCCGTCGAAGTTCTCGCTCGTGATGACGACGATGCCCCGGTCGCGGAGGTAGATGGTGCCGGGCATGATGCGCCCGTGCCAGAGCGCGTAGATCGGCTGTCGCCCCTCGCGTCGAATCGCGGCCAGATGCCCGGTCCCGCGCTCGATCCAGTTGTACGTGGCGCCGAACGCCTCGATGACCGGCACGCCCACGGCCGAGATCGCGGCCGCTTTGACGTGCTGGCTGCGGGAAAGAGGCATGGCAGATGATAGGACATTGGACATCGGGGCATCGCGTCATCGGATCATCGGATCATCGGATCATCGGATCATCGGGACATCGGATCATTTGTAGGGGCGGGCCCCGGTGCCCGCCCGTGAGGTCTACGCCATAATCGATCCGTGCTGTCCGAATCCGCGTCAACGTCCGGCGTGATCGCTGCGCTCGATTGGGCGCACCCGGTCGTGCGCGAGTGGTTCGTGCGGCGGTTTGGAACGCCGACCGAGCCGCAGGAGCGCGGATGGCCGGAGATCGCGCGCGGGACGAGCACGCTCATCTCGGCGCCAACGGGATCCGGCAAGACGCTGGCTGCGTTTCTTGCGTGCATCGATCGATTGATCCGCCACGGCCTCGACGGCACGCTGACGGATCGAACCGAAGTCGTCTACGTCTCGCCGCTGAAAGCGCTCGGCAACGACGTGCAGGCGAACCTCGAGCGGCCGCTCGCCGAGATCGTGGCCTTGGCGCGCGAGCGCGGCTACACGCTGCCGGACATCCGGACCGCGGTCCGCACCGGCGACACGCTCGCGCCGGCCCGGCGCGCGATGCTGAAGCAGCCGCCGCACATCCTCGTCACGACGCCCGAGTCGCTCTACATCCTGCTCACGTCAGAGCGCAGCCGCGCCACGCTGACCTCGGTCTCGACGATCATCGTCGACGAGATCCACGCCGTCGCCGGCAACAAGCGCGGCAGCCATCTCGCGTTGTCGCTCGAGCGGCTCGAAGCGCTGGCGACAGGGCCCGTGACACGGATCGGCCTGTCCGCCACGCAGAAGCCCATCGAGACCGTTGCCGCCTTTCTTGGCGGCAGCCGCCCGCTCCCGCACATCGTCGAAGTCGCGCCGCGACGTCATCTCGACCTCGCGATCGAGGTGCCGCCGAGCGAGCTGGGACCGGTGGCGACGCACGAGATGTGGGACGAGATCTACGACCGCGTCGCCGCGCTGGTCGCCGAGCACCGATCGACGCTGATCTTCGTCAACACGCGCCGCGTCGCCGAGCGCGTCGCGCACCATCTCGCCGAGCGTCTCGGCACCGACCTCGTTGCGACGCACCACGGCAGCCTGGCGCGGCGCATCCGCCTCGATGCCGAACGGCGCCTCAAGGCCGGCGAGCTGCGCGCGCTGGTGGCGACGGCGTCGCTCGAGCTCGGCAGCGACATCGGCGCGATCGATCTGGTTTGTCAGATCGGATCGCCGCGATCGATCGCCGTGGCCGTGCAGCGCATCGGCCGCGCCGGCCACTGGCGCGGTGCGATCCCCAAGGGCCGCATCTTCGCCACGACGCGGGACGAGCTCGTCGAATGCGCCGCGATCGTGCGCGCGATCCGCCAGGGCGATCTCGACCAGCTCGTCTGGCCGGTTGCGCCGCTGGACGTGCTCGCGCAGCAGATCGTCGCCATCTGCACGACGGACGAGTGGGCTGAGGACGACCTGTTCGCGCTGGTCACGCGCGCCTTCCCCTATCGCGATCTCGCGCGCGCGGAGCACGACGAGGTCGTCGAGATGCTGTCTGAGGGCATTGCCGCCAGGCGCGGGCGGTACAGCGCGTATCTGCACCGCGATCGCGTGAACCATCGCGTCAAGGCGCGCCGCGGCGCGCGCATCACCGCGCTCACGAGCGGCGGCGCGATCCCCGACACCGGCCTCTACACCGTCGTCTCGGAGCCGGACGGCACGGTCGTCGGCACGGTCGACGAGGACTTCGCGGTCGAGAGCATGGCCGGCGACGTGATGCTGCTCGGCAACATGTCCTGGCGCATCCGGCGCGTGACGACGGCCGGACGGATGATCGTCGAGGACGCGCACGGCGCCGCGCCGACGATCCCCTTCTGGCGCGGCGAAGCGCCCGCGCGGACGCGCGAGCTGTCGGCGCACGTCGCGGACATCAGGCAGACCGTGTCCGATCGCGCCGCAGACGTGAGCCCGCGCGAGACCGCGGATCGGTCGAGCGCCGCCCTGCCCGCGATCGCGTGGCTGATGTCGGAATGCGGCGTCGACCGCGCCGGCGCGGAGCAGATCGTCGACTATCTCGTCGCCGGCCGCGCGCTGCTCGGCGCCGTGCCGACGCAGCGCACGCTCATCGCCGAGCGCTTCTTCGACGAAGGCGGCGGCATGCAGCTCGTCATCCATGCCCCGCTCGGCGCGCGCATCAACAAGGCCTGGGGCCTCGCGCTGCGCAAGCGCTTCTGCCGCTCGTTCAACTTCGAGCTGCAGGCGTCCGCGACCGACGATGGGATCACGATCGCGCTGGCCGAACAGCACAGCTTCCCGCTCGCGGACGTCTTCGCGTTCCTGCGGCCCGCGACGGTCGAAGAGGTGCTCGTCCAGGCCGCGCTGCCGTCGCCGATCTTCGGCACGCGCTGGCGCTGGGACGCGACGCGCGCGCTGGCGCTGCAGCGCGTCCGCCACGGCCACAAGGTGCCGATCCACCTGCAACGGCTGCAGTCGGACGATCTGCTCGCCGCCGTGTTTCCCGACGTCGCCGCGTGCCAGGAGAACATCGAAGGCGACATCGAGATTCCCGATCATCCGCTCGTGCGCGAGGTGATGAAGGACGTGCTGACGGAGGCGATGGACCTCGACGGCCTCGTGCAGGTGCTGCGCGACATCGACGGCGGCGTCATTCGGACAATCGCCGTCGACACGCCGCTGCCGTCGCTCTTCGCGCACGAGATCCTCAACGCCAACCCGTTCGCGTTTCTCGACGATGCGCCGCTGGAGGAGCGGCGGGCACGCGCGGTCGAGCTGCGGCGCGCGCTGCCCGAGACCGTGCTCGAGGAGATTGGCCAGCTCGATCCACAGGCCATCGACGACGTGCGCCGGCAGGCGTGGCCCGACGTGCGCGACGCGTCCGATCTGCACGACGCGCTACTCACGCTGATCGCGGTGCCGGCCGACGCGCCGGTGGACGCCGGTCCACTGGCCGGGCGCGCGGCCGCGGCCTCGCGCGAATGGGCCGTGTGGCTCGCGGATCTCGCCGCGCAGCGGCGCGCCGGGCGCGCGATCGCCAACGGCCGCACGTACTGGATCGCGACGGAGTCTCAGCGCACGTTCCTTCAGGCCTACGACGGCGCCACACTGGTCGACGCGCTGCCCGACCTTCCCGGCAAGACGCCCGCACCGATCGACGCGCGCGTCGCCGTGATTCAAGGCTGGATGTCGCACAGCGGCCCGACTGACACCGCCGAGTTGTCGGCCGTGACAGGTCTTTCCGAAAGCGACGTCGAAGAAGCGCTGCTACGGCTGGAAGCGGCGGGATGGGCGCTGCGTGGACGCTTCGCCGGGTCAACTTCGAACTTGGAACTTCGAACTTCGAAAGGCGCGGCGGACGACACGCGCACAGTTCGAAGTTCAAAGTTCGAAGTTCAACGTTCCGCGCGAACGGCCGAGTGGTGCGAGCGCCGCCTGCTCGCGCGGATCCATCGGCTGACGATTGGCGCGCTGCGGCGGGAGATCGCGCCGGTGCCGTCCGGTGATCTGATGCGGTGGCTGCGCGAGTGGCAGCACGTTGCGCCGGGCACGCAGGGGTCGGGCGAGACGGGCGTCCTGGAAGTGCTGCGCCAGTTGCAGGGATTCGAAGCGCCCGCCAACGCCTGGGAGGCGCATCTGCTTCGCCAGCGCATTGCCGACTACGATCCGGCCGATCTCGATCGCCTCTGCCTCTCCGGCGTCGTCGGCTGGGGCCGGTTGTCGCCGCATCCCGCCACGCTCGAGCTGCGCGAGAACGGACGACGGGTGGTGCCGACGAGCGTGGCGCCGATCACGTTCTTCGTGCGCGAGGACGCGGACTGGCTCGCGGCGCGGCACGACGCCGCCCACGCGCCGACGCACGCGGGCCTGTCACCCAACGGCCGCGATCTCCACGCCTATCTCGAGCGCCACGGCGCGTCGTTCTTCGCCGACCTCGTGCGCGGCACGAAGCAGCTCGCGTCCGAGGTCGAAGCCGCACTGTGGGAGCTGGTCGCGGCGGGGCTCGTCACGGCCGACGGCTTCGACAACTTGCGCGCACTGCTCGATCCCAAGCGCCGCAGCGGCCATGGCAGCGGCCGCACGGCGCGCCCGCGCCACAGCGCCGGCCGATGGGCGCTGCTGCCGCATCCCGTGCCGGACGCCAACGATCGCGCGCGCGCAATCGAGTCGGCCTGCTGGATGCTGCTCCGCCGCTACGGCGTCGTGTTCCGCGAGCTGCTGGCGCGCGAGTCGATCCTGCCGCCGTGGCGCGAGCTGTTGATGGCGTTTCGGCGCCTGGAAGATCGCGGCGAGATCCGCGGCGGCCGCTTCGTGGACGGCTTCGTCGGCGAGCAGTTCGCGCTGCCGGTCGCCGTCGAGTCGCTCCGCGCGTTCCGCCATCGCGCGACGACGAGCGCGACCGTGGAAGTCGCGACATCGGACCCGTTGAATCTCGCCGGCGTCGTCCTGCCCGGCCCGCGCGTGCCGGCGGTACCGGGACATCGGGTAGCGGTATGAGGGGCTCGAGGCATGAGGCACGACCTTCAAGCCCCAAGCCTCACGCCCCAAGCCGCTGTAAGCCGTAAGCCTGTCTAGGCCTCCCGATACCGCTTGAGCAGCAGGGTCCCGTTCGTGCCGCCGAAGCCGAACGAGTTGGAGAGCGCGTACTCGATCGTCATCTCGCGCTTGACGTTCGCGGCGTAGTCCAGGTCGCAGGCTGGATCGGGCTCGTCGAGATTGATGGTGGGCGGCGCGACCTGATGGCGGATCGCCAGCGCCGTGATGCCGGCCTCGAGGCCGCCGGCCGCGCCGAGCAGGTGGCCCGTCATCGACTTGGTCGACGACATCACCAGCTTCTTCGCGTGATCGCCGAAGACCGTCTTCACCGCGAGCGTCTCGGTCGGATCGTTGATGGGCGTCGACGTGCCGTGCGCGTTGATGTAGTCGATCACGTCGGGCGTCACACCGGCCTTGCGCAGCGCCATCCGCATCGATCGCACGGCGCCGTTGCCGTCTTCCGGCTGTCCGGTCAGATGGAACGCGTCGCCGGACAGCCCGTAGCCCGCGATCTCCGCGTAGATGCTCGCGCCGCGGCCGCGCGCGATCTCGAGCTCCTCGAGGATCACCATCCCCGCGCCTTCGCCGACGACGAAGCCGTCGCGGTCCTTGTCGAAGGGCCGGCTCGCGCGCGCCGGCTCGTCGTTGCGCGTCGACAGCGCGCGCAACGCGGCGAAGCCGCCGACGCCCATCGGCGTGATGGACGCCTCCGATCCGCCGGCGATCATCACGTCCGCGTCGCCGCGGCGGATGATCTCGTACGCCTCGCCGATGCTGTGCGCCGACGCGGTGCACGCCGTGCACGTGGCGAGGTTCGGCCCGCGCGCGCCGAAGCGGATCGAAACCTGCCCCGCGGCGAGATTGATGATGGACGCCGGAATGAAGAAGGGCGAGATGCGCCGCGGGCCGCCGTTGATGAGCGCCAGGTGCTCGCGCTCGATCGTGCTGAACCCGCCGATGCCCGACGCGATGAAGACGCCGACGTTGTCGGCGTTCGCCGCGGTGATGTCGAGCTTCGCGTCCCGGACCGCGAACTCCGCCGCGGCGAGCGCGAACTGGATAAAGACGTCGGCCTTCTTGACATCCTTCTTGTCCATGAACTGCAGCGGATCGAACCCCTTCACTTCACCCGCGATCCGCGCGGCGAACGCCGACGCGTCGAAGTGGGTGATGGGGGCGATGCCGCTGCGACCGGCGCAGAGCGCGTCCCAGCAGGCCTCGGTCCCGATGCCGACCGACGACAACAGGCCGACGCCGGTGACGACTACTCGCCTCGTCAAATCGCCTCCGCGCTACTTCTTCTTGGCGTGGCCTTCGATGTACTCGATGGCT
>CAZNMF010000422.1:0-3923 GCA_964573795.1 uncultured Solibacteraceae bacterium
GAGGCAGTGGTCGCTGTTTCGCGAGACCGTCGCGTTCGTCGACTGCGCGGCGTGGGACAGCGGGGACCGGGGCCGCGTCGCCGTGCATCTCGTCGCGCCGGTCGCCGGCCTCTACGATCGCCTCGCGGCGGCCGGTGCCGAGCCGCTGAGCGGCACGTTCGATTTCAGCTGGAGCGTGCTGCTGCGCCTCCTCGCCGTGCTCGGCGCGCTCTTCCTCATCGTGCAGGGCTCGGCGTTCGTGATGGGCGCCGTGCTGGCGAAGTCGATCACGTCGGCCGTCCATGAGCTGTTCGTCGGCACCGAGCGCGTCCAGCAGGGCGACTTTGCGTACCGGATCGGCATCGATTCCCAGGATCAGCTCGGCGCCCTCGCGCGGTCGTTCAACCGCATGAGCGCGAGTATGGAGCACCTGCTGCAGGTGCAGCGCGAGAAGCAGCGGCTCGACGACGAGCTGCGCATCGCGCGCGACATTCAGAAATCGCTGCTGCCGTCGGCGCTGCCCGCCATCGACGGGCTCGACATCGCGGAGCTGTGCGAGCCGGCGCGCGAAGTGGGCGGTGACTACTACGACTTCATCGACGTCGGGCCTGGGCAGCTCGGCATCGTGATCGCCGACGTCTCCGGCAAGGGCACGTCGGCCGCGCTGTACATGGCCGAGCTCAAGGGCCTGCTGCTGGCCCTCAGCCACTCGGAGCGATCGCCGCGTCAGTTGCTGATGGCCGTCAATCATCTCCTCGCCGATCACCTCGACAATCGCAGCTTCGTGACGATGACGTACGCGGTGATCGACGTCGACGCGGGCACGCTGACGGTGGCGCGGGCCGGGCACACGCCGCTGATCGTGGCCTCCCGCGGCCACAGCGAAGTCGTCGCGCCCGACGGCATGGCGCTCGGGCTCCGGCTGCCAGGGGCCGCCGAGCGCTTCGAGCAGGTCCTGGTCGAGCACACGCGGCGTCTCTGTGCCGGAGACGTGATCGTGCTCTACACTGACGGCATCACGGAAGCGATGGATCGATCGGGAGAGATGTTCGGGGATGCGTCGCTGGCGCGCGTGCTGGCGGGGCACCCGGGGCTCGGCGCCGCCGGCATCCGCGAGCGCGTGCTCCGCGAGGTGCGCGCGTTCGTCGGCGATGCCGATCCGCACGACGACATGACGATGGTCGTCGTGAAGGTGGGACCGCGGGGAGGCGCGGCGTGAGCACGTCGCCGCACGATCCGCTGTCCGGCGCGCCGGTCGAGGTGTTCCACAGCCACTCCTCGATCGAGGCCCAGGTGGTCCGTGGGCTGCTCGCCGCGCACGGGATCGAGTCGGCCGTCGCCTCGGCGCTCGCGCCGTCGGTGTTCCCGATCCGCTTCGGCGAGGCGCAGTTCCGCGTGAGCGTGCCCGCGCACGCGGCGCCGAAGGCGCGCGATCTGATCGCCGGCCATCTCGACGAGGCGGCCGCGGCCGAGGTGCGCCGGCTCAGCGACAACCTCGGGCCGCTGGAAGTCCGCATCGGCTACCGGTTCCGCGATCTCGGCCTGCTCGAGCACGCGCTGACGCACCGGTCGCGCGCGCACGAGGACGCGTCGGGCGGCGTGATCGACAACGAGTCGCTCGAGTTCCTCGGCGACGCGGTGCTCGGCTTCGTCATCGCCGACATGCTCTTCACGCGCTTTCCGACGCACAGCGAGGGCTACAAGTCGAAGGTCAAGGCGGGCATCGTCTCGTCGGCGTCGCTCGCGCGGCTGGCCGAGGAGATCGATCTCGGCCGGTTCGTGCTGCTCGGCCGCGGCGAGGAGAAGACGGGCGGACGTCAGAAGCAGGCGATCCTCGCCGACAGCTACGAGGCGCTGATCGCGGCGATCTATCTCGACGGCGGCATCGACGCCGCGCGCGCGTTCATCGTATCGAGCTTCGGCCCGCTGTTCGCGGCCGCGGGCGAGCACGCGGCCGACGCGTCGTTCACGGCGGACTGGAAGTCGGCCTTGCAGGAGTGGCTGCAGGCGTCCGGCCGCGGCCTGCCCGTCTACCGGCTGGCATCGGCCGAAGGCCCCGATCACCGCAAGCGCTTCGAGATCGAGGTGATGGTCGGCGGCGAAGTCATCAGCCGCGCCGGCGGCCGCGCGAAGAAGGAAGCGGAGCAGCAGGCCGCGCGCGAAGCGCTCGCGGTGCTGAAGGGGACGGCGGACGGCTAATCAATCTCGATAATCCCGGATCGTGCCGCGACTTCGGCCGCGGCGGCCTCCGTCGGTCGCGCGACGGGCGCCGGTGCCGGCGGCACGGGCGTCGTCTGTGGCAGCCGCGCTTTCGCGTACGCGTCCACCTCGCGCAACACGTCGTCGTCGCTCGGCGGCACGGGCTTGCCGTAGAGCCGCACGTACAGACGCAGCAGCGGATCGACGAACGAGTAGCGCTTGCCGCGCATCGCGATCAGGTCGACGTCCTCGAGCCAGGAGAGATAGTCCTTCGTCGAGCCGGGAGTGCGGTGCAGGAGGTGCGAGATCTCGGTGAGATTCGACGGCTCGTTGTCGGCGAGCACGCCGAGGATCGCTTTGAGCGCGCCGTAGCCGCGCGCGCGGTGCAGGCGCAGCTCGTAGCACTCGCGGCAGCGCGCGGTCAGCGCGCCGTCGGGCGCGATCGCCGCGGCCAGCGCCGCGATCGGATCGGTGGCCGGCCCCATCGCGGCGAGGCCGGCGAGGAGCACGTGCGCGGCAGTCGGCGAGCCGGCCGACAACGCGGCGACGGCCGGCGCGATCGTCGACGCCCACTCGCGGCGGCCTCCGACGAACAGGTGCGCCATGGCCTGGACGTCCGGCGTCTCGAGCGGCGGCACGTGAATCACTTCGAACCGCGCGGGCGCGTCGCGCAGCAGGCGATGGACGCGCGCGGTGAATCGTGACGCGAGCACGAATCGCGCGGGACTGGCGGCCAGACGCGCGATCAGGTCGCGCTGCACGTGCCGCAGCCCGGGAAAGCTCTCGAACGTGCGGACGTCGAGGAACTCGTCGAGCAGGAACGTCGCGGGGCCGCCGGGCGCCTGCGCGCGATCGAAGTAGTGCAGCAGCAGGTCGAAGGCGTCGCGCGTCGACGCGGGCTCCCGTCGCAGGGTGGCCGGCGGCGCCAGACGCGTCATCGCGAGCACGGCGGCGAAGCAGCGCTCGGGCGTGGTCGCGGCGGCGGCGACGTCGAGGTATTGACCGCGGTCGCGGCCGATGAGCGCTTCGAGCCGCAGCAGCAACGAGGTTCGGCCGCTGCCGCATCCGCCGAGCAGTACGGGAATGCGGCCGGCATCGAGTGATGTCAAGACGCGCCGTTCCAACGTAGGACGTTCGACGATCACGCGATCAATCCTGGGAGGACATGTGCCGGTGAGCCGCGGCGTCGCGGCGGGAAAGCGTCACTCTAAAGAACGATTGCGAGCGATGTCAATCACTGTTCGGGAGTATGTGTCTCGTTTCCGTCACGGCCCGTTCGGCGCCCGTGCGCGTGACCGAAAAGGTATGATGCTACCCGCATGAATCTTTGTGTGTTGGGCGCCCAGTGGGGCGACGAAGGCAAGGGGAAGATTGTCGATTTGCTCACGCCGCGATTCTCGATCGTGGCGCGGTACCAAGGCGGGCACAACGCGGGGCACACGGTCTACGCGTCCGGCCGCAAGTTCGTCCTGCACCTGATTCCGAGCGGGATCCTGCATCCCGGCGTCATCTGCGTCATCGGCAGCGGCGTCGTCATCGATCCGGTGGCGCTGTTCGCCGAGCTCGACAAGCTGTCGGACATGGGCATCGACGTGACGGGCCGGCTGCTCGTGAGCGATCGCGCGCACCTGATCCTGCCGTATCACCGCGAGATCGAGCTGCTGGCCGAAGCGCGCCGCGGCGAGCGGAAGATCGGCACGACGTCGCGCGGCATCGGGCCGGCGTACGAGGACAAGATCGCGCGG
>CAZNMF010000423.1:0-2384 GCA_964573795.1 uncultured Solibacteraceae bacterium
TTACAGCAGTCCGGCGTCGCGGCCTGCGGCAAGCATTTTCCCGGGCACGGCGACACGAGCGTCGACTCGCACGAGGCGCGGCCCCTCATCGAGCACGACAGACGGCGCCTGGACGCCGTCGAGCTCGTGCCGTTCCGGCGCGCGATGGCCGCGGACGTCGCCATGATCATGACCGCGCACGTCATGGCGCCGGCGCTCGACGAGCGGCAGATCGCGTCGTTTTCTCCCGTCGTCGTCCAGCGGCTGCTGAAGGACGAGCTCGGCTTCCGCGGCGTCGTCGTCAGCGACGATCTCGGGATGAAGGCGGTCAGTGCCGACACGCCGCTGCCCGAGGCGTCCGTGCGGGCGATTCAGGCCGGGTGCGACGCGTTGCTTCTGTGCAATTCCACGACTGACGAGCAAGTCGCCGCCATCGAGGCGCTGATTCGCGCGGCCGAGTCCGGCGAGATTTCCCCGACGCGCCTCGACGATGCGTTCAAGCGGCAGCACGCGGTGAAGGCGCGTCTGCGCGATCTGACGCCGAAGATGCCCGTCGGACTCGACGTCGTCGGCTCGATCGCGCACCAGGCCGTCTCGGCCGAGATGGCGAGGTGGGTGTGAGCGCGCGCACGCGTCTTGGCTTGCGCAAGTTCAGGCCGGTCGAGCCGGGCGCGACGATCGCCGTCGTCGCACCCGCCAGCGGCTTCGTGCGCGAGGAATTCGACGCGGGCGTCGCCGAGTTGCAGCGTCTCGGCTTCCGTGTGGTCTTCGACGAGTCGGTGTTCGATCGCGGTCCGATCACCGCTGGAGCGGCTGCCGTGCGCGCGAAGGCGCTGCGCGATGCCTGGATGCGGGACGACGTGGACGCGATCGTCGCGGTGCGCGGCGGCTACGGCAGCGTCGAGCTCCTGCCGTTGCTCGACGCCGCGGAATTTCGCGCGCGGCCCAAGGCGCTCGTCGGTTACAGCGACCTGACGACGCTGCACGCGTGGCTGAACGGTCAGGTCGGCACGACGTCGGTGCACGGCGCCATGCTCGAGGGCCGGCTGTCGAAGGGCGAGTCGGCGTACGACGCGGCGTCGTTCCTGCGATCGCTGCGCGCGGAGCCGATGGGCGAGATTGTGGCCGGCGGCGTCGAGGCGCTGCGATCGGGTGAGGCCGCAGGTCCGCTGGTCGGCGGCACGATCATGCAACTCGCGGCGTCGCTTGGCACGCCGTACACGTTCACGCCGCCCGATGGCGCGGTGCTTTTTCTGGAAGATGTCGCCGAACGGCCGTATCGTCTGCAGCGCCTGCTCGTGCAGCTTCAGCAGGCCGGACGTTTCGATCGCGCCTCGGCCATCGTCGTTGGACAGATGCCACGCTGCGACGAAGCCGACGGCCGCGTCACCGCACGCGGCGTGATCGACGAGTTCTTCAAAGATTTTCGAGGCCCAATCCTCTACGGTTTTCCGTCGGGCCACACGACGACGCCGATGGTGAGCCTGCCGTTCGGCGTGCACGCGCGCGTGGTGGCGGACGCGCGACCGCGGCTCATCATCGAAGAATCTTCGGCGGGGTAGCGACACGCATGGCGCGCATTCATTTCATCGGCGTGTGCGGCACGGCCATGGCGACGCTGGCCGCGATGCTCAAAGCGCGCGGACACGACGTTCAGGGATCGGACCACGCCGTCTATCCGCCGATGAGCGACTTCCTCGTCCGCGAGTCGATCCGCGTCTTCGACGGCTATCGGCCCGAGCACATCACGTCCGATCTCGATCTCGTCGTGGTCGGCAACGCGATCTCGCGCGGCAATCCCGAGCTCGAGGAAGTGCTCGATCGGAAGGTGCGCTTCGTGTCGATGCCGGAAGCGATCCGCGAGCAGTTCCTCTGGCAGTCGCGATCGGTCGTCATCGCCGGCACGCACGGCAAGACGACGACGACGGCGCTGACGGGATGGCTGCTGACGGAAGCGGGCCGGAAGCCGAGCGTGCTCGTGGGCGGCATCGCGCTGAATTTCAATGGCAGCTATCAGCTCGGCACGGGCCGCGAGCTCGTCATCGAAGGCGACGAGTACGACAGTGCGTTCTTCGACAAGACCGCGAAGTTTCTGAAATACCTGCCGGACATCGCCGTCGTCGGCAACCTCGAGTACGACCACGCGGACATCTATCCGGACATGGAGTCGCTGCGGATCGCGTTCCGCCGGCTTCTGGCGCTCGTGCCGCGATCGGGCCGCGTGATCCTCGGCGCCGACAGTCCGGAAGCGCTGCGGCTCGTGGCCGAAGCGCGATCGCCGGTCGAGACGTTCTCGCTCGATCGGCGTGACGCCGACTGGCGTGCGAGCGACATTCGATCGGCAAACGGCCGCCTGGTCTTCGACGTGTGGCATCGCGACGAGCCGTTCGGCGAGTTCACGACGC
>CAZNMF010000424.1:0-1523 GCA_964573795.1 uncultured Solibacteraceae bacterium
TGCAGCCGCGCGAGCATCGGCTCGGCCAGGCGCAGGCTCTCGACCGCGTGGTCGTCGTCGCGCCACTTGCCGACGTCGTGATAGAGCAACGCGAGCGTGAGCAGCTCGGGCGCGCGGACCTCGTTGAGGATCGACGCGAAGCGCGCGCGGCTCGCGCTCGTCGGATGCCACAAGGACTCGAGGTAGCGGATCGTCAGGAGCGTGTGCTCGTCGACGGTGTACTTGTGGTAGAAGTCGCGGATCACGCGACAGTGAATCTTCTCGAACTCCGGGAAGATCGCGCCGAGCAGGCCGCACTCGAGCATGTCGGACAAGCGCGCCGACAGGCCCGGCCGCGGCGAGAGCATCGCGCGCAGCCGCAGCCGCGCCTCTTCGGTCGCGACGAAGTAGTCGGCCGTGTAGCGGCCCACGTTCTCCTGGATGCACGCACGGACCTGATCGGAGACGGGATAGCCGTTGGCGATCGCGACCTCGAACGCCTCGAGCCAGACGGCGGGCTGCGCGACCGCCTTGACGGGATCGACGAAGCGAATGCCGTCGGGACCGATGGCCACGCTTTCGGTCACCGGACCGGGCTCCGAGATTGGGGCCGGCGGACGGACGATGCCGCGCGCCCAGGCGAGCGCGCTCGCGACGGCGCGCGCGTGGCGGAAGTACTCGCCCATCAGCGCCTCGACGCGCTTCTGCGCATCGGCGCCGGGAATGCCGAGCATCTCGGACACCGGCTCCTGGAGCTCGTGCGTGAGCACGTTGGTGTCGCGGCCCGACTCGGCGTGCAGAATCGACCGCACGCGGAACAGGAGCTCCTCGGCATCGTCGAGCCGCTCGACCTCGGCGCGGGAACGGCCGTTGAACGTCTCGCGCGCCAGCGATCGGATCAGCCGCACGGCCGAGATGTCGCGCAGGCCGCCGGGCGCCTTCTTGATGTCGGGCTCGAGCTGATAGAGCGTGTGGTTGAACTCGGCGTACCGCTCGTCGATGAGCGCGAGCAACACGTCCACGAGCCGGCCCGCGCGCTCGGCCTCGCCGCGATGCACGCGCGCGAACAGGTCGTCGAACAGCCGCACGTCGCCGGTGAGCAGCCGGAGATCGCACAGCGCCATCAGGAACTCGGGGTTCTGCTCGTCGACGACGTCGAACTCGGCGATCTCGCGGATGTGGTGGCCGACCGTGAACTTCAAGTCCCACAGCGGCTGCAGCAGCGCCTTGACGAAGCGCTCTTCGTCGGCGCCAATCGGCCCGTCGAAGACGACGAGGACGTCGATGTCGGAGTTGAGACAGAGCGTCCGGCGGCCGTACCCGCCGAGCGCGCACACGACGTACGGCCGCACCGTCTCCTGCGCCGCACGCTCGGCCAGACGCCGCACCAGATCGTCGACGCCCGCCGCGTACCGGACCTGGACGGCCCGGCCGCCGCGGCCCGCGCGCGCCGCCGCCGTGTAGTCCTCGCGGGCGGTGGCGAGCAGCGCCGACAACTGCGCGTGGTGCTCCTGGCGGTCGGCGTCGTGGTTGCGGACGGTCAT
>CAZNMF010000425.1:0-19935 GCA_964573795.1 uncultured Solibacteraceae bacterium
GCCGCTCCGCTCGGGCTCGCGGTCCATCCGGACTTCGAGGTCAACCATTTCGTCTACGTCGCGTCGCTCGTGGACGAGGGGCCGTACTACGCGCGACTAAAGGTCATCCGGCTTCGCGAGCTGTCGGACACGTTGAGCGACCCGTCGCCGATCTTCGAGGCGCCTGTTGCCGCCGACAGCCCGTCGCGCGATGCAGGCGCGTCGCGCTCGGACTCGGCGCCGCGGCTCGCGTTCGGCCCCGACGGGCTGCTCTACATCGCGCTGCCGCTCGGGTTCGCGTTCATCGACCAACCCGCGGCCAGCGTGCCCGATGCGTCGATGCTACGCGTGACGGACGATGGGCAAGTGACGGGCGCGGGGCCGCTGGCGGGCATGACCGCGCATCCATTCGGATTCACCTGGCATCCGTCGACAGGCGCGCTGTGGCTCGCGCTTCCAGATCGGAATCGCACGGCCGTCATTCGCGCGTCGACGCGGGCCATCACAACGCTGGCGCGAGCGCTCGAGCCGCGGCTGCCGATGACCTACCGCACCGACTGGTCGCCGGCGCTACTCCTCCGAACCGCCGATGCGATGACGCTGCAGGACCTCGCGCGAACGTTCCTGACCGCGCGCCGCGACGCACGTCCGAGCGCGATCCGGCTGAATGTCCCCGTCGCCACCGGCAGCTCGGCGACCGGCTCGCTGGACTCGATCGGCGACGTCGTCTCGGCCGGCGACGGCACGTGGTTTCTCGTCACGAGCAACGCCGCGCGCGCCGGCGGCGATGAAGCGGATGGAAGCGATGTGATCGTGCGGTTGCGGCCGGACGCCGTGCGTTGACGAGGGCTTCACCTATTCGGACAGGTCACTCGCGCACGTGGATGAAGCGTCGAACGGCGTCGATCAGCGGCGTCTGAGCCGACGGTCCAATCGGGTCCAACGCCAGGACCTCGTCCAGCTTCGCCAGGAGTCCGGCGAGCTCTCCTTCGTCGGCCGCCACGACAATCCGGTGCGTGGACGAGAGGTATCGGGCGGTGGCGAGCTGATGATCGTTTCGCTGTTCGCCGAGCGACGCGCGACGCGGCATGATCACGAGGGGCTTCTCGTACTGCAGCGCCGTCAGGATCGTTCCCATTCCCGCATGCGCGACGACGACCCGAGCCGTGTTGAACCGCGTTCGAAACTCCTCAGGCGTGAGAAATTGGCAGTAGTCGAGATGGCGCGGCTTCAATTGACTGCGGCCGATCTGAGCGAACACGTCGCGACGGTCGCTGCGCTCGACCCACTCGTCCACCGTGCGAATGAGCCGGTCGAACGGCTGATCCGTGCCGACGGTGACGAAAATCACAAGACGCTCCCGCGAAATTCCGGTCCGCCGGCCGACGCCAGGTGCGCCCATTGCGTCAGCCACAGATCCGCGTACGGCCGGACCTTCTGGCCGGACATCGACAGCTCTTCCGCGTTGGCGATGCTGTCGATCCAGACCGTGCGGGCGCCGAACAATTTCGCGAGGCGGAGCGCGAAATAGCCGGGTAACGCCCCCGTCGAGATCACGACGGCCGGCCGCACACTCAGGAGGACGAGTCCGATGCGCACCAGCGACCACATCGCCTTCAGCTTCTCGTCCCGATTGCAGTCGGGGATCGTACGAAAGCGCTCGCCCCTGACGTCCGCCGCGTAACTGCCGTGCACGGTCGCATAGGTCACGTCACAGCCGGCGAAGGCGGGCCTGATCCGGTTCAACTGCACCCAATGTCCTCCACCGGACGACAACGCGAGCACGCGCGGCCTCGCCGGCGTCATGAGGCGCCTCGACACAGCAGGACGACCGGCACGGTACGCAAGAGGATCTTGATGTCCAGCCACAGCGACCACGTTTCGACGTAGACGCGATCGAGCTCCATCCACTGCTTGAAGCTGAGCTCGTTGCGGCCGTAGATCTGCCAGAGGCAGGTAATCCCTGGCCGGATGGAGAGCCGCCTCCGATAGAGCCAGTCGTACTTCTCGACCTCGCTCGGGACGGGTGGGCGAGGGCCGACCAGGCTCATCGTGCCGTTCAGCACGTTGAACAGCTGCGGCAGCTCGTCGATGCTGGTCTTGCGGAGCAGCCGGCCGATCTTCGTCGTTCGCGGATCGCTCCTGATCTTGAACACGGGACCGTCCATCTCGTTGAGTCCGGAGAGCTCCGCCTTTCGTGCCTCGGCGTCGGCGACCATCGAGCGAAATTTGAACAATCTGAACGGACGCTGATTCATGCCGACTCGATCCTGCACGAAGAGAATCGGGCCAGGGCTCGTCAGCTTGATCACGATCGCGACCACGGCCAGCAGCGGAGACAACAGCACCAGCAGCACAGCGGATAGCGTCACGTCGATGGCTCGCTTCAGCGCCAGCTGCAGGATCAGGTTCTGGCGGAAGAACGTGACGACCGTATCCCTGCCGAAATATTCGAACTGCATTCGGTGGATGTAGCCGCGATCGGCCGGGTCGAGCACCACGCGCACGACGATGCCGAGCTCTTCACCCAATTTGATGGTCGACAGGATGTCCTCGGCATTCTCGGCAAACGGCGCGCACAGAATCAGCTCGTCGATCGTGCGTTCCTCGAGAATGCTCCGAAGCCGGTCGATGCTGCCGAGGACTGCCGGCGCACGTCGATCCTCGTCCTCGAAGGACGCCGCCGACACGCCGCGTCCCAGCACGAAACCATGCACCCGATAGCCCAGCTCTGGCGCCGCCAATATTCGCCGGACGAACTCTCGCGACTGGGACGTGTAGCCGATGACCAGCACATGCCGTGCGTATTGGGCGGAACGCGGCAACGCGCGCAGCATGAGCTGAAAGGCGATGCGCAGCCCGGCCAGCGTGACGGCGTAGCCTGCCCCGATGATCGCGAACTCCCGGATGGAAATACTCGGGAACGCCAGGATGCGCGACGCAGCAAAGAAGACGACGGTGGAGATGACGGCGGCGAGCGTCGTGCCGAGCAGTTGCACCGGCAGCCGGACGTACCTCGCGACGTCGTATCGGGCCAGGATGTGGAAGATGACCGTCGACGTGGCGAACGCGGCCAGAATCACGATGCAGTAGAACGTCTGAAACGGAGCCGCCGAAGGAATGGGCAGCATCAGGAGATCGACGATCTCCGCGCGTGTCATGAAGACCAGCAGCCAGGCGGCGCCGATCGCCTGGTCCAAGGCGCGCAGCGCGAGGATCAAGAGCTTGTGCCTGAGGCGAATCATCTCGAGACGCTCAATCGGCCGGTCGGGCTCACCCGGGAAGAGGGCAGCTACGATAGCACGGCTGGCGCTGGCAGAGACGACGGGGACGGACGCGATGTGATCGGGAGCTGCGGCCGGCGGGAGGACGTTGAAGGTCGAGAGCTAAATGCGGGGGAAGGCTGCGCTCGTCTTCCGCGCGTTACCGTCCCCTCGAGACTTCCCTCCGAATGCGCTCCAGCACGCGCGGCAACGAGGCGTTGCCAGAAAACCTCCGCTGCAGCTCGTCGACGTAAGGCGCGGATTTCTGCACGCGCTCCACGCGCCTGCCGTGCGACGCGTAGAGCTCCGCCACGCTCGCCACGGTCCAGAAGTTCTCCGGCTCGCGCTCGTACGCGCGCAGGAACGACGTCTCCGCACGCGCCGTGTCGCCAAGGCCGAGATACGCACGGCCTCGCAGCAGATCCGTCGTCACCGTCGACAACGGCCAGCGATCGGCGCGGTCGATCGCGGCGAGCGCGTCGGCGTATTTTCTAGCGCGCACGAGGCTCTCCGCGCGATCCAGCTCCCGCCCGCGCACGCGACGCAGCTCGAGCACGGTGAACGCCGACAGCAGCACGGCGAGCACGAGGACGCGGCCGATCCACACCGCGCGCGTGGCCGGAGACGGAGCCATGGCGATCGGCGCACCACGTCGCCGCAACGAGACGCGCCAGGTCTCGTAGATCGCAAACGGCAGCCCGAAGACGAGCAGCTCCCACCACAGTCGATCCGACGAGGCCAGCCACCCGACGCCGACGCGGAGGTCGGACAGCGGCCAGAATGGCATGCGCTGGCCGTCTTGCAGCAGATCGAGCACGTCGTGCAGGACGATCGATCCGACAGCCAGCGCGGTCAGCACACGCGTCGATCCGCCCGTCATTCGCGCCCACACGACGCCGACGATCGCGCCCGCCACGATCCCCAATGGGATCGAATGGCCCATCGACTGCGCGGATCGATAGCCCATCCAGAGGACGATCTGCGTCACCACATCCGGCAGGTAGGACAGACCGACGATGGCGGGGATCCAGAAGGCGCGGGCAAGCGGCCCGAGCGGCCGGGGATTGCGCGGGCCGGCCGGCTCGAACTCCTGCGCGATCAGAATGCCGGCGAAGGTGTGGCCGATGACGGGCATCGCAGGCGTGTCTTCCGCGCCACTGTGTCACGACGCCGATCCGGCCGCAAGAACGTGAGCCGGCGTCACGCGATCCGAAGCGCGCTCGCCACTACGTTGCCGGCGACAGGTGGACGGTCCGGCACGCGTCGCGGCCCGATGCCCGCGTCTCAGGTATGACAAATCGGGCTTCCTTGTTGTCCCCAGACGTCCTATTGGTCGGCCATCTCCATCGAGCCGCGTCTCGTCCAAGGACCAAGTGGCAGATCGGGGCGCGTCCCTGCCGGCGACTCCGCGATCGACTCGACGCCGGAGGGCCCGTGAATTTCGCCGAAAATCAAGGGGCATCGCTTACGATAGCGGCTGAAATGCCCGATAAGCGCTCCCCCCAGGTATTACCAGTCGACAGCTCCGCCGCCAAGCTCGTCGTCGCCCACATCCGGCGGCTCATCGTCCAGGGCAAGCTCTCGCGCGGCAGCCGCCTGAGCACCGAGCGCGAGCTGTGCCACGAGCTGAAGCTCAGCCGCACCAGCGTGCGCGCCGGCATCCAATCGCTCGTCGCCAAGGGCGTGCTGGTCAGCCGCCGCGGCGCAGGGACCTTCGTCGTCGATCGCCCGCCGGTGCTCGACGTCGAAGCGCTGACGCTGTTCGCCGCGCTGCACGGCGTATCGCTGCAGGAGATGTTCGAGACGCGCCGCGCGCTGGAGGTGAAAGCCGTCGGCATCGCCGCGAAGCGCGCGACGAGCGAGGACTTCGCCGCGATCTCGGATGCCGTGACGAGCATGTTCGCCGCGATCGCCGATCCGCTCGCGTTCCTCGTCTGCGACATCACGTTCCACCGCGCCGTCGCCAGCGCATCCGGCAATCGTGTGATGGCGTCGATGATCGAGATGGTGTCCGCGATCTTCTACGAGCGGCGCCGCGAGACCGTCGATCGCAACCGCGATCTGCGCCCGACGGCCGAGGCGCATCACGCCATCTACCAGGCAATTCGGACGAGAAACGCCGCGCTCGCCGAACGTCTGATGAACGATCACTTGCTCGCCGCAGAGAAGGCGCAAATCGCAGAAGGCGACCTGTTCGGCAACGGGGAGGACGTGGAGCGGTAGCCGGAATCGCCTTCCTACCCCCTACGCTTCTTCGATCAGACTGCGTCCCTTCGTCTCCGGCGCCCAGAGCAGCGCGATGACACCGATGAGATATGCGGACGCCATGAACATCGCGGCCGTGCGAAACGACACGACCGCGGTGAGATAGCCGAAGAGGATCGGGGCGGGCGCGGCGAGATAGCGCACGGTGTTGTAGCAGAAGCCAACGCCGGTGCCGCGCAGGCGCGTCGGAAACAGCTCGGGAAAATAGATCGAGTAGCCGGCGAACACCATCAACTGCGAGAAGCCGAGCAGCGGCAGCATCCAGTACGCATCCGACGCGGTGTGCAGCGACTTGAAGACGAAGATCGTCGCGGCCATGCCGAGCAACAGCGCGCCGAGAAATGCCACGCGGCGGCTGACGTACGTCGCGGCAATGGTGAACACGATCATGCCGGCGAACGCGCCCATGTCCTGGAACGCCGTGCCCCACGCGCGTACGGACGACACGACGGCCGCCGGCGCGCCCTGGAGCGCAGTCGAGATGAGCTCCGGCGAGTAGAAGCCGATGCCCCACAACCCGACCATGCCCGACAGGCCGAGGAACACGCCGACGAGCGTGTTCCGGCGCCACCGGCGATCGCGGAACAGCTCGATGGGCGATCCGACGTCGCGCCGCGCGCCGGCCGCCGCGGCCGCGCGCATCCGGATCCAGCTCTCCGGCTCCCGCAGCGACAGAATGCCCGGCAGCAGCAACAGCGCCGGCACGACGCCGACGAAGAACAGCACGCGCCATCCGGCGTAGCCGCCGACCATCGCCGTCGGCGCGATCTTCACGCTGATCAGCGATCCCGCGATGTTGCCGAGCGCCGACAGCGCCTGCAGCGCGCCGAGCGCCGTCGCGCGGAAGTGCGACGGCACGCTCTCGGCCACCAACGTCGTCGCCGCGCCGAACATGCCGCCCACGCCGAGCCCCATCAGAAAGCGATAGATCGTGAACTGCTCCCACGTGTGCGCGACGCCGGAGAGCCCCGTGAAGCCGGAGTACAGCAGCAGCGTGAGCATCATCGTCTTCACGCGGCCGACGCGATCGCTCATCACGCCGAACACGATGCCGCCGGTCGCCCAGCCGAGAATCATGGACGTCGTCGCGTAGCCGAGATAGTCCGGCAGCCGCGCCAGGCGCGCGGGATCGTTCGTCAGCAGATCCGTCAGCGCCGGCTGCCGCGCCAGCACGAACAGCCGCTGGTCCATGCAGTCGAACAGCCATCCGCACGACGCGATGATGACGACGAGCCAGTGATAGCCGGTGACGCGTTCGCTCGCGACCGGCGTGGATGACGAGGTGTACGTGTGCATTGAGATTGTTGCGTGGGAGCCCCCACGGGGCTGAGGGCTCCCTTCGGCCGTTCGTCGTTACACGAGGCAGGACTTGCAGTATTCGAGCGCCTTCGCCATCTCGGCCATGCGGTCCGATCCGGCGGGCACGGGATATTCGAATTCGATCGTGGCCTGGAACGTCCACTTGTTGTCGCGCATGAGCTGCAGCACTTCCTTGATCGGGGTGTCGCCCTGACCGAACGGCATGTTGGGCCCGTTGTTGAGCTTGCGATCCTTCACGTGCACGTGCGTGATCCGGTCGGGATACTTCTTGATGAACGGCACCGGCGACGTGTTGTTGCCGGCGACGAAGTGTCCGAGATCGACGTTCGCGGCATTGTATTTCGCCTCGGCGAACGTCGCCTCCCAGATCTCCGGCGTGACGGCCGTGTGCCCGTGATAGCCCACCTGCATCTGGTGCTTGTCGGCGAACTCGCCGAGCCGTTTGGTCCGGCCGACGGAGATCTCGCTCGACAAGGCGCGCGCGCCGAGCGCCTTCGACACCTCGAACGCGTAGTCGAGCTCCTCGTCCGAGAAGTCGAAGATGCGGTCCCACTTGACGATCTGGATCAGCACGCCGGCGTCCTCGTACTTCTTGCGGAACGCTTTGACGTTGTCGAGCGAGACGCCCATGCGCCATTTGCGCGTCTCCTCATCGGCCGCCTTCGCCGCCGCTTCCTGCTCCGGCGTGGGCGCGGCCCGGCCTGCGCCGCGTCCGCGCTCGGCCGCGCCGCCGCCAGCCGCGCCGCGACCACCGCCGCCATTGCCACCGCGACGCGCCGCACTGGCCGCCGCGGCTGCGGCGGCGCCGGCGATCGCGGCGGGCGATCCCAGGAACAGCTCGACCGGCTGCGCACGCAGCTCGACGGCGCTGACGCCGAGCGTGAGGCACCGCTGCAGAATCTCGTCGCCCGACGTGAAGTTGCCGGTGCCGAAGTTGTACGGCACGTTCATGCCGACCTGCACGCCCGCCCATTTCGAGTTGGGCTTCGCCCCCTGCGCCGCGCGCAGCGCCTCGTCGCGCGTCAAGAACAGCGCCGCGGCCGGCACGGCCGTCAGCGCGACTTTGCCAAACTGTCGTCGTGAGTACTCCATAGGATCTCCTTGTTTGAATTTCGAAGTTCGAAGTTCGAAGTTCGAAATTGACTACGCGCCTTCGGCGCGTTGTCCAATCACCTATTGCGCGCCCCGCCCGCGGCGTCCGCCGCGACCGGCAGGCGTCAGCGCCATCAATTCGTCGTTCGTCCACGGACGCGTGCGGCCCGCCACGGTCGCGCGCGTGTCCTTCACCGTCTGCACGTCAACCGGCGTGCCCACGTTGCCCCACTGCCGCCGAATGTACGTCAACACGTCGGCGATCTGATCGTCGGTGAACGTCTGGCCGATCGGCGGCATGAGCCCGACCGATCCTTCCTTGCCATTGAGCAGGATGCGCACGGGCACCGTGGCCGCGGCTGTCGCCAGAGCGGATCCCACGAGCGGCGGCGCGACTTCTTCCTTCCCGCGTCCGTCTTCCTGATGGCAGGCCTGACAGATGCCTTCGTAGACTTTCTGTCCGGCCGCGAATCGCTGCTGTTCCTCGGCCGTGAGCGGCGCGACGGGCGCCGACGCGCCGGGCTTCCCTGGCCATTCGATGCGCGCCAGCAGCGCCTTCGCGCGCGTGCCGAGGTCGCCGGGCTGCGCCGCCAACGCAGTGAGCGCTGCCGGCTCGCGGTTGAAGCGGACGATGTTCCCGCCGCCGCGCCCACCGCGCCCGGCGGCCGCTGCAGCCGGCGCGCCGGCCCCACGGCCGGCCGTTCCTTCTCGCGGAAACGCAGGTGCGCCGCCCGGGCCATTTCGCCCGCCACGCGCGGTCGGATCGATGGCGCCGACCGGTCCCGCGCCGCCCGCGCGGCCGCCGCGCGGCGATCCCGGCGCGGCCGCGCCGAGCAGCGAGACTTCCGCGCCGCGCAGAATCGCCGAGCGCTGCCACTCTGGACGACTCGCGTCGGCCGCAAGCGTGAACACGCTCTCGACGGCCTGATCCTGGCCGCCGCGCACGATCGTCGCGGCGAGCATCGTGATGGCCACGTCGCGCGAGGCGCCGGCCGCCGTGTTCTGCAGCAGATTGCGCAGCACGGTCGCTTCGCCGCCGCGCAATCCGCTCAACGCGGCGTCGACGACGACGGGATCGGCCGCGTGGCGCTCGAGCAGCGACGTCAACGCCGTCTCACGCGGCCCGGCCGGCAGCGCGCCGAGCGATGCGGCAAGCTGCTGTCGCACGGACCAGTCGGGATCGTCGAGCCGGTTCATCACCGCGGCCTGCACCGATGCGTCCGGCACGCTCAGGAACGGCTCGGCCAGACGCACGGCGTTCGCGCGCACGTCGCGCGACGGGTCCGACAGCGCGCGCACGACCAGCGCCGCGTCGAGCGCATCCAGTCCCTGCAGCGTCCACAGCGCGTGCACGCGCGTGCGCGGATCCGCGGCCGAGGCCGCCAGCGCCTCGAGCGCCGGCCGCACGCTCGTGTCGCCGCGCTCGACCAGCAGCCGCTGCGCCGTGTCGCGCCACCACCCGTTCGGATGGCTCAGGTGCGCGACCAGTTGCGCCGGCGTCTCCGACGACATCGCCGGCGTCTCGCCGCGCCGCGTCGTGTCGTGCACGATGCGATAGATGCGGCCCATGTGAATGGGATGCTCGAGCGCGTGCTCGACGATGTGGTCGCGCAGGTACTCGGTGATGAACGACTTCTGCTGGATGATGCCGTGATAGATGTCGACGAGGTAGATCGTGCCGTCCGGCGCCGACGACAGATACACGGGCCGGAAGCGCTCGTCGGTCGACGTCATGAACTCGGCATTCGGGTACGCCTTCCGTCCACGCAGCCCGCTCCCATCGTCGCTCACGACGATGCGCGAGATGAGGTTGCCGGAGGGCTCGGCGACGAAGACGTTGCCCTGCAGCTCGGCCGGCAGCCGATCGCCGCGATAGACGATGGGCGAGTTGACGGCGGTGTACGTGGCGAGGGTGCCGTCGGCGCGCAGCTGGCCGGTCTGGTACCCGCGATTGACGCCGCGATTGGGCCGCACGGGGAACGTCGCGTTGAGCTCGTCCGGATCGCCCATGAGCTCGTAGCTGCCCCGCGTGCGCACGAGGTTCGGGTTGCGCACGAAATACGGCGTCGAGATCAGATCGAGGTGCAGCGCGGAGCTGTTCGAGTTGCGGTACACGCGGCCGAAGTCGTCCTGTGCGGCGCCCCACTGTCCGCGCGACAGCGTCTTGCGCGTCTCGATCTTGCCGTCCTTCCACCGGAAGTACGTGTCGCCTTCGGACGTGTACATCCAGTTGTCCATCGCCCACATCAGGCTGTTCTCGTTGTGCTCGACGTTGCCGAGCTCGGTGCCGTAGCAGTCGCAGACGAGCGTCTTCGTGTCCGCGCGCAGATCGCCGTTCGTGTCGCGCGCCAGCCACAGGTGCGGCGGCTCGCCGACCAGGACGCCGTGCTCGAGCACCTTCAACGCGCGCGGCAGCACGAGCCCGTCGAGGAAGATCGTCTTCTTGTCCATCCGGCCGTCGTGGTTCGTGTCCTCGAGCACGCTGATGCGGCCGAGCGGATCGCGCTCGTGGGTCGCCGGCAGATCCTGCATGTAGCTCAACAGCTCGATGACCCACAGGCGGCCGTCCGCATCCCAGTCGATCAGGATGGGCTCTTCGACCAGCGGCTCGCTCGCCACGAGCTCGACGTGATAGCCCGGCGGCAGGAAGAACGTCTGCATCTCGCGCTCGGGCGACTGCGGCGGCGAGTCGTCCGGAACGGCTTGAAGGGCCGGCGGCCAGGTGCGAGCGGTCGCAGGCGCCGGCGACTGGAAGGCGGAGCTCGTCGTGAGGCCGCACGCGGCGAACACGACGAGTGACACGAACGTGCGGGCACGCATGGTGAGTCCTTCGTTCAAAAAGCGGACGGGTCCGCCAACGGGCCGATCGACCGTCGCCGATCGGCCCGCCGGCGCGTGTCGTCAGAACGCGAAGCGCACCTGGATCTGGATGTTGCGCGGCGACTGATAGCCATTCGCCACGCCGAAGCCGGCATTCTTCGGCTTCGACCGATCCGGGCTGACCTGCCCGTTCGGCAGCAGGTTCACGCCATCGTTCAGGAGACCGGTCGTCGGATCGAACACGGGCGCGACGTTGGTGTCGGGCGCATTCGGGTTCGCCAGGGTCAGCGTCGCGTTGCGGCCGGTGATGCCCGCGTTGTTCGGCGCATTGAACATGTCGGCGCGCAGTTGCAGCGTCCGCCCGCCTCCGAGCCGGATCGTGCGCGCGATGGCCAGGTCCAGCGTCTGCCCGAAGCAGCCGTGCAGGTAGCCCGCGCCCGATTCCAGACCGACGCTGTTGACGAGCGGCCCCTGGAACGCGCCGCTGTTGAACTGCCGGTAGATGTCGCTCGAGCACCCGGCACCGGGGTCGCCAGCGATGCGGATGCGCGCGCCGTAGTCCGGCGAGCCCGTCAGGTTCACGCTCGCGCCGCCGTTCTGATAGCTGAAGCCGGCCGAGTACGGCGAGCCGGTCGAGGCGGTCCAGACGCTCGACAACTGCCAGTCGTTGACCACGTAGCCGATCGCGCGCAGCAGCGGCTTGTCACTGGCGAGATCGGGCAGGTCCCAGATCGCGTTCGCCTTGATCGTGTGCCGCACCGGATCGACCTGCAGCAGATCGTCGGCTTGCGCCTGATCGTCGCGGTAGGTCACGGTGCCGTCGGGGTTGTGCTGGAGCCGCGCGCCCGTGCTGCCGACGCTCGAGAGCCCGATCGTGTCGTTGATGCCCCACGACAGGCCGTTCTGGAAGCGGCGCTGGAACGAGAGCTGGAGCGAATGGTGCGTGACCCAGCCGCGCGACACGTTCTGCGTGATGCCCGCGTAGCCGCGGAACGCGCGCATGAGATCGGTCGACACCGACGTCGCGCCCGGCGTCGTCGCCGCCAGCGTCCGGTCCTGGTACTCGGGCAGATACGCCGTCCCGAAATCGACCGCGTTGATGTTGATGCCCTCGACGATGTTGTAGCCGTGCTGGCCGACGTACTGGATGTCGAGCACGCTCGCCCACGGCAGCGCCATCTGCACGCCGGCGTTCCACTGCGCCGACGAGGGCAGCGGGCTGTCGTACTCGTAGACGGAGAGCGACGAGGGCGCTTCGGTCGCGAGGCCGCCCTGGCCGAGGTTCTGCAACTGGCTGTAGCGCAGGGTCACGGAGCGGCGCGCGGGCGGGTTCAGGACCTGTCCGAAGACGGCGTTGCCCGACGGCCGATCGAAGTACAGGCCGCCGCCGCCGCGCAGCACGATCGACTGCTTGCCGGTCAGGTCGTACGCCATGCCGAACCGCGGCGCGACGCCGAGCGCCGGCTGCAGATAGGTCGTGATCGGAATCCCGTTGCCCGCCTGCACGAGGCCATTCGTCGTGTCGCCGCTGTTCGGCACGAGCGTGCCGATGGCGAGCGAGGTATTGGGCCCCAGGAACTGTCCGGTCTGCGGATTCATCGCCTGACGGTTCGTGCCGCTGCACGGGTAGACGCCGTTCGCGCAGCCGGCGACGTAGAGGACGGGCGCCGCGCCGGACGACCAGCGATCGAGGAAGAAGTTCGACGCCTGGCCGAGCTTGTCGTACTGCGGCGTCTGGTGCACGAGGCGGACGCCGTAGTCGAGCGTCAGCTTCGGGCTCACCTTCCAGTTGTCCTGCAGATAGCCTTCGATGTTGTAGTAGACGTACTTGCCTTCGACGCCCTTCGATCCCTGCGAGTAGGAGCTGAAGCAGCCGATCGCCGCGTTGGAGAAGCCGAACGACGTGTCGCAGGGGTTCGTGCCGACCGTGTCCTGCTGGAAGTTGATGCTCGGCCCGCCGTTCGCGCCGCCCTGCACCTGCTGCTTGTTGCTGTACTGCTGGTAGAAGCCGCCCTTCATCGTGTGGCGACTCCAGACCTTCGTCAGGCTGATCGAGACATCCAGGCTCGACGCCTGGTTCTGGCTCGGGAATCCGATGTTCGGCGGCGAGTTGGCGACGCGATTGCCCCAGGAGAACGACGGCGCCAGCAGCACGTTCTGCCCGTCCCACATCGTCGAGCCGCTCTTGTTGAGCAGGTCGTAGATGAAGTAGCGCGGGTCGATCTGGTTCGCCTCGGGGAAGATGAACGGGATGTCGCCGAGGCCGACGTTGTAGCGGTTGGCATTGTCGGTCACGGGGAACGCGTTGCAGAACTGCGGCCCGCCGCCGCTGCCGACGCCGAAGCATCCGCCCTGATACGCGAGGCTGTGACCCGCCGTGGCCTCGAGGAACATCGTCTGCGACAGCGTGTAGTTGACGGTCGACGCCACCAGCGACACGTGCGGCGTGACCATCCGCGTGTCGTTCCAGCCGGGGATCGATCCCTGCTGCGTCTGCTCGCGCTGGCTGAAGCCCGAGTACTTGAAGCTCACGCGGAACGCGGGCACCGGGACGTAGTCGACGCGCACCGCCGGCTGCGTGCTGAGAATGCTCGCCGACGGCCGCGTGATCTCGAAGTTGTAGTTCTGGCCGGGCGGCACGTTGTCGATCGTCGGCATCGGCCACATCCGGAGGATGTTCAGGCCGGTCTGATAGAGCTGCGCCTGCGGGATGCGGCCCAGCACCCCGCCGTCGGCGAAGCACGCCGTCTGGTTCGACGCCGAGCACGTGCCGGCGACGAGCGGATTCTTGATGTACGGATACGGATTGCCGAGGTTGTCGGTGGTCTTCGAGAAGTCGCCCTGGCGCTCGAGCGCGGTGGGCACGCGATAGCGGGTTCGGTCGTTGCCGCCCGTGCGCGGCTCGAACTCCTGCGTGTAGAAGAAGAACAGCTTGTTCGACCCGCCCGGCTTGCCCGCCGGTCCGCCGATGGAATAGCCCCACTCGCGCTGCCGCAGGACCGTCTTCGGATCGCCGTTCAGAATCTGCGTCTGGCTTCGCGCGTTCCAATCCGAGTTGCGCTCGACGTCGTAGAGCGAGCCGTGGAAGCGGTTGGTGCCGCCCTTGGTCACGGCCGTGATCTGCAGGCCGCTCGATCGTCCGAACTCGGCCTGGTAGCTCGACACGAGGACTTTGACCTCGGCGATCGACTCGACGTTGAGGTCGATGATCGCGCGGTTGCTGCCGGTGTCCATCGTCGACACGCCGTCCATCTGGATGTTGGAGTCGCCGCCGCCGGTCGACGATCGGTCGCCGATGCGCGACGTGCCGGTCACGCCGGGCGCGAGCGCGGCGAGCTGCGTGAACGCGCGTCCCTGAATCGGCAGGTTCGTCACGGCTTCCGTGTCGACGGTGAACGACCGCTCGCCGGAGTTGGCCTGGATGAGCGGCGACTCGGCTTTGACGTCGACCACCTCGGTGGCGCCGCCGACGTCGAGCGCGAGCGTGCCGAGCGCGACGCGCTGGCCCGGGCTGACGCGCAGGCCCTCCCGACGCAGCGTCCGGAACGACGGCATCGTCACTTCGAGGGTGTAGGTGCCTGGGGCGATGTTGACGAACACGAAGTCGCCTTGCGCGTCGGCAGCGACGGGCGCGGATCTCGTGTTCTGTGACGTGTTAATCAGCGTCAGCGTGGCGCCTGGAAGGACGCCGCCCTGTGAGTCAGTGACCGTGCCTGCGATCGAGCCCGTCGTGACCTGTGCTGAGGCTATGCCCCCCCCCAGTACGATCACAAGAACCAATGCTGTGTGGAGCCAACGCCTGACCAGCATGTCTTCCTCCTCAGACCAAATGCGTTCGAACGGCGATCTTGGTCATACCAATCAAATCGCCGAGCGCTTGCGCACACGAACGACGCTTGCTCGGTTGAGTTTGCTGAACCAGGCGCACGTTAGTGCAGAAGCGCCAGACTGTCAACAGATTTCAGTGATCGTCGAGAGCGAATTGATATTACAAGTCACATCGAGGACACGCGTGAGGTACGTCAAGCCGCGCCGATCTCCGCGTCAGCCCGTGTGACCTCGTCACGCGCACGCTGAGCCTACGAAATCAGATATTGGAATAACTCCAATATCCGATCTACACTTCCGCCCGTGACTTCCGATCCCGCCGATCTCCTCCGCCAGCACGGCATCCAGGTCACCGCGCAGCGGCTGGCGGTGCTGCGGGCGGTCGCGAGTCAGCCGCACACGACGGCCAGCAGCGTGGCGGATACCGTGCGGACCGAGATCGGCGCGATCTCGCTGCAGTCCGTGTACGACGCGCTCGATCTGCTGGCCGCCGAAGGCCTCATCCGGCGCATCCAGCCGGCCGGGTCGCCCGCGCGCTTCGAGGATCGCGTCGGCGACAACCATCACCATCTGATCTGCCGCACGTGCGGACGCATGGTCGACGTCGAGTGTGCGACGGGCCTCGCGCCCTGTCTGACACCAGTCGACGCCAAGGGCTATGAGATCGACACGGCCGAGGTCACGTACTGGGGCCAGTGCCCCGATTGCGCCGCGGCGCAGACGTAGCCGTTCGGAGGGCCGAACCTTCAGGTTCGCCACGTGCGGGCACCGCGTTTCGAAGTTCGAAGTTCGCCTCTCGACAGGCTCGGGGCACGCGTTTCGACGTTCAAAGTTCGAAGTTCAAAGTTCAAAGTTTTCAATAGAGGAACCATCCATGTCTCAAGACGCATCCGCCTGCCCCGTCGCGCACGGCAAGGCTCCCCATCCGACCAGCGGCTCCGCCAATCGGATGTGGTGGCCGAACCAGCTCAATCTGAAGATCCTCGCGAAGAACCCCGCCGTGGGAAATCCCATGGGCGCGGACTTCGACTACGCGGCCGAGTTCAAGACGCTCGATCTCGCCGCCGTGAAGAAGGACATCGAGAAAGTGCTCACCACGTCGCAGCCGTGGTGGCCCGCCGACTTCGGCCACTACGGGCCGTTCATCATCCGCATGGCGTGGCACAGCGCGGGCACGTACCGCATCTGGGACGGCCGCGGCGGTGGCGGCTCGGGTCAGCAGCGCTTCGCGCCGCTCAACAGCTGGCCCGACAACGTCAACCTCGACAAAGCCCGTCGTCTCCTGTGGCCGGTGAAGAAACAGTACGGGCGCAAGATCTCGTGGGCGGACCTGATGATCCTCGCGGGCAACGTCGCGCTGGAGTCGATGGGCTTCAAGACGTTCGGCTTCGCGGGCGGACGCGTCGACGTCTGGGAGCCGGACGAGGACGTCTACTGGGGCCCGGAGAACGTGTGGCTCGACGATCAGCGCTACTCGGGCGATCGCGAGCTCGAGACGCCGCTCGCCGCCGTGCAGATGGGCCTGATCTACGTGAACCCCGAAGGCCCGAACGGCAAGCCCGATCCGCTCGCGTCGGCGCGCGACATCCGCGAGACGTTCCGCCGCATGGCGATGAACGACGAAGAGACGGTCGCGCTCATCGCCGGCGGCCACACGTTCGGCAAGACGCACGGCGCGGGACCGGCGAGTCACGTCGGTCCGGATCCCGAAGCCGCGCCGCTCGAAGCGCAGGGGCTCGGCTGGTCGTGCAGCTTCGGCACCGGCAGCGGCGACGACACGATCGGCAGCGGCCTCGAGGTCACGTGGACGTATCACCCGACGCGCTGGGACAACGAGTTCTTCCACATCCTGTTCGCGTACGAGTGGGAGCTGATGGACAGTCCCGCGGGCGCGAAGCAGTGGCGGCCGAAGAACGGCGCGGGCTCCGATCTGGTGCCGCTCGCGCACGATCCGTCGAAGCATCGCGAGCCGCGCATGCTCACGTCCGACCTCGCGTTGCGGTTCGATCCGATCTACGAGCCGATCTCGCGCCGCTTCAAGGACGATCAGGCGGCGTTCGCCGATGCGTTCGCGCGCGCGTGGTTCAAGCTGACGCATCGCGACATGGGCCCGATCGCGCGGTACCTCGGTCCCGAAGTGCCGAGCGAGATCCTGATCTGGCAGGATCCGGTGCCGGCCGTCGATCATCCGCTGATCGACGCGGCCGATGCCGCGGCGCTGAAGGCGCAGATTCTCGCGTCTGGGTTGACGGTGTCACAGCTCGTGTCGACCGCGTGGGCCGCGGCGTCGACGTTCCGCGGCAGCGACAAGCGCGGCGGCGTCAACGGCGCGCGCATCCGTCTCGAGCCGCAGAAGCGCTGGACGGTGAACAATCCCGCCGAGCTCGCGAACGTGCTCGCCACGCTGGACGGGATCAAGCAAGCGTTCGACGCGTCGCAGCGCGGCGGCAAGACGATCTCGCTCGCGGATCTGATCGGGCTCGCCGGCAACGCCGGCGTCGAACAGGCGGCGAAGGCCGCCGGCTACGCGATCGACGTGCCGTTCCGTCCTGGCCGCACCGACGCGTCGCAGGAACAGACGGACGTCGAGTCGTTCGCGCCGCTCGAGCCGCTGGCCGACGGGTTCCGCAACTACTACGCGAAGGGGAATCGTCTGTCGCAGGAGTACGCGCTCCTCGACAAGGCGAACCTGCTGACGCTCAGCGCGCCGGAGATGACCGTCCTCGTCGGCGGCCTGCGCGTGCTCGGCGCGAACTGGGACCAGTCGTCGTACGGCGTGCTCACGAAGACGCCTGGCGCGTTGACGAACGACTTCTTCGTCAACCTGCTCGAGCTCGGCACGATCTGGAAGCCGCTCGATCCCGGCTCGCAGGCGTTCTCGGCGACCGACGAGGCCACGGGCCAGGTCACGTGGACCGGCACGCGCGCGGACCTCGTGTTCGGCTCCAACTCCGAGCTGCGCGCGCTCGCCGAGGTCTACGGCTGCGACGATGCGAAGGAGACGTTCGTGCGGGACTTCGCGAAGGCGTGGACGAAGGTGATGGAGCTCGATCGGTTCGATCTCGCATGATGTCGACGTGCCGGTCGGCGTGTGCGCGTCGGCCGGCACCTCGATCCGCAAGCCGTCGTGGTAGGCTGCCGCTCGTGGAGCCCCCGCGGCGCATTCGGCGGACGCTCGCGGTCTTTCGCTCGCCCGCGGAAGCCGAAGCCGAGACCAGACGGCAATACCGCCTGCTCACACCTGACGAGCGGGTCGCGCTCACTGTCGAGCTGCAGCGGCGCTACTATCAGTCCGGTGACGCTCCCAGACGACTTCAGAGAGTTCTTGCTGTGCTTGAACGCCCGTAACGTCAGGTTTCTCGTCGTCGGCGGACACGCGGTGAGCTTCCACGGCTATCCGCGATTCACGCACGACGTCGATGTCGTGGTCCTGCCCGACCAGGAGAATGCCACGGCCCTGCTCGGCGCGCTCGCGGATTTCGGGTTCGCGGAGGTCGCGCTCCAGCCGTCCGACTTTCTCACGGCCACGACGGTCGTGCTCGGACACCCGCCGGATCAGATCGACATCATGACGTTCATCAAGGGCGTCGAGCTCGCCGACGCGTGGGAACGACGAGAGTCAGGGCGCCTTGACGGCGTCGACGTGGCCTTCATCTCTCGACAGGATCTGATCGCGAACAAGCTCGCCGTCGGGCGCCCCGAAGATCTGGCCGACGTCGCGCGCCTCGGCGAATCGAGCTAGCGCGGTCGCTACTTCAATCCCAGCGTCAGATGCCGGCGCTCGACGTGTGATGCTTGGCGAGCCACGCGCGCCACGCGCGGCGGCTCCGCACGTCCAGGGTTCCGAGCAATAGCGTTATCGTCGCCTCGTCGAAGGCGATTAAATGGAAACGATCTCGAGCAGATCGGACAAGCCAGCGAAGTCGTCCGGATTTCGCGTGTACAAAGGAAGACTGGCCGCGAGCGCGGTTGCGGCGATCAACAGATCCGCCGCTCGACGGCCACGCGCCTTCCGGCCTGACGCGACGAGCGCCGCATAGATGCGGCCGTAGGCGCGTGCCACGCTCGCGTCCACGGGCAGCGGCTCGAACGTCGACTCGATGCGTTGAAGGCGGTCCTGGCGCTTTGCGCGCTCAGCGGAGTCCGAGGTCGCATGAGGCCCTGCCGTGAGCTCCGCCAGCGTGATCGCGGAAATTGCGACCTCCACTGGCAGCCGGGCGGCATCGATTACTGGCAGGTCGATGACCACCGACGTGTCGATCACCCCGCGCGGCGGCCGGCCGTCAGCCACGAGGTGTCGGATCCTGATCGATCATCGCGTCCACATCCTTCCGAAAGCGTCTGCGCGCGATGCGCGGGGCTCCGACGAAGGCGGCATGGACGGCATCTGACGGGACGAAGACGCGCTGACGGAGCGGGTGCAACTCCCCAACCGCGACACCGTTCCGCGTGACGATGAACGCTCGTCCTCGGTCGAGATCGCGCATGATGCGTCCACTGTCGTTGCGGAGCTCTCGCTGGGTGATCCGTCGCGGCATGCGGCCATTGTAGCACGCGCGCTACGCTCGGGTCGGCGTCGACTGCAATCGGGACGCGCGAAAGCCGAACGCCGGACTCACGCCTGAGCGGCGGTGCTCGCTCGGACGGAGTTCAGCCCCATGATGACGAACGACAACAGCAGAAGCGCCGCGTTCGGCGCCCACGCAGCGGCAAACGGAGAGATCTGCCCGCCGCGTCCTGCGTCGAGGGTCCAGAGCATGACGGCGTAGTAGGCGGCAATCACGAGAACGCCGGCAAAAAGCGGCACTATGCGATGCCACCAGCGTCGGCTCGCGCACGCCACGGCGAAAAGCGCGAGCAGGAGTGGCGCACTCGCCAAGGCCCACCGCTGGTGATAGCGCAGCGCCAGGCGGCGAACGTCGAACGACGAAACAGCCGAAGCCATGCCGCGTCCGGCCTCGATCTGGGAGCGGAGCTCGCCCAACGTGAGCTCGTTCGCGCCCTTGGGAAGCGATCGCCCAGCGATGGCCACTCGGAAGGCATTATTCGAGATCGGTATGGCCCACGCCACCATCGTGAACGACACGGCGGAGGCGCCGAGCGCGAGCGCCAGCACGGCGGCTCGCGTTCGACGCGATGTGGACGTCCGTCCGAGCCCCCAGAGGATGCCGAACGTGAGTGCGATCGGAATGGAGACGGGCAACGCTTGCGGGATCGCGTAGAGCGCGAATTCGAGCACGTGCGAACGACTCTGCGAGAGGAGGTTCACGAACGGACCGACGGTGATGAAAATCGTTCCGGCAATCGCGATCGCGGTGCTTGCCGCAACGGTCCGACGCACGGCCTGGCGATCGTCAGATGTCCGATC
>CAZNMF010000426.1:0-3877 GCA_964573795.1 uncultured Solibacteraceae bacterium
GCCGCGGCCGTCAGACCGAGCGATCGGAAATAGGTGCCGGATACGAACAGTCCAGCTGCACGGCCGATCTGCGGCGCGACGCCGACCGTGAGCGGCGTCATGCGAAACGCCTCGAGCCAGTCGACCGTCGTCAATCGCCGCTGCAGATCGCGAAAGTCCGGCCACGACGCGCCCACGTACGCGCCCGCGTCCGTGCGAGGCTCGATCGTGTAGAACGACGAGACGCCCGACACCGCCGGCAGCGGCTTCCAACGCACGATCTGCAGCCACGAGAACACGACCGTATTCGCGCCGACGCCGATCGCCAGCGACGCGACGACGATCGCCGAGAGCAGCGGCGTCGAGCGGATCGAGCGCCAGGCGTGACGAAGATCATTCATGGCCGATCGCGCGCCGCCGGCGGCCCGTCAACGTCCGTGGATGCCGTGAATGGTCTCGCGCAGCGAGTCCATCATCGGCGCGGCGAAGATGTGCAGCGCGACGAGCACGACCAGCACGATGCCGACGACGGTGAGAATGGTCTTGGCGGTTCTTGACACGCGGGGGCCTCCGAGCACAATGAGCCTACGGGGAGGCGGCTGAACGCTTCCTGAACGCCGTCGTTCAGGCGGCGTTCATCCTGGCTGCGGTACAGACGCGAGGCGTATGCGAGTGCTTGTCGTCGAAGACGAACCGCGTCTGGCCGACCACGTGGCGTCGGCGCTGACGGACGCCGGCTACGCCGTGGACGTCGCCGCGGACGGCGAGCGCGGCGACTTTCTCGCGCAGACCGAGCGCTACGACGCCGTCGTGCTCGATCTCGGTCTGCCGCGCGTCGACGGTCTCAGTCTGCTCGATCGCTGGCGACGGGCCGGTCTGACGATGCCGGTGCTCGTGTTGACCGCGCGCGGAAGCTGGCACGAGAAGGTGCAGGGCATCGACGCGGGCGCGGACGACTACGTCGCCAAGCCGTTCCACGTCGAGGAGGTCATCGCCCGCGTCCGCGCGCTCATCCGGCGCGCGGCCGGACACGCGGCGTCCGAGCTGCGATGCGGGCCGCTGACGCTCGACGTGACGCGCGCGCGGGTGTCGATCAATGGCGTGCCGATCAAGCTCACCAGCCACGAGCTCCGCCTGCTCTCGTACCTGATGCATCACCGCGGTCGCGTCGTCGGACAGGCCGAGCTGATCGAGCACATCTACGCGCAATCGTTCGAGCGCGACTCGAACACGGTCGAAGTGTTCATCGCGCGATTGCGTCGCAAGCTCGGCGCGGAGTGCATCAAGACCGTTCGCGGCCTCGGCTACTGCATCGAGGAGCCGGCGAAGTGATGCGGCCGCTCTCGCTGCGCGCGCACCTCGTCATCGGCGCGGCATTCTGGATGGTCGGGTTCTTCGGGCTCTCGATCGTCTTGTGGCACATCGTGCTCGGCCATCGCGAGCCGCCGTCGACGTTCTTTGCGATCTTCAGGCATGCGCATCTGTTCGCGCTGATCTGTCTGGGATGCGTCGCGATCGGCGCGCTGCAGGTGCGGCGCGGCTGGCGATCGATCAGCCGGATCCGGGCGGATCTCGCCGGCGTGCATGAAACGCCGGGCCGGCGATTGGACGGCACGTATCCGGTGGAGATTGCGCCGCTCGTCGCGGATCTGAACCGTCTGCTCGATCAGCGAGACGCGATGGTGGCGCGCGCGAGCGCGACGGCCGGCGACCTCGCGCACGGCCTCAAGACGCCGCTGGCCGTGCTGACGCAGGACGCCGAGCGCGCGGCGCGCGAGGGGCAGCGCGATCTCGCCGCCAGCATTGCCGCCCAGATCGATCGCATGCGCCGGCAGGTCGATCATCACCTCGCGCGGTCGCGCGTCGATGCGTCGCGGCACCGCGTCATCGTGCCCGTCGCCGTGTCGGAATCCGCCGACGCCATCGTCCGCACGCTGACGCATCTCTACGCCGAGCGCGGTCTGTCGTTCGACGTGCATGTCGAGCCGGCGATCGCCGTGCTCGTCGCGCGCGAGGATCTCGACGAGATCGTCGGCAACGTGCTGGACAACGCGTGCAAGTGGGCGCGCGCGCGTTGTCGACTGAGCGCGGCAATGCAGGACGGGCGCGTCGCGCTCGTCATCGAAGACGATGGCCCGGGGATTCCGACGGAGATGCGACGTCAGGTGCTGACGCGCGGCGTACGCGCCGACGAGGCCGTGCCGGGCAGCGGCCTCGGGCTGTCCATCGTCCGCGATCTCACGGACGCGTACGGCGGCCGGATCGCACTCGACGACGCGCCGCTCGGTGGTCTGCGTGTGACGATCGAGCTGCCGGCGGGGATCGTCGTAGCCGGCGGGCTTTAGCCCGCCGGACCCCGCAGGGCTGACCACCTCCGCCAAGGCTTCGGTGGTCCGCCGTAGCCTTGCGCGAAGGCGGAAGCCCTGCGGCTACGGCTGATACTGCTCGTCGCTGACGTGCTCGAGCCAGTCGACGACCTTGCCGTCCTGCGACTCCTGAATCGCGATGTGCGTGAGCGCCGTCGCCGGCGATGCGCCGTGCCAGTGCTTTTCGCCTGGCGCGAACCAGACGACGTCGCCGGGACGGATGTCCTCGATGGGACCGTCCCAGCGCTGCACGCGTCCGGCACCGGACGTCACGATCAACGTCTGGCCGAGCGGATGCGTATGCCACGCCGTCCTCGCACCGGGCTCGAACGTGACGGTCGCCGCGGCCGTGCGTGCCGGCGGCTTCGGCTGAAAGAGCGGATCGATGCGAACCGTCCCAGTGAAGTACTCAGCCGGTCCGCGGCTGGATGGTTGAGAGCCTGCTCGCGTGATGTCCATCGTCAATGCTCCTGAACGTTCGGTCGCTACAGCAGTTTCATCTGCCGCTCGCTCGACACTTTCGGCCGCGCGTCCGTGCGCTGGTGCTCGACGAGCTGCTGTTCGATGTCCAGCAGGAACGGCGAGGCAGGCATCTGCCGTCGCTGGCCGCGCCACGGTCGTTCGGTGGCTCGGCTCAGGATCAATCGATCCTTCGCGCGCGTCATGCCAACGTACAGCAAGCGCCGCTCTTCGTCGGCCGCGGCTTCGTCGAGCTCGCTCCAACGCAGCGGCAGCAGGCCGTCTTCCAGCCCGACGATGAAGACGACCGCGAACTCGAGGCCTTTGGCGGCGTGGAGGGTCATCAGCGAGATGGACGCCGCGCGTGGATCGCGGAAGTCCGCGTCGGCGGCAAGCGCAACGAGATCGAGGAACCGCGCGCGATCGCCGTCGCACGACTCCGCCAGCGATCGCAGGCGCTGCAATGCGAGCTCCTTGGCCGCGACGTCGACCGCGTCTCGAGGCAGCCGAGCCGCGGCCGCATCGAGTTGCGCCACGAGCACGTTTCGTGAATCGTCGCCGGCGGGCGTCATGCCCGCCGGTTCCCGCAGGGCGTCGTTCACGCCGCGCTCCCACTCGCGCAGGATCGCCTGCACGGCGGGTTGCGCGGCGAACGGATCGTGCGTGTGCGCGTGGAAGGGAAGTCCCGAACGTGCAAAGGCCTCGCGAAGCGCATCCATCTGCGCGCTCGTCCTCGCGAGCACCGCGAAATCGGCAAAGCCGAGCGCGCTCTGCGTCGCGCCCGTCGCGCGTCCGCTGTCGATGGAAAACAGACTGTGCCCGCCGAGCAGCCGCTCGATCTCGGCGACGACGAACTCGGCCTCGGCGCGATCGGTCGGCGCGGCGTGGATCGTGATGCGCTCGTGCATCTCGCGCACGAGACTCGAGATCGGAGCTGCCTGAGTCGATCCCGCAATGACCTGCGACGAGGCCGTCACGATGGTGCCGGTCGACCGATAGTTGCGCGTGAGACGAATGACGGGCGCGGACGGATAGTCGATCGCGAATCGATCGAAGCATGACGCGTCGGCGCC
>CAZNMF010000427.1:0-5128 GCA_964573795.1 uncultured Solibacteraceae bacterium
CGGCGGCGGCGCAACGCGGCCAGAACGATGAGCATCGCCGCGCCGCGCCGCGATCGGAACAGCGCGCGCCCGCGTCGCGTCCGGCCCCGTCGGCCGAGCGCCGATCGGCCCCGCGCGCCTCGCGGCCGCCGGCCGTCCGGCCGCAGGCCGCGCCGCAGCCGCGCGCCGACAACGCGCGGCGCGCGCAGCCGCGTCGTGAGGCGCCGTACGTCAACAACTCGCGCCCGAGCGCGCGCAGCTACGCCGTGCCGCGTCCGTACGTCGCGCCACGCTACACGCCGCGCGGGAGCTACGGACGCCCGTACGTCTCGCGCCGGCCCGTGTTCGTGCGGCCGTACTACTCGTTCCGCCCGCGCTTCACGTTCAGCTTCGGGCTGCGCGTCGGCTACGGCGTGCCGTATCCGTTCACGTATTACGACCCGTACGCGCCGTACAACTTCGACGTGACGGTGCTGCCGGGCTACGTCGCGGGCAACGCGAGCGCCTACTACAGCCGCGTTGGCGGGCTGAGCTTCAACATCGATCCGATGGACGCGGCGGTGTTCCTCGACGGGCAGTACATCGGCATCGCGGACGACTTCGCGCCGGATCAGATGCCGCTGACGCTGCCGGCCGGCCGCCATCACGTGGACCTGCGCGCCGACGGCTACCTGACGGCGTCGTTCGACATCACGATCGTGGCCGGACAGGTCATTCCGTACGAAGGCTCGCTCGCGCTGCGGTAGGTAGCAGGCGGCGGTCTGCGGTCTGCGGTCGACAGACTGCAGACTGCGGACCGCCGCCGGCGCCACAGGGCCGCCTGGCGATCACACGAAACTCGTCAGCCAGCCGGCCACTGTCAGCCAGGCGTGCGTGTTCGCCAGCGCGAGCCGGGCGATGAACGCGCCGACCAATACGAGCGTGCCTGCGAGGAAGACGCGATTGACGCGACCGTATCGGCGCGCGTCCAGAACGACCGCGAGCACCGTGAGCGCCGTCGGAACGCCGAAGAACCAGAGCGGGCCCAACGCCTGTAATGGAGCGATGTGGATCCGGGCCAGCGCCGGCGGAAAGAAATTGACGGCCGTCAGCAGCATCAGCGGCTTGTGGGCCATGGGCTGACGCCGGAAGTAGATGGCCCCTCCGAAGAACACGACGAACATCAGCAGGTCGAAGAGCGGCACGATCGCGAAGGCGAGCGGCGCGATACCCGGCGGTGCCGTCGCCGATCCGTACTTGGCCGCTCTGAGCGCCACCGGCACGCCAGTCGCGACCATGAGGACGGCAAGGCCAATCGCGGCATACCCCAATCGTCGATGGAGTCGGATCCGTCGCGAGGACACGAGCCAGACTTGGGTGCCAAACAACGCGACCCACGTCGTCATCAGGGCGCCGTGCACGTGGACGAGGCTCGAGGGAAGCGGCGGCCCGTCGAACACGCTGCTGAAGTAGTACGTCCGGCCGAAGCCGACGAGCACGATCACCGCAAACAAGGCGGCCGCAGCCAGGTACAACCGCCGATCGAAGAGCCGCCGGGGCTCGACGCGCGCATCCATTCGACGCCTCCATGAAGAGCGCGCCAAGCTTAGACAACGCGCATCGTTGCGCGCAATCGACGGCGGATAAGACGGATCTCACGTCGACATCACGTCGCAATTCACTGCATGACGACGAGTTACCGTGCCATCGCCCCCCGGCGCTGACCTTCGATTCGCGCGATCGTGGTCTTTTGCGATAGTCTGGACGTCCACCGCGATGCGCGACGCGCTCCACACTGAAACGCAACTGCCGGCCATGCCCGTTGCGCATGCGCGCTGTTGCGGCTGTACCACGTCCCGGCCGGCGTAGCTCGTCCGGGACACCTCGATCTCCCGATCTCTTTTCGAATTTCGAACGCCGTGAGGCCGGGCCTCCGGACGTTCGATCGCCTGAGCCAGCCGGACGGCCGAACCTTTGGATCGGCCGCCGCGGGCGGACCTGAAGGTCCGCCCCTCCAGCGCGCGCGGCGAGCTCCGCAACGTGTTCAATCGCATTCATCCAACGGAGGTAGGAATGGCAACGACGAGTAATTCCGATGTGCTCGTGACGACGGATTGGGTATCGCAGCACCTGAACGATCCCAACGTCCGGTTCGTGGAAGTCGACGTCGACACGACGTCGTACGATCAGGGTCACGTGCCGAATGCGATCGGCTGGAACTGGACCACGCAGCTGGCCGATCCCGTGGTGCGCGACATCCTGCCGAAGAACAAGCTCGAGGCGCTGCTCGGGCGATCCGGCATCACGCCGGAGACGACAATCGTGCTCTACGGCGACAACAACAACTGGTTCGCGGCGTGGGCGTTCTGGCAGCTCAAGATCTACGGCCATCGCGACGTGAAGATCGTCGACGGCGGCCGCAAGAAGTGGCTGGCCGAGGGACGCGAGCTCGACACGGCGAAAGTGACGCCCACGCCTACGACCTACACGGCGCAAGCGCCAGACGCCTCGCTCCGCGCGCTGCTGCCAGACGTGCAGCAGGTTTATCAGCGTGCGGACACCGTGCTCGTCGACGTGCGCAGCCCGCAGGAGTTCACCGGCGAGATCCTGGCGCCGCCCGGACTGCCCGAGACGGCGCAGCGCGGCGGCCACATCCCCGGCGCGAAGAACATCCCGTGGGGCAAGGCGGCCAACGAGGACGGCACGTTCAAGAGCCGGGACGAGCTCGCGGCGTTGTATGGCGCGCAGGGCGTCACGGCCGACAAGAACGTCATCGCCTACTGCCGCATCGGCGAGCGCTCGAGCCACACGTGGTTCGTGCTGAAGTATCTGCTCGGGTTCAAGAACGTCAGGAACTACGACGGGTCGTGGACCGAATGGGGCAACCTGGTCGGCGCGCCGGTGGAAAAATGAGCGAAGGACGCGTGATGACGTCGAACGAGACGCTGCGGAGCGAGGAGTTCCGCGAGACGAAGCAGGAGCTGAACGGCTGGGCGATCAACATCGTGTCCTATCGCGTCGGCGATCGCTACTACTGTGCGATCGACAACGTCGACCCCGGCGCGCGCTTTGCGCGCGCCGAGGGCTCGACGCGCGAGGAGGCCGAGTCGATTGCGCTCGAGAAGGCCGGACGCTACTTGAAGCAGACGCGCCGGCAGTCGAGCACGTGAGCAGGCAAACGCGGTGTTGATGGAGGGGCGGACCTTCAGGTCCGCCCGCTGCGGCCGAACCTGACCACCTCCGCCACGGCTGCGGTGGTTCGCCGAAGCCTTGCGCGAAGGCGAAAGGTTCGGCCCTCCGACATGCGGCCATCCGTGACAATCTGTCAGCGATGAGCACGCGTCTCGCGGCGGCCCTGATGTCTTTCGTCGTCTTGGCGTCGGCCCGCGCGCCGCGCGCCGACGCACCCGCAGCGATCGTCGTCATCGCCGGCGATCAGCACTCCGCGTACGAGCGAACCGCACAGGTCGTCGCTGCCGTCGATCGGCTGAAAGCCGATCACGCCGGCACGCCGATCGCGATCCTGCTCGACGGCGACACGCTCGAGTTCGGCAACGTCGTCGCGCGCCGCAGCGCTGGAGCCGTGGACTTCGCGATGTTCACGGCTCTGGCGACGCGCGCGCCGACGGTCGTCAATCTCGGCAATCACGAGACGGAGTTCGACGGTCTTGCGGAGACCGTCGCGCGCATCCAATCCACCGGCGCGCGCGTCGTCACCAACATCGCCGAGCGCGGCACCGGCCATCCCGCCGCGCCGGCGTCGGTGCGTCTCGCCCTCGGTGCGCGCGAGGCGGTCGTCGCGGGCATCGCGACGAACGATCTGTCGACGTATCGCGAGGCCGTACGGCCATCGCTGCTGCTCGCCGAGCCGGTCGCGTGGGCGCGGGCGAACCTCTCTACGCTGCTCGCCTCGGCGCCGATCACGATCGTGTTGAGTCACGCGGGGCTGAATGCCGACCGCGGTATCCTGCCCTTCGTGCCCGACGGGACGCTCTTCGCCGGCGCGCACGACCACCTGCGATTCGTGCAGGCGTTCGGGCGCACCGTCTACGTGCACTCCGGATCGTGGAATGCATTCCTCACGCTGGCATCGCTGCACGTCGACGCCTCTGGGGCGATTCGATGGGAGATCGAGCAGACGCCGATCGCGAGTGACGCGCCGGCTGATCCTGAGCTCGCCAGGCTCATTCGCGAGACCGAATCGAAGTATTTGACGCCTGCAGATCGCGAAGTCGTCGCGCACATTCCAATCGCGCTCGCACCCACTGCAGCCGCGCGGGCTGCTGTCGACGCGCTGCGTCGCGGCATCGGCGTCGATGCCGCGTTCATCGGCAACACGACCTTCGGCGGCGGTCTGCCCGCCGGCGACGTCTCACGCATGGCCTTCGACACCTGCGTGCGCTTCGACGGCGCGATCTTCACCGCGACGGTCGATGGCACGCGTCTGCGCCGGCTGTTCGCCGCGGCCAATCAAGGCCCGGACACGCCGTTCGCCGAGCGCGCGGGCGAATACAACGTCGCCGACGGCCCGGCGACGATTGACGATGCGAAGACGTATCGCATCGCGACGAACGACTGGGGCGCGAAGAACACGGCGCGTTATTTCGGCGAGCCGGCGATCGCATGGCACGAGCAAGCGGGCGCCACGCTGAAGGCGGTCGTGCTGCGGACGATTGGGCGTCCGTAATTCGCCGTGGAGCTACGTTTCGCGCAGCGCTTCCGCTGGCGCCACGCCCGATGCGCGTCTCGCCGGACCGATCGCGGCGAGCCAGGCGAGCACGCCCACGCCAGCGACCACGGAGACGACCGTCAACGGATCGAGCGCATGCACGTCGAAGAGCACGCTCGCCATCACACGTCCTGCCGCCATCCCACCGAATATCCCGATTCCGAGCCCGGCAGCGACGAGCGTCATTGCCTGACGCATGACACCGCGCCGGACTCGTGCTGGATCGGCGCCGAGCGCCAGTCGAATCGCGTGTTCCCGCGTGCGCGCGCGAACGGCGTAAGTCAGCGCACCGGCGACGCCGATGATCGCCAACGGCAGACAGAACGCGGCGATCATGTTCAAGACGACGGAGCGCGCGCGCCAGGGCGTGAGCACTTCGTCGAGATCGTCGATCATCGGATGCACGCGAGTCGGCGACAGCCGTCCCCAGCGGCGCTCGAG
>CAZNMF010000428.1:0-8431 GCA_964573795.1 uncultured Solibacteraceae bacterium
TTCTCGGTCCGCCAGATCGAGCAGTTCCGCAAGACGCACCCCGGCGGACGCGTCGTCGTCCATCCGGAGTGCACGTGGGAGGTCGTTCAAGCCGCCGACGACTCCGGCTCGACCGAGCACATCATCCGCACCGTCAAGAACAGCCCCGAAGGATCGGTCTGGGCCGTCGGGACGGAGATCCATCTCGTCAATCGCCTCGCGCGCGACGTCGCGCCTGCCCGGACCGTCGTCACGCTCGATTCGCTCGGGTGCCTCTGCTCGACGATGTTTCGCGTGTCGCCGAACCATCTGTTGTGGGTGCTCGAAGGCCTGGTCGACGGTCAGGTCCACAACCAGATCGTCGTGCCGGAGCCGACGAAGGCGTGGGCGCACGTCGCGTTGGATAGAATGTTGGCATTGGCCTAAAACCACGAGGAGTTGCCCATGTCACACCAGTTGCCGCCGCTTCCGTACGACGCCGCCGCGCTCGAGCCCCACATCGATGCGCAGACGATGCAGATCCACCATGACAAGCATCACGCGGCCTACGTCAACAACCTGAACGCGGCACTGGAGAAACACCCCAGCCTCCAGAGCAAGAGCGCGGAAGACCTGATCAAGAACCTGTCGGCCGTTCCCGAGGACATCCGCACGGCGGTCCGCAACAACGGCGGCGGACACGTCAATCACACGATGTTCTGGCAGATTATGGGACCCGGCAAAGGCGGCGCGCCGACCGGCGCGATTGCCGAAGCGATCACGGCGACGTTCGGCGGGTTCGATGCGTTCAAGGAGCAGGTGAACAAGGCCGGCGCCGGACGTTTCGGCAGCGGCTGGGCGTGGCTCGTCGAGGCCGGCGGCAAGCTGGCGATCGAGAGCACCGCCAACCAGGACAACCCGCTGATGGAAGGCAAGCGCCCGATCTTCGGCATCGACGTCTGGGAGCACGCTTACTACCTGAAGTACCAGAATCGACGCCCTGACTACCTCGCCGCGTGGTGGAACGTCATCAACTGGGACGAAGTGAACAAGCGGCTCAAGGGCTAGCGGCGTCTGGCGATTGAAGAAGGTTGAGGACGTGAGATCGGGATGCGCATCATCGTCACCGGCGGTGCCGGATTCATCGGATCGAACTTCCTCAATCTTCTCGTCCCTCGGCACCCCGAGCATCATTTCGTCAATCTCGACAAGCTGACGTACGCGGCGAACCTGGGCAGCCTCGCGGCAATCGCGGACGCGCCGAACTACGAGCTGGCGCGCGTCGACATCGCCGATCGGGAGGCCGTGCGCGAGCTGTTCGCGCGCGTGCGGCCCAACCTCGTCGTCCACTTCGCGGCCGAGAGCCACGTCGATCGCAGCATCTACGCGCCCGACGCGTTCGTCGAGACCAACATCACGGGCACGTTCAACCTGCTCGAGGCGTTTCGCGCCAGGCCGCGTGACGAAGCCGTGCTGTTCCATCACGTGAGCACGGACGAGGTCTACGGATCGCTCGGCGAAGACGGCGTGTTCGTCGAGACGTCGCCGTACGATCCGTCCAGCCCGTACTCGGCGTCGAAGGCAGCCAGCGACCACCTCGTGCGCGCCTATCACCGGACGTACGGCGTGTCCGTCAAGATCACCAACTGCTCGAACAACTACGGCCCGTACCAGTTCCCGGAAAAACTGATCCCGCTGATGATTCTGAACGCCCTCGAAGGCAAGCCGCTGCCCGTGTACGGCCGCGGCGAGAACGTGCGGGACTGGCTGTACGTCACCGATCACTGCGAGGCCATCTGGGCCGTCGTTCACAAGGGCGTCGTCGGGCAGACGTACAACATCGGCGGCCGAAGCGAGCGCCGGAACCTCGACGTCGTCCATACGATTTGCGATCTCGTCGCCGCCGAGACGGGGCGTCCGGCCAGGAGCGTTCGCGATCTCGTGACGTTCGTGACCGATCGTCCGGGCCACGATCTGCGGTACGCCATCGATCCGTCGAAGGTCGAGCGGGAATGTGGCTTCTTGCCGCGCGAGACGTTCGAGACCGGTCTCCGCAAGACCGTCCGCTTCTATCTCGAGCACGAGGACTGGGTGCGCGACGTGCGGTCGGGCGACTATCGCGCCTGGATCGACAAGCACTACGCGGGGCGCGCGTGATCCAGAAGGGCATCGTCCTCGCGGGCGGCGCGGGCACGCGTCTGCATCCGCTCACGCACGCGGTCAGCAAGCAGATGCTGTCCGTCTACGACAAGCCGATGGTCTACTACCCGCTGAGCACGCTGATGCTCGCGGGCATCCGCGACGTGCTCGTCATCACGACGCCGCGCGATCGCGACGGCTTCGAGCGGCTCCTCGGCGACGGGCGTCAGTGGGGCATGACGATCGCGTACGCCACGCAGCCGAGCCCCGACGGCCTGGCGCAGGCGTTTCTGATCGGCGAAGGCTTTCTCGCCGGCCAGGGCGGCGCGCTCGTGCTCGGCGACAACGTCTTCTACGGCCATGGCCTGCCGGACGTGCTGCAACGCGCAGCATTGCAGGATCGCGGCGCCACTGTCTTCGCGTACTGGGTCAAGAATCCCGACGCCTTCGGCGTCGTGGAGTTCGACGAGCACGACCGCGCGATCAGCATCGAAGAAAAGCCCGCACGGCCGAAGTCGAGCTATGCCGTCACCGGTCTGTATTTCTACGATGCCGACGTCGTTCGTCTCGCGAAGCAGCTGAAACCGTCAGCTCGAGGCGAGCTCGAGATCACCGATCTCAATCGTCTGTATCTCGACACCGGCCGTCTGCGCGTCGAGCGTCTGGGCCGCGGCACGGCGTGGCTCGATACCGGCACGCCCGACGCGCTGCTGCAGGCGGCGAATTTCGTGCAGGCGCTGCAAGCCAGACAGGGCCTGCAGATTGCGTGTCCCGAGGAGATTGCTTTCGCGCGAGGATGGATCACGCGAGAGGAGCTGCTCGGCGCCGCAGCTCGCCTCGGCAAGTCGTCGTACGGACAATACCTCCTCGACATCGCCAGCGGTCGATAGCAGCGGCCGCGCGCCCCATCACTCGGACGCGAAGAGCGTGACGGTGACCGGCGTGCCTGCAGGCATCTCGCCGGAATTCGCCGGGATCTCGATGAAGCCGTCTGCCCCGGCCATGCTCGTGATGTCGCCCGACGACTTGAACGCCGGCTCGACGCCGCCGTCGACGAGGCGCACGGTGAAGAACTGGTGGCGATCGCTCGGCGACGCCAGGGCGCGGGCGAGCGGCAGGACGACGCGCGTCGGGCGCCAGGCCGGCAGCCGTGCGGACGCGCGAAGAAACGGCACCAGCAGCAGATACGCATTGGACAGACACGACGTCGGATTGCCGGGCAAGCCGAAGAGCGGCGTCGCGCCAATCGATCCGAAGAGCGTGGGCTTGCCGGGCTTCATGGCGATGCCGTGGAACACGACGTCGCCGATGCCGTTCACGGCGTCAACCAGGAGATCGCGCGTCCCGACCGAGCTGCCGCCCGAGCACACGACGAGATCGTGCGCGGCCGCGGCGCTCAACGCGTCACGCAGCACGCCCACATCGTCGACGGCCGTCGGGAGAACCGTCGCGCCGCCGCCGTGCCGTCCGACGATCGCGCGCAGCGTGAACGAGTTGACGTCGTACACGTGCCCAGGCGGCAGCTCGCGCGGCGGATCGACGACTTCGTTGCCCGTGACGATGATCGCCACCGACGGCCGCGCATAGACGTCGATCGTCGTGACGCCGATCGCCGCGAGCGCGCCGAGACGTGCGGGCGTGAGCAGATCACCCGCGCGGACGAGGAGGCTCCCGCTGGTGACATCCGCGCCGCGTCGTCCGACGTTCTGTCCCGGCGCGACGGGCGCTGCAGTCGTGACGAGATCCTCGCGCCGCGACGTCCGCTCGACGATGACGACTGCGTCGGCGCCGGCGGGCAGCGGCGCGCCCGTGGCGACTTCGATGCACTCGCCTGGATGCAGTCCTCGATCCGGAACCTGGCCCGTGAGCACGCGATCGACGCACCGGAGCGTGACGGGCGCCTCCGCGGTGCTGCGTTGAAGATCGACGGAGCGCACGGCGTATCCGTCCATGGCGGATCGATCGAACGACGGAACGTCGATCGTGGATACGACGCTCTTCGCCGCGACGCGTCCGTGAGCCTCGGCAACCGCCAGCGTGTCCGTTCGTTCGATGGGGCGGACGCCGGCGAGCACTCGCTGCAAGGCCTCGTCGAACGAGATGAGACTGCCGAACAATCGTGGCCGCAGGGGAGCCTCCGTGCCGCTATCGCCTCAGCTCGCGAACGACGTGTCCGAGCTCGGGAAGGATGAGCTTCGTCATCGCGAGCCGTACCGCGTGCTCCGACCCGGGCAGCAGGAACACGACGCGGCGATCGACGATACCGGCCGTCGCGCGCGTGAGCATCGCCGCCGCGCCGATCTCGGCGTAGCTCAGCGCGCGGAACAGCTCGCCGAAGCCGGGCAGCGTACGCTCGAACATCGCGGCGAGCGCATCGTACGTGTTGTCGCGGCGCGCGATGCCCGTGCCGCCGGTCGTGACGATGGCGTGCACGTCGTCGCGCGTGAGGAACGACCGGACGGCTGCGGCGACCTCGACGGGCTCGTCTTTCGCGATCCGGTGGTCGGCGACGGCGTGGCCCGACTGCTGCAGCAGATCGGCAATCGCTCGTCCGCTCGTGTCCGTCTGCGCATCGCGCGTGTCGCTGATCGTGAGCACCCCGCAGCGTATGCCGCGCGGGCCGGAGGTACGATGCGCGTCCACGGACATGGAACGATTATGTCCAAAAGGTGGCGCGAGACTGTAGCCCTTGGTATAATCCTGCGTTTGAGCGCCCTTAGCTCAGTTGGATAGAGCGTCTGGCTACGAACCAGGAGGTCGCACGTTCGAGTCGTGCAGGGCGCACCACCTCTTTGCGTCAGCTCTTCCCGCCGGCGACCGCCCGCAGTGGCGGTCGCGCGTCGCCTGACGCCCCGACCGATCGGAACCGCTGAAACGGCAGATGGCAGTCGTGCTTTCTGAGGAAGCTCAGAAAGCGCTTGTAGTCCGACGTCGGCATGTTGAACAGCTCGACGAGCGACCGGTAGTTGCCGCGCGTCTGTTCGAGGCCGATCTGCACAATCTGTCGCAGTTCGGCGCGCGTGAGATCGCGCGCCATGAACAGCGGATAGACCGCCGACCAGAACGATTCCCCGTGCTTCAGTATCCGCGTCGCGAGCTCCTCGGCGTGCGACGAACGGGGCGCCGCGTCCGTGGGCACGGCAGCGACGGCCAGCGGCATGCCGGCGCGCTTGATTTCCGGCGGCAGGTCCGCCACCGTTGCCGTTCGACCCGGCGCCTTCAGCACGACGCGCTCGACGACGTTGCGGAGCTCGCGGACGTTGCCGGGCCAGGGATGCGCGAGAAGCGCGGACATCGCCTCTGGCGCCAGATCGGTCGCCGGGCTGCGGTGCGCATTCGCGTACCAGTTGAGATAGTAGGCGACGAGCGGCCCGATGTCGTCGACGCGCTCCCGCAACGGCGGAATCGTCAACCGGACCACGTTCAGACGGAAGTAGAGATCCTCGCGAAACGTCCCGGCCGCGACTTCGGCTTCGAGCTTGCGGTTGGTGGCGGTGATCAGGCGCACGTTGACGCGCGCGTGCGCGCGATCGGCGCCGATGCGCTGGATCTCGCCCGTCTCCAGGAAGCGCAGCAGCACGACCTGCATGCGCGTGCTCATCTCGCCGACTTCGTCGAGGAAGACCGTCCCGTTCGGCGCCATTTCGAGCAGGCCGGGCTTGTCGCGATAGGCGCCGGTGAAGCTGCCTTTCACATGACCGAACAGCTCCGACTCGAGCAGCGAATCCGGCAGGCCCGCGCAGTTGAGCGTCACCATGTTGGCGCCGGCGCGCGGACTGCGCTGATGGATCATGCGCGCGACGACTTCCTTGCCGACGCCCGTCTCGCCGGTGATGAGCACCTTCGCGTCCGAGCGCGCGGCGATGTCGATCTCCGCCTCGAGCGCCCGCATCGCGTCGCTTCGCGCGACGAACCGGGGCTCTTGAGGTCTCGAGATGGCAGACACTTAGGCGCGTCCTTTCGCGTTTTCTCGGACTGGAGAGACTTTAGTCCAAGAAGACGCATCGTAGCGGGAAGCCGTCGTCCGGTCAATGGCCGCTACAGATCGTGACCGGTCAGAAGATCCATGAAATCTGTCAGTTACAAGAATGTCGTCCACGGGGCCGCGCCCGAAAACCGACGCCGATGATTCCATCGCATCGCCTTGAGAAGTCATTGATTAGGTAGATTTAATTCCTCGTCTCGTGGCTGGCGCAGGTATTCTTCAACGGTCCGGCCGAACTCAGTCTGCCTGCCTCGGACCAGTAACGTCTTTCGCTGCAGAGTCATACGGCCGATCCTCCGAGATGGCCCGACGGCGGTCAGCCGTTTGCACTTGGCGCGTCCGCGTTTGCGAGGAGTCCGGTCCGCTGGCTGACCAGCTGTGACCGCCAACCACGATGAGGCAAAACGGTCCTGTAGAGCTAATCGGCACCAGCCGCTCGATTACTGAATTGAAAGCGGAAATCGAGCGTGTCGCGCGATCCGACGCCAAGGTGCTCATCACCGGAGAGAGCGGTGCCGGCAAGGAGGTCGTCGCACGCGCGATCAACGCCGCGAGCCCGAGGGCCAATCAGCCCTTCGTGCCGGTCAACTGCGCCGGCATCCCGGAGACGCTGCTCGAATCGGAGCTCTTCGGGCACGTCAAGGGCAGCTTCACCGGGGCCTATCGTGACAAACCGGGCAAGCTGGAGATGTCCGACAACGGGACGATTTTCCTGGATGAGATCGGCGAGATGACCCTGCGCATGCAGGGGCTTCTGCTCCGGTTTCTCGAGACGGGCGAGATTCAGAAGGTCGGCGCCGAGCGCGTGGCCAACGTGACGAACGTCCGCGTGATCACGGCCACGAACCGCAATCTTCGCGATCTGATCACGCAGGGGCAGTTCAGAGAGGATCTCTTCTATCGCATCAACGTCATCCACATCGTCGTCCCGCCTCTTCGCGAGCGTCGGGACGACGTGCCGCAGCTCGTGCAGCACTTCCTCGAGCGGTTCGTCAACCGGCCGTTGAACGGGCACGTCAACGGCAATGGCAGCGGGGAGCACAGCGTCGTCAAGGGCATTTCGCCGGAGGCCGTCGCAGCGCTGGCGGAGTACTCGTGGCCGGGCAACGTCCGGCAATTGGAGAATGTCGTCGAGCGCCTGGTGGTGACGGGGCGCCATGAGATCATTCAGCTCGACGACCTGTCGCCGGACATCCGTGTGCCGGGGCAGTTCAGCATGCGCCCCCGGCGGGAGCGCCGGAGGACGGTCGCCGACGAGCTGTTCAAGAAGCTGCGCGAGGATCGCGAGTCGTTCTGGACGGCCGTCTATCCGCTCTACATGAACCGCGAGATCACGCGCAGCAACATGCGCGATCTCGTGCACAAGGGACTCGAAGAAGCGCGCGGCAACTACAAGATCGTGCTGCGTCTGTTCAACATGGAGTCGACCGACTACAAGCGCTTCCTCAATTTTCTCCGGAAGCACGACTGTCAGTTGCCGTTCAAAGAGTACCGGTAGACCAGAGAGATTCGACGATGATGCAGACTGCTCAATTTCGCACTGGTGTGGCGTTCGCGTTCGCGGCGGCGGTGGTCGCCGCCGGGCCGGCGCATCTCGGCGCGCAAGCGCCCGCGAACCCTCCCGCGGCGACGGCGCCGGCGGCCGCCCAGCCTGGCGGCGAGGCGTCCGAGTTCATCACGCCGCCGGCCGATTACGTGATCGGCGTGGGCGATTCGTTGTCCGTGAAATTCTGGAAGGACAACGACATGTCGGTCGACGTCGTCGTCCGGCCGGACGGGCTGATCACGCTGCCGCTCATCAACGACATGAAGGCGGCCGGCCTCACGCCCGAGCAGCTCCGTGCGAAAGTGAGCGCAGCCGCGACCAAGTTCGTCGAAGCGCCGAACGTCCAGGTGTACGTGCGCGACATCAAGAGCCGGCAGGTCTTCATTACCGGGATGATCAACCGCTCCGCGCCGTATCCGCTGATCGGCCCGATGACCGTCATGCAGCTCATCGCGATGGCCGGCGGTCTGCAGGACTTCGCGGACGGGAAGAACATCGTGATCATCCGCACCGAGAACGGCGAGCCGGTCAGCTACCGCTTCAACTACAACGACGTCGTGAAGCGCAAGAACCTGAAGCAGAACATCGAGCTCAAGCCCGGCGACACGGTCGTCGTGCCCTAGCATGACGAAGCCTTTTCCTTGCGCGACGGTCGGCCTGCTCATGGTCGCCTGGATGTGCGTCGATCCGTCCGCCGCTTGGGCGCAGGGACGTCCGTCTCGCCCGTTTCGCGGGCTGTTCGGGTCCAATACCGCATCCGGTGCCAGTCAGACGTTGACGGCGTCGTTCGCCGTCTTCGCCGG
>CAZNMF010000429.1:0-3777 GCA_964573795.1 uncultured Solibacteraceae bacterium
CCGTGCGCACGCCGAACGACGTGCGCGACGCGCTGACGGCCAAGAGCGACAAGCCGGCGCTGGCCTACGTCCAGCGCGGTGACCGCAGCTTCTACATGGCGCTCGCGCGGTAGATCTTCCTGGATCGCCAGTCGTAGCCGCAGGGCTTCAGCCCTGCGGGCGTCCGGCGGGCTGAAGCCCGCCGGCTACGACGATTCGAAAAACGCGCTTGCCACGTTTCGTCCGCATCAGTACCCGGGCTTTCGCGATCGATCGCGGAAGCCCGGATTTCCTTCGCTTTTTTCTACAATGTCCTCAGACGTCATGAGAATCCTCGTCGTCGAGGACGATCCCACGCTGGCCGAGTTCGTCGCCAAAGGCCTGCAGGAGGCCGGCTACGTCGTCGACATCGCCGAGGACGGCCGGCGCGGGCTCGATCTGGCCGCGGCCAATCGGCCCGATCTCGCCGTCGTCGACGTGATGCTGCCGGCGCTCGACGGGCTCGGTCTGATCGAGGCGCTGCGCCATCGCGGCCTGCGCTTTCCCGTCCTCATCCTCAGCGCGAAGCGATCGATCGACGATCGCGTCAAGGGCCTGCAGGTCGGCGGCGACGACTATCTGACCAAGCCGTTCGCGTTCGCCGAGCTGCTCGCGCGCGTGCAGGCGCTGCTGCGGCGATCGAGCGCCGCGTCCAGCGAGCCGACGCGGCTGCAGGTCGCCGATCTCGAGATCGACCTGCTCGCGCGGCGCGTGACGCGTGGTGGACGGCCGATCGATCTGCGCCCGCGCGAGTTCGCGCTGCTGGAATATCTCGCGCGCCAGGCCGGACGCGTCGTGTCGAAGACGATGATCCAGTCGCGGATCTGGAACTACAGCTTCGACCCGCGCACGAACGTCGTCGACGTGCTCGTCCATCGATTGCGCGAGCGGATCGATCACGACTTCTCGCCGAAATTGCTGCACACGCGCCGCGGCATGGGCTACGTCCTGGGCGTCGAGCCGGGCGGCGACTGAGCGTCGATCATGATCGAGCACTGGCGACAGCGGATGAGCCGGGCCGTCGGCCTGCGCGTCGCCGTCTGGTACGCCGGCGTCTTCATCATCACGTCCGCCGCGATCGGCCTCATTGCGTATCAACTGCTCGCCATCTCGCTCGTGCGGCGCGATCACGATCTGCTGCTCGTGCGCCTCGCGGAGTACGCCGGCACATACGAGCGCGGCGGGCTGCCCGCCGTCACGCAGGCGATCAACGCGGAGCGCGCGTCCGGCAGCCGCGACTCCGTGATGGTGCGCCTCGTCGGCGGCGGTGCGGAAGTGCAGTTCTTCAGCCTGCCGCCCGCCTGGCGCACGTACGACATCGCGCGGCTGGACGGCCGGCGGCCGTACGGCGACGACTGGGAGCAGGTGCAATCGACCGTCGACACGACGACGCTCGAGGTCGTGTCGCGCTCGCTCTGGGACGGGACCATCCTGCAGGTCGGACGGACGACGCTCGAGCGCGATCAGTTCCTGGCGCAGGTGCGGGATCTGCTCGGCATCCTGATCATCTGTGTCGTCGTCGCCGGGCTGGCCGGCGGCGTGGCGCTGACGCGATCGGCGCTGCGGCCGCTGCGCGAGCTGCGCGACACGGTGCGGGACATCACCGAGACCGGACGGCTCGACGCGCGCGTCGCCGCGGACGGTGACGGCGATCTCGTCGACGAGCTCGGCGTCGTCTTCAACGCGATGCTGGCGCGCATCGAGACGCTCGTCGGTGGCATGCGCGACGCGCTGGACACCGTCGCGCACGATCTGCGGACGCCGATCGCGCGTCTGCGCGCGCGCGCCGAGGCCGCGCTGGCGTCCGCGCGCGGCGACGACACGGCGGCGCGCGACGCGCTCGCGGCCTGCGTCGAGGAGGCCGACCGCGTCATGGCGCTGTTGACGACGATGATGGACATCTCCGAGGCGGAGACGGGGACGATGCGGCTGTCGCTGTCGGCGGTGCCCGTCGACGACATCGTCCGCGACACGATCGATCTCTACGAGGACACGGCGGACGAGCGCGGTATCGAGTTGTCGTCAACGGCGGTGCCCGGACTCGTCGTCCGCGCCGATCGCCAGCGGCTTCGCCAGGTGCTCGCGAATCTGGTCGACAATGCGTTGAAGTTCACGGACGCCGGCGGGCGGGTGACGATTGGCGCCGAGGCACACGGCGACGAGGTCGTCATCACGGTTCAGGACACCGGCCGCGGCATTCCGCCGACCGATCTCCCGCGCATCTGGGATCGCCTCTACCGCGGCGACGCCGGCCACGCGCAGGGCCTGGGCCTCGGCCTCAGCCTCGTCCACGCCATCGTCACCGCCCACGGCGGCCGAGCCGAGGTCGAGAGCGAGGTGGGGAGAGGCACGAGGGTGGGGGTGGTACTGCCAAAGAGCGCATGACAAGTGCGTGTATCGCACTATCTCCCTATCGCGCTATCGCACTATCTGCTATCGGATCATCTGGCTATCGGGGCCATCTGATTGCGGGGAGCCTCATTTGAGGCAGATGGCGAGATAGTGAGATAGCCCGATATTCGATAGTGCGATAGCGCGATAGTGAGATAGCGCGATAACAAGGATCTTCCATGTCTTATTGGCTGATGAAATGCGAGCCCTCCGCGTACACGATCGACGATCTCGCGCGTGACGGGACGACGAGCTGGGAGGGCGTGCGCAACTACAAGGCGCGCAACTTCCTGCGGGACGAGATGCGCGTCGGTGACGGCGTGCTGTTCTACGCGTCGAATGCGGAGCCGTCGGGCGTGACCGGGCTCGCGAAGATCGTCAAGGCCGGGTATCCGGATCCGTACGCCTTCAAGAAGGGCCACCACTACTTCGACCCGGACACCAAGAAGGACGCGCCGACGTGGTACGCCGTGGACATCGGCTACGTCGAGACGTTCCCGGCGATCGTGTCGCTCGAGAGGCTGAAGTCGACGCGCGGCCTCGAGAAGATGATGGTCGTCCAGAAGGGCGCGCGGCTGTCCGTGCAGCCGGTCGCGAAGGCCGAATACGACATCGTCGTGCGCCTCGGCCGCGGGAGACAGCCGTTACCTAAGTCTACGTAGTCATCACGTATACTTGGGTAATGGAAGCCGCCAACCCGTTCGTCTACGGCGAGATCGTCACCACCGGCGCCTTCGCCGACCGCGAGACCGAGCGGGATCGGCTGACGCGCGATCTGGCGGCCGGCCAGAAGGTCTTCCTCATTTCGCCGCGCCGCTACGGCAAGTCGTCCCTCATCCGCGACGCGATGCAGCGCCTCGCGCGCGAGCGCGTCATCACGGTCGAAGTGACCGTCGCCGCGTCCAGTTCCTACGTGGCGTTCCTCGAGGCCTACGCCCGCGCGCTCGTCACCGCGGAGACGCCCGCCGGGACGCTGCGGCGCTGGGCGTCGGAGCTGCTGCAGGCGGTGCGGCCGGAGCTGCGCCTCGAGCCGCGCCCGTCCGGCGAGCCGCGGTTCACGCTCGCGTTTCCGGGCGTGCGATCGGCGCGCGACATCGCGCGGCTCGCGGCGGAGATCTTCGCGCTGCCCGGCCGCATCGCGGCGGCGCGGCGCCAGCGCATGGCCATCGCGCTCGACGAGTTCCAGGCGATCGAGTCCTTCGACGGTGGATCGGTCGAGCAGGCGCTGCGCGCGGCCGTCCAGGATCAGCGTTCCGTCGGCTACGTGTTCTCGGGATCCGAGCCGTCGCTGATGGAGCGCATGCTCGGCTCGCGCCGGCCGTTCTACAAGGCCGGGCCCGTCATGCGCCTCGAGAAGATCGATCCGGC
>CAZNMF010000430.1:0-9829 GCA_964573795.1 uncultured Solibacteraceae bacterium
ACTTGTGAAAGCGCTCCTCGACACCAACATCCTCTCGGAAATTCGGAAGCCGCGTCCGAACGCTGCGGTTCTGGCCTGGTTCGACGCACAGGAGGCCGATGACCTGTATGTCAGCGTCCTGACGCTGGGCGAGATCCGCGAAGGGGTTGATCGCCTCGCGGCGCGGGACGAGGCGAGAGCGCGCACGCTCAGGCGTTGGCTGGCGGATTTGTCCGTTTTATACGCCGATCGCATCCTTCCGGTCGATCTGGCCGTCGCCGAGGACTGGGGACGGCTCCGCGCCTCCGCTGCGCGGACGTTGCCCGTCATCGACGCATTCCTTGCCGCGACGGCGCGCGTGCACGGGCTGACATTGGTGACGCGAAACGAAAAAGACTTTCGCGGGATCGACGTGCCGGTGTTCAATCCCTCATAGCTAGTCGACGCCGCGTGTTGCCGCTCGCGTATCGTGAAGAACGGCCAGGCTCAGCTCACCCACGACGACAGATCGTCGACCGTGCATTCGCCGCCCGTCTGGCAAATCACGAGGAAACGCCCGCCGGCCCATTTCGCCGACCACTCGACGTAGCGCCGACGTCCATCCAGCGACGAGAACATTCGAATGATCTTGGGCGCGTAGAACGGCGCCGGGCCGCGGTCGAGCGCGCGGAGGTCGGCGTCGGTGTAGACGACGAGCCGGAACGGTGCGCTCGAGATGCCCGCGAAGAGGTTCGGATCGCCGACCAGGAACACGGCGCCCGCGCGCGTGTGCGTCGTGTCGGGCGTCGGGCCGGTCACCATCGCCTCGGCGTCGTGATGCAGCACCCGATTGATCACCGCGCGCCCCACGGCCCTGTCGGCGGCGGCGACGTCGGCGCGATATGCCGTGAGCGGCAGCGGATCGCGTCCGTCGGGCAATCCATCGCCGTCGGTGTCCGCGCTGGCCGGATCGAGACCAAGCGCGATTTCCTCGACGTCGCTCAGTCCATCCTCGTCGCGATCCGCTCGGGCCCGTGCGAGATCGATCGTGAGATACAGGCCGTCCGCACTGCGCAGCAGGCCGGTGGCGATGGGCGGAAACGTGATCGACGAAGGATCGATCTCGCGGATCCGCACCTCGAGCTGCAGGACGTCGCCGCGGAACAACGGCAGCTTCGATCCGGGTGTAACGACGTATGGGAAGTACTGCCGGAGGCCGAGATAGACAGGCCGCGTCCAGTGTCCCTGCTCCGTGCGTGCGAACCAGACGCCGAACGCCGGCACCTCGCCCGGCATGTCGTAGTCGGACGATTGATAGACGATCGCGCGCTCGGCGCCGACGCGCTCGTAGCGCAGGACCGTCTCGGGATCGACGGGAAGCGACACGCCTTTCGGCGCACGCTCGGGTGAGTTCGTGTCTTTCCACGCGGCTACGCCGCGCGGGAGCGGATGCTCCGGCCACGACGGCATCTCCGCGCGACCGTGCACGTGGATGGGCTCCTGCGGCGTCTCGCTTGGCGAGACGGTCGCGTGCCACGCGTCGTCGATCATGGCGGACCATCGATCACGCCGCGCCCGGACGCTGTCCGGAAAGAGTCGCGCGTAGCGGCTCAGCACGCCATCCACGTCGTCGTCGCGACGGTAGAGGCGATCGCGCTCGAACGCGGTCGCGAGATCCGCGTAACCGGCCTCACGAAGGCGGATCGCGGCGAGCGGACGTATCACCGGCGACGCGTCCACCGCATCGAACCAGCCTGACGAGTCCGGCCAATCGCACGAGTTTTCGTCAGCGTCCCGGTCGTGCGTGAAATACCGATCGAACAGGTCCGCTGCCGGCACGGCCGGGTCGAACATGTCGGACAGAGCCGCATGGCGCGCGTGCGCGCGCCGGGATCTCGGCCCGACGCTCGCGTGCTCGTCTTGAAGCATCGCGCGCGCCTCGACGCGATGGCCCGTCTGCCAGAGTGCGGCGGCGAGCTCGTCGGTGAACACGTAGACGGCCGACGCGCTGCACGAATCCGCCCCGCGTTGCGTCGTGATCGGAAGCAGACGCCGGATCTCCTCCGGATACACGAGGTATCGACGAGCGGCATCGATGGTGAGGCCCAGACGGAGCTCTCGAGTGAGCAGCAGTTGGGCAAGCGCGGCACGGACGTCGATCCGCGCGCGCGACGCGGCGGCGCGTTGCTCCGCGAATTCCACGAGCGCCTCGAGCCACCCGTCCCATCCGTCAGGGCCGCTGTCGTCGTCCATGCCAACGGCCTTGACGAGCGACGCCACGCTCCATCCAGTGGGATCCGCGGTTGCGAACGTTGTGATCAGATCAGGGATGTCATCCGCGTCGAATAGCGCCAGCCGGATAGCCCGCGCCTGAACGAGCGACGGCAAGCACGCGCCGAGCGCGAGGGTCAGCAGAAGCGGCCGCGTGCCGAATGCGCAGAGCGGACGGGGCATCGGATGCACCAGAGCGTTTGAATACTAGACCAAACGACGGCCGGCCCTCGCCTTTTGCTACAGTAGTTCCGTCGCGCGACTGGCGAGCGAGGGTGGGACACCACCGGGGAGCGCGATCTTGAACCGCCGATCGCCTGGGCAGCCGGAGCCATCCGGCCCATCACCACAGATGGAGTGCCCATGGATCGACACCGCGTCAGTCTTCAACAGTTCGACACGCTCGTGGCCGAGGCCATCGACGGCGAAGAGCGCCGCCAAGCCGATGGCATCGAGATGATCCCGTCCGAGAACTACACCTATCCCGAAGTGCTCGCCGCGCTCGGATCCGTGCTGACCAACAAGTACTCCGAAGGCTATCCGGGACGCCGCTACTACGGCGGTCAGACGTTCACCGATCAGATCGAGAATGCCGCGCGCGATCGCGCGTGCGCGCTGTTCCGCGCGGAGCACGCGAACGTGCAGCCGCTGTCCGGGTCGCCGATGAACCAGGCGGTCTACTTCGCGCTGCTCCAGCCAGGCGACACGATCCTCGCGATGGATCTCTCGCACGGCGGCCACCTCACGCACGGCGCGCCCGTGTCGCACATGGGGAAAGTCTTCAACTTCGTCCGCTACAAGACACAGCCCCATCGCGACGGCGCGATCGACTTCGACGCGCTGCGCGCGCAGGCCCGCGCCACGCAGCCCAAGCTCGTGCTGTGCGGCTACTCCTCGTATCCGCGCGACTACGACTACGCGCCGTTCAAGGCCATCGCTGACGAAGTCGGCGCGTACACGATGGCCGACATCGCGCACATCGGCGGGCTCGTCGCGGCCAACGTCATGCGCAATCCGTTCGACGCGGGCTTCGACGTCGTGACGACGACCACGCACAAGACGCTGCGAGGGCCGCGCGGCGGCATGATTCTGTGTCGCAAGACGCTCGCGTCGAAGATCGACGCGTCGGTATTTCCCGGACTGCAGGGCGGCCCGCACATGAACAACGTCGCCGGCGCGGCTATCACGTTCAAGAAGGCCGCCGAGCCCGCATTCGTGGACTACGCGACGGCCACGCTGCGCAACGCGAACGCGCTCGCGGCGGCCCTTATCGCCGAGGGCGCGACGCTCGTCACGGGTGGCACGGACAATCACCTGATGGTCATCGACACGGTCGCGAGCTTCGGGATCGACGGCCGCGCGGCAGAAGAGGCGCTCGATCGCATCGGCATCACGACCAACAAGCAGGTGATCCCCGACGATCCGCGCCCGCCGCTCCGTCCCAGCGGCGTCCGTCTCGGCACGCCCGCCTGCACCACGCGCGGCATGACCGAGGCCGACATGACGCAGATCGGCGCCTGGATCGCCGGCGCGCTTCGCCATCACGACGACGCGGCCGCGCTCGCGCACCTCGCGAGCGACGTGCGCGACTGCTGCCGGCGCTTTCCGGTGCCGGGATTGGGTGAGAGCGCTCCGCGGGTATGCTGATGGCGCGTGTTTCATTTCGCCGACGTCCTCCGGCTGTTGGAGCGCCTCAAGAGCGATGGTGTCGTCGCCGACTATGCGATTGCGGGCGCGATGGCGGCCAACTTCTGGGATGAAGCCGTCGCCACGCAGGATCTCGATGTCGTGGTGGTGTTCGCTGTGCCGCCCGCTCCTCTGGATCCGTTGCGTCCGATCTTGGACCGTCTTCCGGACACGAGCTATCCGCGCCGCGGTGAGCACGTCGAGATCGCCGGCGTGCCAGTCCAGTTTCTTCCTGCGTGGAGTCCGCTCGTGGCGCGCGCGGTGCGCGACGCCTATGAAGGCCCGTACGATCCGGACGATGCCGCGGCACCGCATGTGCGGATCATGACGCCGACGCATCTCGCGGCGATCTGGCAGTCGGACGCCGGAGCCCTCACGCCTCGACGCCAGGAACGAATCGTCAGGTTTCGCGAAGCGGGCCTGCTGGACGAAGCGCTGCTGGCGCTGCTACTCTCGGAGCGATCATGAGCCCCGACATCCATCAGCGCTTCGCCGCGAAGGCCGCGTGGCACGAGCAGCAGCGGCGGCTCTCGCCCAAGGAGAAGGTCGCCATCGTGCTGAAGCTGCAGCAGCGCGAAGTCGAGCTCAACCGCGCACGAGCTGCCGCGGGCCGGCCGACGCGGCCGATGATCGTCTGGAACGTCGAGCCGTAGGGAACGTCTCGAACGTTCCTACAGCCCCGTCATCTTCTCGATCGCCTCCGGGTACCGCGTGCCCTGAATCGGGACGCGCGACGAGACGTCGTCGATCTCACGCAGATCGTCGACGGAGAGCTCGATGTCCAGCGCGCCGAGGTTTTCGTCGAGGCGATGCCGCTTCGTCGTGCCGGGGATGGGCACCATCCACGGCTTCTGCGCGAGCAGATCGACCAGCGCCTGATTCGCCCGACGCGGCGTCGCGTGCTAGAGTGCGGTCCGCCGGACTCAATCCCGAAGCAGGTTCATGGTGAAGACAGCGCGTCTACTTTTCCTGGTCGCCGCGGCGCTCGCCGCGAGCGTCGTCATGCACGCTCGATCGCAATCGCCGGCGTTCGCCGCCGTGTACTTTCCCGGCGAGCGCTGGCGGACGGCCACGCCGGAATCGCAAGGCATCGACTCGCAGGCGCTCGCGGCCGCGATCGATCAGGTGCGCGAGAAGGGATGGGGCACGCACAGCCTGCTCGTCATCCGTCACGGCTTCGTCGTCGCCGACGTCGATTTCTATCCGTACGACTCGTCCGCGCCGCACGATCTCGCGTCCGTCACCAAGACGATCACCTCGACGCTGACCGGCGTGGCCGTGGCCAACGGGCTCGTGAAGCTCGATCAGACGGTGGCGTCGTTCTTCCCGAATGACGTGCCGGCCGAGGCGGACGCGCGCACGCGCGCGATCACCGTCGGCAATCTGCTGCACATGGAATCCGGGCTCGACTGCGGCTTTCTGCCGGGCGAACAGGAGCTGGAGCGGATGAAGCGCTCCGACAACTGGGTGCGCTTCGCGCTCTCGCTGCCGGTGAAGTACGACGCGGGCACGCGCCCGGCGTACTGCAGCCCGGGATATCACCTGCTGGGATCGGTGCTCGGCGTCGTCGCCGGATCGAACGAGCTCACGTTCGCGCGCACGTATCTGTTCGAGCCGCTGCGCATCCGCGACGTGGTGTGGGCCGACGATCCGCAGGGACGCAGTCATGGCTGGGGCGACAGCCACTTCCATCCGCGGGACGTCGCCAAGCTCGGTTATCTCTATCTGCACGGTGGCAACTGGAACGGCAGACAGATCGTGCCGGCCGACTGGGTGGCCGCGTCGATCGCGCCGCCGCCGGGCGCGCGGAACGAGCCGGGCGGATTCGGCATCGAGTGGAACGCCGTCAACGGTCCCAACGGCAGACAGTACGGCGGCACCGGCCGCGGCGGGCAGTCGCTCATCGTCTGGCCCGATCTCGACATGGTCGTCGTCAGCATGGCGGGCGGCAACGCGGGGCAGTTGACGACGCTCGTGCGGCAGGCGGTGAAAGCGGATCAGCCGCTGCCGGCGAATCCGGCAGGGACGGCGGCGCTCGACGCGAGCCGCGCTGCAGCCGCGCGTCCGCCGGCGGCGACGCCCGTCACGCCCGCGCCGGCGATCGCCGCGTCGATCTCGGGCAAGGTCTTTCGATTCCCCGTCAACGCGTCGCGCATCGACAGCCTCGCGTTGACGTTCGATCGATCCGGCACGGCGCGCGTCGCGCTCGAGTACTACGGCGAGCCGTTCAGCATGCCGATCGGCCTCGACGGCGTCTATCGCGTCGGCGCGTACGGACCGTTCCGTCTGCCCGCCGGCGCGACGGGCCGATGGACGTCGGACACCGAGCTTCTGCTCGATCTCAACTTCATCGCGAACATCAATCACTACACGCTGGCGATCCGCTTCACGCCGGAGCGCACGATGGACGTGACGGTCAACGAAGCCTCCGGCCTGATGCGCAACGGTCACATCGTCGGCACGTTGCAGGAGAAGTGACGTCTGGCTGAGGCTGGCGCGAGCGTTGCCGCAGGCGTGGGATGAAGGTAGGCTGGCCTTATCCCCACGAAGGAGCCTGCGCCATGAAACCGAAGAACACGATCTGTCTCTGGTTCGACAAGGACGCGGAAGACGCCGCGCGCTTTTACGCCGCGACGTTTCCGGATAGCAAGGTGACCGGCGTCCACAAGGCGCCGGGCGATTTTCCGGGCGGCAAGGCGGGCGACGTGCTGACGGTGGATTTCACCGTCGTCGGGATTCCGTGTCTCGGCCTCAACGGCGGGCCGACGTTCACGCACAGCGAGGCGTTCTCGTTCCAGATCGCGACCGACACGCAGGAAGAGACCGACCGGTACTGGAACGCAATCGTCGGCAACGGCGGTCAGGAGAGCGCGTGCGGCTGGTGCAAGGACCGTTGGGGCCTGTCGTGGCAGATCACGCCGCGCGTGCTCACGGACGCGATGGCCGCCGGCGGCGCCGAGGCTCAGCGCGCGTTCGCGGCGATGATGACGATGAAGAAGATCGACATCGCGGCGATCGAGAAGGCGCGGCGGGGGTGAAGGAGACGTCGGCCGATCATCCCAACGGCGAGACGTCGCGCGTATAGTCCACCTCGTCGACGCCGAAGCCAAAGATGCGCAGGAAGTCGCGGCGGAAGCCGGCGAGATCCGACAGCTCCATCACGTTGTCGGACGTTGCCGCTTGCCATCGGCGCTTCACTTCGGCTTGAACGTCGGCGCGAAGCTCCCAGTCGTCGGCGCGCCACCGGCCGTGCGGATCGATCGGCGCTGAATCACCGTCGAAGATCGCGGACCGGAACAGTCGATCGATGTTCTGCTGGCAGTCCTCGTGCAGCCCCTGCTCTTTCATGACTTTGAACAGCAGCGAGATGTACAGCGGCATTGCCGGGATCGCCGAGCTGGCTTGCGTCACGACGCCTTTGAGCACGGCGACGCGCGCGTCGCCGGAGAGCGGCGCGAGCGCCGATCGGATCGCGGCGGCCGCGCGGTCCAGATCTTCTTTCGCCTTGCCGAGCGTGCCGTCCCAGTAGACCGGCCACGTCAACTCACTGCCGATGTAGGTATATGCCACCGTGCGAAAGCCACGATTGAGCAGACCCTGCGATTGGAGATGGCCGGTCCAGCGTTCCCAGTCCTCGCCGCCCATCACCTTGACCGTCGCGTGGATCTCGTCCTCCGTCGCGGTCGGCACGTCGATCTCCTGCACCGCGCCTTTCTCGACGTGGAGTGTCTTCAGGCGAACGGGACGTCCGACGGCCTTGATGGCGCTCCTGAAAATCGTGCCGCTTTCCGGATCCTTGCGCACCGGCGACGCCAGGCTGTACACGAGCAGATCGAGACCGCCCAGATCCTGCCGCACGATGTCCGCGATGTGCGCTTTGGTCTCATCCGCGAACGCGTCGGCATTGACCGAACGCGCGTAGAGGCCAGCCGACGACGCGAGCTCCTCGAACGCGCGAGTGTTGTACCAGCCCGCCGTGCCGGTCGATTCAAGCGTGGGTTCCTTCTCGTACGACAAGGACAGCGTCCTGGCACCACGTCCGAACGCGCAGGTGATGCGGGAGGCGAGCCCGTATCCCGCCGATCCGCCAATCACGAGCACGGACAGCGGCGCGCCATTGCCGGCGATCGGCCGGCTCTGCGTCCAGGCCGCTTGCTCACGAACGAGATGACGGCATCCGATCGGATGTGCCGTCGTACAGATGTAGCCACGAATGCGAGGAGCGATGATCATTGGGCGGACGTGGGCGGTCAGGCGCCGTGCGCCATTCTACCTGGGGCGAGGTTGGCGTCGTGTCCGCTACGCCGACGTCGTGGCGATGTTGGTCGAGATCGGACGGCCGGCGGCCGGCGGTCGCGTCAGAGCAAGATACGATCCACGAATGAGCGGCGCGACGCTCCCGTTCTTCACGATCGGCCATTCGAACCGCAGCCTCGAGGACTTCGTGGCCCTGCTGCGTGGGTCCGACATTGCCCGTCTCGTGGACGTCCGCACCATCCCGCGATCGCGATTCAATCCGCAATTCAACACAGACACACTGCCCGAGAGCCTGGCCCTCGTCGAGATCGAGTACGAACATCTGCCGGCGCTCGGCGGCCGACGCGGAAAGGATCGAACCGTCGCGCCCGAGGTCAACGCCTTCTGGACGCACGAGAGTTTTCACAACTACGCGGACTACGCGCTGTCCGCGCCGTTTCGCGCCGGGCTCGAGCATCTGATCGAAGAAGGATGGAAGCAGCGCTGCGCGATCATGTGCTCGGAGGCCGTGTGGTGGCGCTGCCATCGGCGCATCATCACGGACTATCTGCTCGCGCGCGATGAAGCCGTCGTCCACATCATGGCGCCCGGCCGCACGGAGCCCGCGGGCCTCACGCCAGGCGCGGTTGTTCGAGCGGATAGGACCGTCGTCTATCCGCCCGCGCAGCCATCGCTGCTGTAAACGTCGACGTTGCGATGAGCGTGTCTGCAATCAGATCATGACGAGCATGAGAACGAAGCGACCGTTGCGAGAGCCCGTGCGCGAAACGCCGGGCCCGAAGCTGAAGAATTACATCACGCCGGCGGGACTGCAGCGGTTGAAGGACGAGCACCGGTTCCTGATGACGCGCGAACGTCCTGCGGTGACGCAGGTCGTGTCGTGGGCGGCGGGCAACGGCGATCGCAGCGAGAACGCGGACTATCTCTACGGCAAACGGCGGCTGCGGCAGATCGACTCGCGCATCCGGTTTCTGACGAAGCGTATCGACGCCGCGGAAGTGATCGATCCCGTTGCGCCGAGGCCAACGGCCGCGGCCTCACGCGTGTTCTTCGGCGCGACCGTCACCTACAAGGACGCCGACGGCCGCGAGCACGTCGTCTCGATCGTCGGCCTCGACGAAGTGGACGTGAATCGCCGCTACATCAGTTGGATGTCGCCGCTGGCGCGCGCGCTGATGAAGTCGAGCATCGGCGACCACGTCGTCCTCCACGCGCCGACGAAGACGGAGCATCTCGAGATCCTGGACGTCGACTACGCGCCGATCCCGATGGACCCGTTCCGCGAGCCGCCCGGCGCGGAGTCAGCACCGAACGCCGGGGACGGCGTGTGACACGGCGGGTCTCGGGACACGTGCGCCTGCGCATCGGACTTTCAGGGCCTCAAGTGGTGTTCCTGGCCAAAATCGATGCTGGCCTCGCCGAGCTCAACGCAGGCCGGGGCGTGCCCCACGACGACGTGAAGCGACGCCTGGGCATGTGACGTCCGTCCATCCTGTCTCCACACCGCATCGTGTATCGGCTTCGTGACGGCGTCGCGGAGATCGTCACAGTATTTCGTGCGTCTCGTCGGTTTCCGGAGTCGCTCTAATAGCCGCCAGCGATCGTTCAAGACAGCGCCTCTCCACCGATGATTTTCGCCAGCCCGCAGTGTCTAACT
>CAZNMF010000431.1:0-12256 GCA_964573795.1 uncultured Solibacteraceae bacterium
CTACGACGCGATGAAGGGCCGTCCGTACAACGTCGGCCTGAGCGACGCGAACCTGAGCAAGCAGGAGCTCTGCGAGCTGATCCAGCGGCACGTGCCGGGCTTCCACGTGATCACATCCGAAGTGGGCGAAGACCCGGACAAGCGCAATTACATCGTCAGCAACGCCCGGATCGAAGCGACGGGCTTCAAGCCGATCGTCGGGCTGGACCGAGGTGTCGTGGAGCTCATCAATGGCTATCAAGTCGTCCGACGCCGGCAGTACGCGAACGTCTGATCGCCTCACGCACGGCGACGCCCGTGCGCGCGAGAGCGTCGTGCCGACCCGCGTCGGTACGATGGCTCTTGTCTGGCTCAGTCTGGCGGCACTCGCGCTCTGGGCCGTGTTTCTTCCTCAGACGTACCGACACAATCCCTGGGTCTTCTCCTGGGACAGTGCGGCGTACATGGAAACGGCACGGAGTCTGCTCGACGGCCGTGGGCTCCAGCAGCGTGCGATCGACGGCCTGGGCCGGGCTCTCTGGGAGCCGATCACATGGTGGACGCCGGGCTATTCAATTCTGATTGCCGCCATCACGGCCGTGACCGGCCTGTCCCTGCAGACGAGCGGACTCGCCATTGCGGCGCTGGCCGCCGCCGCAGGCATCGTGCTCGTGGCGCGTCTGTGTCTGCGCCTGCTCCCGTCGCCCGTGGCCGCCGGCGTCACGCTCACGATCGTGGCGATGCCCGCGTTCCTGCAGATCAGCACGCAGTACATGAGCGATTCCCTGTTCTTCGCGTGCGCGGCGGCCGCGGTGCTCGGCCTCGTCGCATGGGATCCGGACGACAGCCGCCCATGGCCCTGGGCACTCTTCTGGGCCGGCTTCTTCGGCGGCGCGGCGTGGGCCGTTCGCTATGTCGGATCGTTTCTCCTGGCGACGTCCTGCGTCTTCCTGCTCTTGCACGTCACCTATCTGCCGGCGCGCCGCGTGGCGCGGACGCTCGTGTGTTGGGGGGCCGGCGTCGTCATCTGCTTCGTGCCGTTGGCCTTGAGAAATCTGATCGGTTTCGGCCAGCTGAATCCCTACAACATGCCACCGTCGGAGCTCACATTCTGGGACAACGTGTGCCGGACGGTGGAGCTCCACATCGGAGAGATGACGACGAACTTCCCGATCGCGTGGTGGCTGGCCACACCCAAGAAGATCGTCGCCGCCGTGGTCCTGGTGGTCCTCGTCGCGCTCGTCGTGCTGTGGCGCGTCGGCCTCCGGAAGCTTCCCGATCTCTTCAAGCAATATCGTCTCGAGCTGCTCTTCGCGATGTACGCCGTGGTCTATGCCGCGCTCGTCATCGGCGCCCGTACCAGATATCGCTGGGGAGAGCTCATCGATCGCCGCCACCTCATCCAGATCTTCTGGATCGAATGGATCCTCGTGGCCGTGATCGGCATGCGCGTGTTACGACGATTCGGCGTCGGACGCACGGCGGCGGCCGGCGTGCTCACAGCCTTCTTCGCGGGCGCGTGCTGGCTGCAGATCGGACGGGACATCGACAACGTCACGTCTCCGGCGCCCACGCAATTCGATGCCGCGACCATCGTCGGCACGCCGGCGCTCGACTATCTGGCCGCGCACGTCAGCGCGTCGCAGATCGTGCTCTCGACGCGGGCCGACCTGCTCCGGATCCACCGGAACCTCAACGCGCGCAAGATCCCGCCGACGTCGCAGTACGACTTCCTCCAGCCGCTTGCGCTGACGGACCTGGAGACGCTGGGCGACGACGGATTTCTCTGGGGCATGGCCATCGATGACGTGGCCGGCGTCGAGCACGGCGACTACGGTCCGCTGGTGCGCGCGATTGTCGCCGATCCGCAGAGCGCGCACTTCGAGCGCATCGATCTTCCCGGACCCACGCTCGTGCTCCAGTATGTCCGCTCAGCGCGCGCACACCAGTAACCGAGGTCCAACGGTGGATCGAGCGGTTTCCCGTGGCGTGCGCGGTTTCGCAGGATTCACCTGCGTCCATGACGACACATTGAGAGGTATTGGATGACAGCTTCGTTGCAGCCTGGGGACCGGCCTGTCCGGTCCGGTGTCGTCATCCTGACGATCGTCGTTGCGTTGATGCTCGTCCGGCTTCTGGCGGCTGCAGCGCTCGTCATGTACTTGCGGCGCGACGCCGACTGGTTCCAGTGGAAGTCCGTCGTGACGGCCATCCACCTCGTCAGCACGATGCCCGAGCGCATCCTGCTCGGCGCGTTGGCCTTCGCCTTCCTCGCCGCCGCGCGATATCGCTTGCCGTCGACGGGCCTGAAGGCTCTTGTCGCGCAGGCCGCCTTTCTTGCGATCGCATTCGCCGGCTATGTCGCGTTGCTTCGCACGTTCGGCGATCCGGCCCCCGCGAGGCTGGCGACGGTTCTGGTCGCGTTTCTCGCGGTCGACGCGGCAGCCGAGCCGCTGTACCGGTACGCCGTTCGCGCGCTGAATGACCGACGAGGCCGCGCGCGCGCCGTCGTCGCGCTGATCGCGACGGAACTCATCAGCTTCAAGGCGCTCTGGCACGACCTCCTGGGCCGGATCGGCATCGGCCGCTGGCTCGAAGCCGTGAACCGCCAAGCCACGTCCGCGATCCCCGCGATCGCCATGACCGCCGTGCTCTGCAGCGCCACGCTCGACACGGCTCCGCTGTCCGCGATGCACCGCTCCGTATTCCACGACGCCGCCGTCGTGCGAATCGCCACCGGCGACTTCAACAACCTCGCCTACGATGCGGACCTCGGTCAGCTCTTCGCCAGCGGTCACGGCCTCTCGAGCCTTCACGCGTACGCGGCAGCCGATCTCGCGGCCGCGCCGCGCGTCTCCACCGTGCCCAGCGGCTTTGCGCAGGGATTTTCGTACAACGCGGTGGACAAAGAGATCTATCTCTACAATTGGGACTCGCGGGCTCTGCTGACGCTCGATGCCAACACGCTCACGCTGAAGCGGTCGTTTCCGTTTCCCAATCTGGCGCCCGGTGACGTCTGGCTGACCTGGGATCCCATGACCGACAGCATCGTCGTCGCGTCCGAAGCCGATATCAAGGAGGGCGTGCCCTTTGCCGTCATCAATCGACAGACCGGGCAGGTGACGGACACGCAGTCCTGGGCACCTGGCTTCATCCTGCAGCATCCGGCCAAGCCCGAGCTCTATCTGAACTTCTTCCGGCGCGACAACCGGCTCATCGCGTACGATCTCCCGCACCGTCGGATTGTGCGGCAGCGGACGCTCTCGGCCGCTGTCGATCGCATGCGCTTCGCGTATCGCAGCGCCGATGCCCTGACGTTGCTCGTGACGGCGCCAACGGAGTCGCAAGTGCTCATGTTCGACGCGGAGAGCCTCGAGTCCGTTGGATCGATTTCCACGGTGTTCGGCGTGCGAGCGCTCGCCGTCGACGCGAAGCGACAGTTCGTGTTGACGGGCAGCCTCATCGACAACTATCTCGACGTGGTCGACTTGGCGACGAAGCGATCGCGGCGCCGTTTTTACGTGGGTCCGTGGCTTCGCGAAATCGAGCTGAATATGGCGGCGGGTGTCGCCTACGTCTCGTCGTACTACGGCTTGTACGCCGTCACCTACGCCCCGCCGCTATAGCGTCACCGGACGGGCCAGCCATCTGGTCGTGGAGCCCTGCGGGCTCGCCGGACGTGCGGTCGACGAAGTAGGTCGGTCGGCGTTTGACCTCCTGGTAGACCTTCCCCAGGTACTGGCCAATGATGCCGGTGCACAGCAACTGCACGCCGCCGATGAACAGCAGCGGCAGGACGGTCGACGTCCAGCCCTGAAGCGCGCGGCCGGACAGCCATGTGACGAACGCCCACACGGACACGGCGCCGACGCCCAGACACACGACACAGCCGAGCCACGCGATCAGGACGAGCGGTGCGGTCGAGAACGACGTGATGCCGTCCCATGCGAACGCAATCATCTTCCGAAGCGGATATTTGGACTCGCCAGCGACGCGGCTCGAGCGGTGATAGTAGATCGCGGTGGATCGGTAGCCGATCAAAGGCACGATCCCACGCAGGAAGAGATTGGCCTCGCCAAATTGGCTCAGCGCCTGCAGCGCCCGACGGCCGAGCAGCCGGCAGTCCGCATGGTGCTCGATGACGTCGACGCCGAGTCCGGACATCAGGCGATAGAACCCGTGGGCCGTCGCCCGTTTGAAAAACGTATCGGTCGATCGATCGTCACGGACGCCATAGACGATTTCGGCGCCCTTCAGGTATTCCTCGACGAACTTGGGGATGGTGTTTGCCGGATCCTGCAGGTCCGCATCCATGGAGATCAGCGCATCGGCCTGCCCGCGCATCTCGAGCAGTCCGGCGAGCAGCGCCCGCTGATGCCGCACGTTGCGTGAGAGCTTCACGCCACGACATCCGCGACCGGCGCGGCTCAACGCCTCGATGATCGCCCACGTCCCGTCCTTGCTACCGTCGTCTACGAAGCAGGCGAAGCTCGCGTCCGCGATGATGCCGCTGGCTCGCAGCGCATCGAGCTCTCGACTGATGGCGCTCGCCGTCGCCTCCAGACTCTCCGCTTCGTTGTAGCACGGCACGACGACGCCAATCGTCGGCCGCGATGTCACGACCTGTGGATCCATGGAGACTCCGCGTGAAATGCGCATGATACGTCGCGATAGATGGACTCGTACGCGGCGCGAAACGCTCGCAGATCGAATCGGTGCTCGGCCAGTTGTCGTGCGCGAATGACGCGCTCATGGAGCGATGCGCGTAGCTCGTCAACGGCCGCGGACAAGCCGGCCACGCTGCGCTCGCGGACGATGCCCGCGCCAGACGTCTGGAGCAGGCTCGCCAGTCCGTTGTCGAGCGTCGCCAGGCACGGCCGTCCGACAGCCAGACCTTCGAGCACGAAGTTCGGCAGCGCCTTGCCCGCTCCGGCCTGAAAGCACACGATCGTGGCATGGGCGTGTGCGAAATGCCGACGCATGTCGGCGTGGGGCTCGCGGCGCACGTGGAAGTTCGGAGGCGGCCGGAGGGCGTCCAGGACGGCGGTCGTCCCAGCCACGTCGCCCCACGACCGCCATGGCACGACAATCTCGATGTCGGGGCGGGCTCTCGCGAGCTCGATGAGCAGCGGAATCCCCCGCGCGTCGATCTCGCTCGATTCCGATGGGCTGCTCGCAAAGAGGAACCGGAGCCGATCCGTGCGTTGAAGCGGCGCAAAGGCGTACCGCTCGAGGTCGATGCCCGGGTACACGACCGTGAGCGCCTTCCTCGGCACGCCACGCGCCGTCCACTCCTCGATCAGCGAATCCGCTTCGACGACGACACGGGCAAAGCGGACGTGCGGCAGGGTCTCACCAGGCTTCGCATGCACGACGGCGGTCAGCACGATCGGCCGGCGGCCGATCGATCGAAGCAGGTGCCAGGATTCCGTGCCGCCGAAGACATGCGTGACATCGCCGGTGCGCTCGAGGAGCGGTGCCAGCGACCGCAGCACCGGCCAGTGTCGGTGTCCGAAGGTGAACACGCGTTCGCGCCGGCGAAACCGCATCGGCTGCCGCGACGAGAACGCAACGACAAGCGCGCGCCGCCGATCCGCCACGCGCAGGTGGCTGATCTCTTTGGAAATCGCTTCCTTGCGTGGATCCCAAGTGCCGGTCCAGTACGTCACGCGCGGCGGCCTGTCCCGATCCACTCCGGCCGCTCTGGTACTCATCCCTTCGGGCCGCCTCCCGGGAGAAAGAACCAGCCGTCGTGCCGAACCACGTGCGGCACGTACGTGAAGCGCGTCTCATGGGCAAAGTCGGTGTGCCCACAGACGCCGCGATGGAGGATCAAGGTGTCGGGCCGGCGTCCCTGGAGCAGCACGGCGTAAGCGGGCGTCGCCCAATGATCGAGCGCCGTCGAGAGCGGCCAGCGGAGATCCGAGACGGACACGCAGCCGCCGCGATGCGCGGCAATCGACGCGCGCAGTCTCGTCGACAGCCGATCCCAGGTGAACCCCTGGACGCTCAAGACGGCGCAGAAGACGACGGCAGCGGCCTGTGCGGTCAGCAGCCGCCGCCGATACGTCACGGCAGTCGGCGTATCGCTCGCCGGAAACAGGACCTCCACTGCCGCCAGCGTCAGGATTGGCGACAGGCACAGTCCTGCCAAGTTACGAAAGTCGAGCGAGTACGCCCATCGAAGAGGATTCGACGCCCAGCCGAGCAGCAGGAGGCCTGCGGCAGACACGCCCGCCCATGCCGTCAACGCCAGAACGCGTGCGCAGGCAGGACGTGCGGACAGTCGCGGGCGCAGGAACACAGCCAGAGCGGCAACCCATACGGCGGCCTCAGCGGCCACGGCCAGGCGGGCAATGCCTGTCGTGAGGTGCTGTAGTTGCATGGACAGCGAAGTCTCAGCGCTCTCATATGGGGTCCGCGTGACGAAGAACAACACGAGCCTGGCGGCGGCACCAACCGCCAGCGTCCCCGCCACGACGATCATTCGCGTGCGAACCTCGGGCCGCTTGAGCGCGAGGAGAAATGCCACGAGCGCGCCGAGCACGAACAGCGGCATCGCCACCGGATGCATGAAGAAGACGGCGGCCGCCAGAAGCGTGGCGACGGGCAACGCAAATGGCGGCGCGGCGCAAAGGATCCACAGGTACACCGGCCAAAACAGATTCAGCGCCATGATGCTGTCGCTGAGAAAATTGAACTGCCCAGGCAGCGTCGCGAGACCGATTCCGAGCGCGGGCCAGACGAACAGGCGCCGGTCGACGCGTCTCACGGTCCACCACGACAATGCCAATCCCAGAACAGGAATGCCGGCATAGACGAGCGAGAACACGCTCTCGAGCACGCGCAGGTTGTCCGTGAGCCTGGCGGCGATCAGCACGACGGAGTGCAGCGGCAGATTGGCGAGGCGATCCGCATAGCGCACCGGGGATCGCGAGTCCAGAATCGCGAACAGGATCCAGCCTCCGTCCCAGGCCAGCGGCCCACGGAACAGGATCAGCGCAGCCAGCGCGACAAGAACGGCCGCAAAGAACCACTTCACGGCACGTGAGAGGCGTCGTTGGAGGCCGCGTAGTACGACGGCTGGAGGCACTGCGTCGGCGAGAACGACAGCATCGCCGGCTTCAACACGCCCATGCGCCAGAGACGGAACGTCAGGCTGGTGCGCAGGACGCCCAGGCCGTAGATGACGGAACGCCGGAAATTGATCGAGCTGGCTTCCGGAAAGTACTTCGTCGGACAGGAAATCTCGCCGATCGACAGGCGAAGCGCGACCGCCTGCGCGATGACCTGATTGTCGAAGACGAAGTCGTCGGAATTGACGCGAAACGGCAGCGTCTCGAGCGCCCGCTTCGAGAAGGCGCGATAGCCGGTGTGAAACTCCGAGAACTTCGTGCCGAGCAGCAGATTCTCGACGAACGTCAGCACGCGGTTGGAAATGTACTTGTACAACGGCATGCCGCCCCGCAGGGCGGTGTTGCCGAGGATGCGCGACGCCAGTACGACATCGTAGATGCCGGAGGCAATCATCCCAGCCATCGCGGTGATGAGCCGCGGATCGTACTGATAATCCGGATGCACCATGATGACGATGTCGGCACCGGCCCGGAGCGCCTCGGTGTAACACGTCTTCTGATTCGCGCCGTACCCCAGATTCTTCTGATGGACGAACGTGCGAATGCCGAGCTCTCGAGCCACCGCGGCCGTGCCATCGTCACTCGCATCGTCGACGAGCAGCACGAGGTCGACGACGTCGGCTGGAATGGCCTGATGCGTGCGGCGCAATGTCTTTTCGGCCTTGTAGGCCGGCAGAACGACTACGACCTTCTGACCGTGAAGCATGTCCGTTCCCCTGGAAGCCTGCGCCTTCGCCGCCGCATGTGCGGGCGCGTTCGGTGCACGTCGCGTACCACGCCAAGGCCATCGCGAGGCGGCAACGCGGCTGCGCTCACGCGCGCAGAACGCAACGCCTCTCGGTCCTTGCCAGCCGTCTTCTGCGGCCTGTCTGCGACGTCTTGCACGTTTCTGCCGCGTCGGCGTGCCCCGCGAGACCGCCGGACGAACGATCCGTGGAGAGAAACCTCTCGCCTGCCGGCAGAACGTAGCCGCGCCACTTCCCTGACAACACCGACAAAAGTCGCGCGCTACGGCGACTACACGTCGTCGCGGCCGTCTGCGACTCAGCGAATGTGCGTCGCATCACAGCGCCATGGCGGCCGGATCGCAGTCGGGCGTCTGCCGCGTCAGGGCGCTGAGTGGGCGCGCGAGGGCACACGTGACGTTCAGCGAGAACGCGCCAAGTTGCGTGACGAGCGTCAGCGCCAGCGCCATTTTGATCGGCAGAAAGCTGAGCGTCTCGACGCCGGCGATAGGAGACAAGGCCAGCCAGCACAGCGCGATGAGCGATCCGCGCCACCATGTCGGCTTGGCGACGCTCGCGACGAGCACCGCGAGCAGAAAATATGTACCCACCGGTCCGTACGCATCGGGCAGGAACGGACTGCGGAACGACGCGAGATTCAAAATGGCAAACCAGCCGGCGACGTCCATCAGCCTCGATCGCTCGTCATCGTGCGCGCCGCGTCTGTAGAGCACAGCCGTCGCGACAATCAGCAGCACCAGCAGACTGTAGATACGCTGATACAACGCATCGTGGCTCAATGAGGACAGCACGTGCAGCCCGACGAGTTTCCGGGTGAGACCGTACGAGCTCAGGTTGGCGACGGCAAGATTCGGATCGCCGATCAGTGACGCTACGTAGGGAACGGTCCCCTTCGAGATAGACGGAAAGATCGCTGCGAAATCCCGTATCGGCTGCATGCCATATGCGGCGATTGTGATGACGGTGAGGACGGCCATCCAGGCAACGACCGCCAACAGTTGATGCCGTCTTCCTCGACGCACCAATCCGACGAGCAGCATGGCGGGAAAGATCTTGGCGAGGATCGCCGACGCCAGAAGGCCGCTTCCCACGATGGTACGGCCCGATGCGAGCAAGACCATGCCGACGATCGCGAGCGAGATGGCCAGAATCTGCACATTGCCGATTTGGAGGTTCAAGAGAACCGGCGGCGCAAGCCATACCAACGGAAATGCAAGCGCGCAGACCAGACCGGCGCGACCGGATATGTAGCTCGCAATCACGAACAATGCGCCCATGGCTATCAGCACTTGGCCTGCGAACCACACACGACGGATGGCAATAAAGTCGTCCGTGCCAATCAGATGCGTCATCGCGGCCGGCGCGAGCAGGAATTGCGGCGGATAGTAATAAGGGTCCGGGTCGAACGCGCCATCGATTGGGCTATCAATCGCCGGAGATGCATAGCCGGACCGGTGCAGACGAATATGGCTCAGCGCCTCCGTGGCCGCCGTCAGGCACGAGTGCCTGACGAACTGGACATTGTGAGGAAGAACGGAGTACTGCGAGACGTGCGGGTCGGCCATGAAAACGGACAGCCGTGCCAGTGCCACGAAGGCGACCGCGGCGGCGAGAAGAGAGACACGACGACGCACGAGCGCGGTTTCCCACGCGGCGGGAAGGCGATGTCGGCACCACGCGATGCACGCTAGGACGAGCGCAGCCGCCACGACAATTGCCGGGCCGATTCCCATGCCGAAGGACAACAGACCGACCGTTAGCGGCGGCCATACGATCAATCCATTGGCGGCCAATACGATCGATCTGACGGGAGCGTCACGCCACGAAGACAGGAACGTCTCGGTCAGTCTCATAGCTCGCAGCGTCAACTGGAACTGTTCGGGCCCCGTGAAGAATCCTGGCACCAACCGCGACAGGCCGTCGTGACTATAGCTCACGGAGACCAACCCCGGCGCCGTCATCTGTCAGTGAATCTGTGCGCAACGCCGTGGATTGATGTGCCCAATCGTGCGGGGGCCTCCTCGTACGAAAGACGGATTTCACGCATTGCGCGGGACGTCGAACTAGAATCACTCCAAATGATCTCGCCGGGTGCCTCCGACGCCGGGACGAGGCCTGGAGTCCTCCCGGATGCCCAGGCGGCGCGACTACCTCGCGCGGAAGGTGTAGACCTCGCCGCGCGAGCGCATCCCGCCCGCTCGGTGATTCGGAGCGCATCCCTCCTCAGGCTTGCCTCGATTGCCGCCCAGTTGTTGCTGTTGATTGTGCTTACGCGCCAACTGGACGTCTTGTCGGCGCAATACCGCCGACTCCTGTATCTCTCCGCTGGCGGGTTCCTCTTGAATCATTTCCTTCCCGCGTCATGGCGGGCTTGGGCGTTCACGATCCTGTCGCTGCTCGGTGTGGGGTTCATGCTCGGTGAGCCGCAACAGCCCTGGCGCGTGTGGGATCCCGATGTCGCGTTTTCGAGCGCCGCCATTGTCGGCGGCCTCGGTCTACTGCTCATTGGCATCTGCCTCTTGCGGATCGGCTTCTGGCAGCGCGTCACGCTCCTCGTGCTCGCCGCCGTCGGCATAGGCGTCCTCCGCAGCCGGTCGCACGGGTTCGCAGTGGAGCGCGCGGCCTACGTCCTCGCGGCGCTGTTCATGACGCGGACCATGATTTTTCTGTACGACGTGTCGACCTGGCGGCGGCCGACGCTCCACGAGGCCGTTTCCTATTTCTTCCTTGCGCCCAACGCGGGCCCGTATAATTTCCCTAATCTCGATTTCAAGACATTCTGTCGATCGCACTACACTGCCGACGCGCTGGTGATCTACCAGCGCGGTGTTCGCTGGATGGCGCGAGGGATCCTCCAGCTCGTCATCCTCGGCTGGAGCGCGCGGTACCTCGCGATTCGTCTCGAAGCGGTGCAGACCGGACGGGACATCGTCCAGTACGTTCTGTCGAACTATCTTTCGTACTTGCAGATCTCGGGCACGGCGCATCTCGCGATCGGGATCCTGCTGTTGTTTGGATTCAACCTTCCTGAGACACATCACCGCTACGTTCTGGCGTCGAGCTTCACGGACTTCTGGCGCCGGGTGAACATTTACTGGAAGGACTTCATGCAGAAGGTCTTCTACATGCCGGCCTTCTTCCATTTGAGAAAATTCGGACACGAACGCGCGCTCGTATTGGCGACCGCCTGGGTCTTCGTCGTGTCGTGGGCCATTCACTTGTGGGGAACGTGGTGGTTGACGCTCAGTCCGAGGCTGACGTTGTCCAACACGATTTTCTGGGCGTCCATCGGCACGTTTGTCGTCATCAACGTCGTCTGGGAACATCGCCGGGGCCGACGCTCTTCGGGGGGATCGACACTCCGCTCATGGCGTGACGAGGTCCGTCTGCTCGCGCGCACAGGAACGACGTTTGTCACCGTCGCCATCCTGATGACGCTGCTCAACCATCCCGACATGGGGCTATGGCTCCGGATGTGGACGAAGGTCGATTTTCGGACAGTGACGTGGCTGGCGGCGGTGCTCATCGCGGTGCTCGGCACAAAATTGCTGGTCGAGATCCTGCCGCAACGTGCAGCGAAGCGCGCGGCCGCGGTCGCGACGTCTGCCGCGTGGCGGTTCGTTACGTCGGACGCCGCCGCGTGCGTGCTGACGTTGCTCGCGCTCTATGCGGCGGCCTCGATGTCTTGACGAGAGGATTTGACGACCGGACGGCCGCACGACACAATCGCGAACGATCCCGCCAACGCGCGATCCGTTGTCCTGTTCTCATCGATTCGAAGGGGTCCTGCTCATGGTCACGACGTCGCCCATTGAGGGCATCATCAAGAAATACATCCTGAGCGAGTTTCTCCAAGGCGAGGATCCCAGCCATCTCGACGACACGACGCCGCTCATCACGTCCGGCATCATGGATTCGATTCGCACGCTGAAGCTCGTCGCGTTCCTCGAGGAGCGCTTTTCGATCGCGCTCGAGGCGCACGAGGCCGATGCCGATCATCTCGACACGATCGCCATGATTGCGGCACTCGTTCGCTCCAAGCAATAGGGCGAAGCTAGACGAACCTTCGCATTTCCGCACTTCCATCACACGAGACGAGCACACGGACGCTCGATGCCGACCGTGAGGTAACTGCCGTGCCGCAGCAAAATGCTCAGACGAATGTCCCGCACCTTGTACGCGCGTTCGACGAGCGTGTCGCAGCAACCCCGGCCAAGGCAGCACTCGTCACCGACACGCGAACGGCATCGTTCTGCGAAATCGCAGAACGGTCCCAGCGGCTCGCGGAGCATCTACGGGACGCTGGCATCGGTCGCGGCGACCGCGTGATGGTCGTCCTGCCGAATTCAGCGGAATTCGTCCTCACGATGCTGGCGACTTGGCGCGCGGGGGCGA
>CAZNMF010000432.1:0-8222 GCA_964573795.1 uncultured Solibacteraceae bacterium
GCTTCGAGCGTCATCGCGGGAAGCGACACGCGCTCGCCGCCGCTCACCGGCACGTGCTCGCGCCGGATCGGCCGGAAGCCGGTCATCGTCACTTCGACCGTGTACGTATCTGCCGTGACGTTCGGAATGACGAAGTCACCGTCTGCATTGGTCACGACCGGCGCCATCTTGGTGCCGCGTGCTTCGCTGGTGAGTACAACGGTTGCGCCTGGAACTACGGCGCCCGTCGCGTCCTTGATCGTACCTGCCACCGTTCCGGTCGTGATCTGCGCCGAAACGGACGCTGCTGTGGCCATCAGCAGGGATAGCGCCACAGCCAGCACACGCGTACGTGTACCTCGCATCATTTACACCTCCAGAATCCCAGGACCTGGACGGAAGCGACCTACGTCACATCCCTGACAGCCGCGCGCCATGACGCCGTATGCGCGGCCGTTCGCTCCGCCAAGCCCCTGGAGATCCTCACGGGAACTCAGGGGTTATAGCACAGCCATGTAAAAGGTCAAACAAGTATTTTCCTGGAGAATAAAAAGCGAAGCCTCCCAAAATCGAAATCCGCGAAACGACGGAAGGCTATTTCGAGCAGCGACAGCGAGATAGCAGGAGAGGACAGACACGCCTAGGGCCGCGCCACCGCGACGCGCCGGTAATCGCCGGCGGCCCAGAACAGAATGAGCACGCCCACGAGCGGCATGACGGCGCCCATCAGGAACACCGGCGCGTAACTCATGCGATCGACGATGACGCCGGTGAGCCAGGGAAAGAAGATGCCGCTGATCCCGCTCGCCACGCCGGTCAGGCCCGTCACGCGCGCCACGGCCGCGTTCGGGAACAGATCGGACATCGACGCGAACATGTTCGCGGACAGAAACGTGTGCCCGAGCAGGACGATCGAAATCGCCGCGATGGCGAGCGGGATGTTCGCGAGCATCGGCACGACGGCGCCGGCGAAGCACAGGATGGCGCCGCCCAGCAGCGTCGATCGCCGCGCCGCGGACACGCGCATGCCGCGCGCGATCAGCCAGCCCGCCACGGCGCCGCCCGCGACGCTGCCGATGTCGCCGAAGAGAAAGGTCACGGCCCCGAAGTACGACGCGTTGGCGACGCTGAGATGCCGCACGTCGCGAAAGTAGCTCGGCATCCAGTAGATGTAGAACTGGACGACGGGCCCGACCCAGAACCGGCAGAGCATCAGCCCCCACGTCTGCTTGAGCCGCAGCAGCTGCGCGCTCGACGGCGCCGGCTCGGGCGCGGTGCCGCGGCCCTCCGCGATGTACGCGGCTTCGGCGGCAGACAGCCGCTTGTCGTCGGCCGGCTGCCGGTAGACGAGCCACCACGCGATCACCCAGAACAGGCCGAGCGTGCTCGGCACGAGAAAGCCCGCACGCCAGCCGTAGCGCTGCGCGACGGGAATCACGAGGAACGGCGCGATGAACGACCCCAGCATCGACGCGCTGTTGAACACGCCGATCGCCAGCGCGCGCTCTTTCACGGGGAACCACTGCGCCACGACCTTGTTGCCGCCCGAGTAGTTGCCGCACTCCCCCGTGCCGAGCCAGAAGCGGAACAGCCGGAACTCCCACACGGTCTGCGCGAGCGCGTGCAGGCCGTTGCCCACCGACCACCAGAGCACGGCCAGCGTGAGGCCCGCGCGCACGCCGATGCGATCCATCAGCGCGCCCATCGGGAACTCGCCCACGACCATGCCGAACTGGAACCAGGACACGATCGTGCCGTACTGCTCGTTCGAGAGATGGAACGTGTCGCGGATGATCGGCGCCAGCACCGACAGCGTCTGGCGATCGACGAAGTTGACGACGGTGACGAGGAACAGCAGCGCGAGCACCCACCAGCGCTTCTGTCGGAGGAGTGGCGGCAGTCGCAACGCGTCGCTCATGTGAGGCCCGATCCGAGGCGTCAGCGCCGGCCCGCCGCCCGCAGCTCGCGCGCGAGCGCAGCGCGATCCAGCTCGCCTTCCCAGCGCGAGACGACGAGCGTCGCCACGCCGTTGCCGATGAAGTTCGTCAGCGCGCGCGCCTCGGACATGAAGCGATCGATCCCGAGGATCAGCGCGAGCCCCGCGACCGGCACCGACGGGCCGACCGCCAGCGTCGCCGCGAGCGTGACGAAGCCCGCGCCGGTCACGCCCGAGGCGCCCTTCGACGTGAGCATCGCGACCCCCAGCAGCGTGAGCTGCTGCCAGATGGTCAGGTCGATGTTCAGCGCCTGCGCCACGAACATCGCGGCCATCGTCATGTAGATGTTCGTGCCGTCGAGGTTGAACGAGTAGCCGGAGGGGACGACCAGGCCGACGACCGACTTCGAGCACCCGAGGCGCTCGAGCTTGTGCATGAGCGGCACGAGGCCCGTTTCTGACGACGACGTGCCGAGGACCGTCAATAGCTCGTCGCGGATGTAGATCAGGAAGCGCACGATGTTGAAGCCGACGAGCGCGCCGACGGTCCCGAGCACGACGAAGATGAACAGCAGGCACGTCACGTAGAAGCTGCCCATCAGCGCGGCCAGCGGCGCCAGCGCGCGGACGCCGTAGCGGCCGATCGTGAACGCCATCGCGCCGCCGGCGCCGATCGGCGCGAGCTGCATGATGGCGTTCATCATCGCGATGAAGATGCCGGACGCGGACTCGATGAACCGGTGCACGGGATCGCCGGCGGGGCCCATCCGCAGCATCGCGTACCCGAACAGGACGGCCACGAGCAGCACCTGTAGCAGATCGCCGTCGCCGGTGAACGCATCGGTGAACGTGCGCGGGATGATGTGCAGGACGACGTCCGTCGTCGACTGCTCGCTCGCGGCCTTCGCGTAGCTCGAGACGGCGTTCGGATCGAGCGAGCGCGGATCGACGTTGAAGCCGGCGCCCGGCCTGAGCACGTTGACGACGACCAACCCGATCGCCAGCGCGAACGTCGACACCGCCTCGAAGTACAGCAGCGCCTTGCCGCCGACGCGGCCGACCTTCTTCATGTCCCCCGCGCCCGCGATGCCCAGCACGACGGTGCAGAAGATCACCGGGCCGATGAGCATCTTGATGAGCGCGATGAAGCCGTCGCCGAGCGGCTTGAGCGCGACGGCCTTCGACGGCGCGAGGTATCCGAACAGACCGCCCGCAACGATCGCGAGCAGGACGCGCAGGTAGAGATGTCCGAACAGCCGGCGCATGCGGTTGCGCCATTATGTGGCAACGCGCGCCGGAATGGGACCGATACAATGCGGCGGCGATGCCCGCGTGTCCCGACGTCGACGTGGCGATCATCGGCGCCGGCGCCGCGGGCCTGGCGACGGCCATCTTCGCGAAGCGCCGCAGCCCCGCGCTCCGCGTGCGCGTGCTCGACGGCGCGCGATCGCCCGGCGCGAAGATTCTGGTGAGCGGCGGCGGCCGCTGCAACGTGACGAACGCGGCGGTGACGCACGCCGACTTCAACGGCGGCCGGCCCGCGACCGTCAAGCAGGTGCTGCGCGCGCTGCCAGTCCCGGCGACGATCGCGTTCTTCCGCGAGCTCGGCGTCACGCTGCACGAAGAAGAGCGCGGCAAGCTCTTTCCCGACAGCCACCGCTCACGCGACGTCCTCGACGCGCTCGTGCGCGAGCTCGAGCGGCTCGGCATCGAGCTGCGCGCGGGCCACCGCGTCATGACCGTGTCGCGCGTCGACGCGGGATTCGCGATCGAGAGTTCCCAAGGGCCGCTGACGTCGCGCGCGATCGTGCTCGCGACCGGCGGGCTGGCGCTGCCCAAGACCGGCAGCGACGGCGCGGGCTACGGCTTCGCACAGCAGCTCGGCCACACGCTCGTGCCCACGACGCCCGCGCTCGTCCCGCTCGTCGCCGCCGCCGAGGCGCCGCGGCAGTTTCACGCGCGCGTGAGCGGCGTCTCGCAGCCGGTGCGGTTGACCGTGCGCGCCGGCGACACGCCGATCGCGCGCATCGACGGTCCGCTGCTGTGGACGCATTTCGGGATCAGCGGACCTGCGGCGCTGGACGCGTCGCGCCACTGGCTGCGCGCGGAGCTCGACGGCCGTTCCGCCTCGCTCGTCGCCGATCTCGCGCCAGGCGAGCGCTTCGAGACGCTGGAAGCGCGCTGGCTGGATCTGGCCAGACAACAGCCGCGCATGTCGATCGCACGCGCGCTCGGGACGATGATGCCGGCGTCGGTCGCCGACGCGCTGTCGAGCGCTCAGGCGATCGACACGGACACGACGCTGGTGACGTTGACGCGGGACACGCGCCGCGCGCTGCTCCACGCGATCGCGGCCTGGCCGATCGCGGTCACTGGCTCGCGCGGCTACTCGTATGCGGAGGTGACGGCCGGCGGCATCGCGCTCGACGAGATCGATCCGCGGACGATGGCGTCGCGCTGCTGTCCGGGCCTGTATCTCGTCGGCGAGATCCTCGACGTGGACGGCCGGCTCGGCGGCTTCAACTTCCAGTGGGCCTGGTCGACGGCGAAAGTCGCCGGCGACGCACTATCCTTATTCGCATGACAGCACGCATTGCCTGGATCGGGACCGGAGTCATGGGCGCGTCGATGTGTGGACATCTCCTCGACGCGGGGCATCCTGTGACGCTCTTCACTCGCACACGTGAGAAAGCGCAGGCGCTGCTCGATCGCGGCGCCACGTGGGCGCCGTCACCCCGCGACGCCGCCACGCACGCCGACGTCGTGTTCACGATGGTCGGCTTCCCCGCCGACGTGCGTGAAGTCTATTTCGGCGATGCGGGCGTGCTCGCGGCCGCGCGGGCCGGCCTGCAGCTCATCGACATGACGACGACGTCGCCGACGCTGGCGAAGGAGATCGACGCAGCGGCACGTGCGAAGGGCGCATCGAGCCTGGACGCGCCGGTGTCCGGCGGCGACGTGGGCGCGCGCAACGCGACGCTGTCGATCATGGTCGGCGGCGATGCCGCCGCGTTCGACGCCGCGCGGCCGCTGCTGCAGCGGCTCGGCAAGACGATCATCCATGAAGGCCCCGCCGGCGCGGGCCAGCACACGAAGCTCTGCAATCAGATCGTGATCGCGGGCACGATGATCGGCGTCTGCGAGTCGCTGCTCTACGGCCGCCGCGCCGGGCTCGATCTCGAGACGATGCTGCAGGCGATTCGCGGCGGCGCGGCCGCGTGCTGGGCGCTCGACAACCTCGCGCCGCGCGTGCTCAAGGGCAATTTCGAGCCGGGATTCTTCGTCGATCATTTCGTCAAGGACATGGGCCTCGCCCTCGACGAAGCCGAGCGCATGAAGCTGCAACTGCCGGGCCTCACGCTCGTCCGCGCGATCTACGTCCGCGCGCAGCAGCTCGGCTACGGCCGCAAAGGCACGCAGGCGCTGTATCTTGCGCTGGAGCAGATGGCGAAAGAAGCCTGAGAAGAACACTGTCGGTTCTGGGGTTCTCCGTTCTAGGTTCTGGGTTCGGGTTCCAGGCTCCGAGTCGTTCCCCGAGCCGAACCGAGAACGAGAACCCAGAACGGAGAACCTAGAACCCCAGAACCGCCACCATCACGTCTCTGAGCTCTTCATCTGTCAGCACGATCGGATTGGCCTTCATGCTGCTCGCGCGTGACGCCTGTTCGACGAGCGTGTCGACGTCGGACTCGCCGAGGCCGTACGTGCGAAGCGGCGGGATGCGGAGATCGTCGACGAGCGCGCGCAGCCAGGCGACGCCGTCGTCGGCCGTCGCGTCGGGCCGTCCGGTCAACGTGCGCGCGATGATCTCGTAGCGACGGCGCGCGGGATGATCCGGCGCGCGCGCCTCGAGCGCACGAAGGTTCGCCGCGCAGACGTGCGGCAGCAGCGCCGCGCAGATCGCGCCGTGCGGCGCGTCGACACGGCCGCCGATCGGCGCCGCGAAGCCGTGGACCGCGCCGAGACCGGCGTTCGCCAGCGCGAAGCCGCTCAGCAAACTTGCGAGGGACATGGCTCCACGCGCCTCGCGATCGTGGCCGTCCGCGTAGACGCGGCGAATGGCCCCGGCGGCCCTGGCCATCCCATCGAGGCACAACGCGTCGACGACAGGATTCGCGCGTGACGAGACGTACGGCTCGATGAGCTGCGTCAGCGCGTCGAGTCCGGTCGAGGCCGTGATCGCCGGCGGCAGATCGAGCGTCAGATCGGGATCCACGAGCGCGACCCGCGGCAGCATCATCACGCTTCGCAGACTGGCTTTGACGCGCCGCTCCGGTACGCCCAGCACCGCGTTGCGCGTCACCTCCGCGCCCGTCCCCGCCGTCGTCGTCACCGCGATCAGCGGCAGCGGCGCGACCGTGAGCGGCTGGCCGCGGCCGACGACCTCGAGGTAGTCGAGCACGTCACCGGGATTCGTCGCGAGCGCCGCGATCGCCTTACCCGCGTCGATCGCGCTCCCGCCGCCGATGGCAATGACGAGATCGGCTGCGTGCGCTCGTGCGTGCGCCGCACCGTCGCGCACGCGATCGACCGTCGGCTCGCCAGGCGTCTGGAACGTCGCGCACGTCAGGCCCGCGGCGCGAAGCGCGTCGATCTGCGACGCATGACGACGAGCGTCGCGGCCGGTGACGACGACCGCGCGCGCGCCGAACGTGCGCGCGATCGCCGGCAGATCCGCAACGGCGCCGGCACCAAAGACGATGCGTCCGGCCGTTGCGAGCTCGAATCGCACCTACCAGCCCTCGTCGCCGGGCGACACGTTCTGATATTTCACGGCGACGCGCGGCTCCGCCATCATGTCCGCGACCGCGTCGCGCCATCGCGCGTAGTGCGCCGTCTCGCGATGCGCCGCGTGCCCCTCCGGCCCGCGGTAGACCTCGATCAACGTGAACCTCGTCGGATCGTCGAACTGCTGCAGCGCATCGAAGCGCGCGACGCCGGGCTCCTTGACGCTGTTGGACGCGTTGTCCTTCGTCGCCGCAATGAACGCCTCGACGTGCTCCGGCTTCACGCGGGCGAAGACTTGGAGGATGTACATGAAGACATGATACGGGCAGGTTCCGAGGTTCTCGGTTCTCGGTTCTCGGTTCTGGGTTCGGGTTCTGAGTTCGGGGTTCGGGGTTGGGGGTTGGGGGTTCGGAGTCGGCCGTCCCGCGGCCTGCAGACCGCAGCCCGAATTGTGTTAGTCTACTAACACACTGATGTTCTTCCGCCTCAGCCCGCAGTCCGGCGTCCCGATGTATCTGCAGCTCGTCGAGCAGGTGCGGCATGGCGTGGAGACCGGCGCGCTGCGGGCGGGGGATCAGTTGCCGACGCTGCGGACGGTCGCCGAAGCGCTGGTCGTCAATCCCAACACCGTCGCGAAGGCGTACCGCGAGATGGAGCACGCCGGCCTCATCGTCTTGCGTCAGGGCGCGGGCGCGTTCGTCGCGGCGGGCCTCGCGCGGGCGGAGCCGCGGGCCGTGCAGAAGGGCCGCACCGTCGTGCGCCGCACCGTCGAGACCCTGCGCGATCTCGGCCTCGACGACGGCGCGATCCGGCGGCTGGTCGACACGACGTTGGCGGAAGAGGCCGAGCCCACAGGAGTGACGAGACGATGACGTCCGACGCGCTGCGCGTACGCGATCTACGGAAGCTCGGCGCCGGCATCGGCGTCACCGTGCTGGACGGCATGTCCTTCACCGTGCCGCGCGGCAGCATCTGCGGCATGGTCGGCCCGAACGGCGCCGGCAAGAGCACCACGCTGCGCGTCGTCATGGGACTCGTCTTCGCGAAGGGATCGATCGAGATCCTCGGCGCGCCGGTCCCGATGAGCCGCGCCACGAAGCAACGTGTCGCGTTCGTGCCGGAAGCGAGGACGCTGTATCCGTTCGCGAAGGCCGGCGAGATGATCCGGCTGACGCGGAGCTTCTATCCCGCGTGGGACTCGGCGCTCGAGCGACGGCTCGTCGACGATTTCGCCATTCCGCTCGACCAACAGTGCAAGCGCCTGTCGAAGGGCATGCTCGCGCGGTTGTGGCTCGTGCTCGTGTTGTGCCGCAACGCGGATCTGCTGATGCTCGACGAAGCGTCCGACGGCCTCGATCCCGTCGCACTCGATCTGTTGCAGCGCACGCTGATTCAGCACGTGGCCGATCGCGGCACGACCGTGCTCTTCTCGACGCACCAGCTCGCCGACGTCGAGCAAATCGCCGATCACGTCGTCATCGTCGATCGCGGACGCTGCGTGATGGAAGGCGCGATCGACGATCTCCGCCAGCGCTACCGGATCGTTCGCTGCGCGCTCGACGACGAACGCGAGCCCGCG
>CAZNMF010000433.1:0-10974 GCA_964573795.1 uncultured Solibacteraceae bacterium
CTGACGAGCGCGTCGCACGTGCGGCCGCGATCCTCGACGCGCAGCGTGCTGGTCACGAGATCGCACGTGTTCTGCCGCAGCGTGATGCCCATCGCCACCGTGAGATTGCCGGGGCCGCGGCAGAGATCGTGATCCGCGATCGGCGCCGACGATCCGCGCAGGCGCATGCGACGCCGGCGCATCGTCCCGATCCCTTCGATCGGCTCCAGCGCGCGGATGAGGATCGCCGCCGGATGCGCGGCCTCTTCCGTCACGACGTTCACGAGATAGTGCAGCCCGTAGTTGAGATAGACGTACGCGTATCCGGGCGGGCCATAGAGCGGCGCGTTGCGGCGCGTGGGACCGGGCGCCGCGTGACAGGCCGGATCGCTCTCGCCGATGTACGCCTCGGCTTCGACGATGACGCCGGCGGTGCGGCGGCCGCGCGTCTCGTGGACGAGCACCTTGCCGAGCAGATCGTCGAGGACGTCGAGCGTCGGCCGCGCGTAGAACGATCGCGGCAGCGTCGCGCCGCGCACGCCCCTCACCGCCGCAGCCGCGTCATGGCCTGCGCGGCCGCGCGCTGGACGCGCTCGTCGGGGTCGCGCAGCAGCGGCTCGACCGACGCGAGATCGCCCGCGCCGCCGATGTAGCCGATCGTCTGCACGAGATCCGCGCGAGCGCGGCTGGCGGTCGCCACCTTGAGCGCCTGCAGCACGCCGGGCACGGCCGCTGCGCCGAGCTCGAACAGATCGTCGCGCGCCTGCGCGCTCACGTCGTCGATCGCGAGCATCGACGCGATGATGTGCGACTGCGTTTGTCCGAGCCGTTGCAGCGCGAACGCCGCGGCGAGACGCGCCTCGTCGGCGCGATCGGTCTTCAGCATCGTCTCGAGCGCCGGAACCGAGTCGCGGTCGCCGGCGCGTCCCAGCCCTTCGGCCGCGGCCCGGCGCAGCTCGGGCGCGCGATCCGTCAAGCGCTGCCGGAACAGGCCGACGTCCTCCGGCAGGCCGATGCGCGCCAGCGCGAGCACGACCGTCGCCAGCATGTCGCCGCGGCTCTGCCCCACGCGCTCGCGGAGCGCCACGGCGGACTTCGTGTCGCGAATCGCGCCGAGCGCTTCGGCGGCGTACATCCGGACGAGCGCGCTCGAGTCGGTCATCGCGACGGCGAGCTGATCGCCGGCTTCGCGCGCGCGCAGCCGGCCGAGAACGCGCGCCGTCGCCGCGCGCATGACCGGGTCGTAGTGATCGAGCTCGGCCGCCAGACGCGCCACCTGCGCGGCCGGCAGCGGCGGCTCGGCGATGAACCCGAGCGCGTGCACGGCGTCGAACTGCACGCGCGCGTTCTCGTCGCGCATCGCCGCGATCAAGCGATCGAGGAGCGCCGGCGGCGCCGGCGCGGCCGTGCGCACGAGCGGCCCGGCCTCGAACGCCTGCTGCGCGCGGCTCCGGCCGCCGCCTCCGCCGATCGACCAGCGCCCGCCGACGCGATCGGCGAGATAGAACGTCAGCTCGGCGTCGATCGCCGCGAGCTGCACGCGGTCGTCGGGATCGGCGATGAGCGCCGAGACGGCTTCGGCCGCCGGCACGTACCCGGCCTCGCCGAGCCGCTTGACCGCGTCGAGGCGCGTCTGGGGATTTGGATGTCTGAGGTTGCGGATGACGTCCTGCCATTCCGCAGGCGTCTGCGCGGCGGCAGGCGCGACGGCACAGATCGCGGCCACGGCCGCGGCGGGGAGCGCTTTGATCATGGCCGATCAGCGTACGCGTGGTCGCGGCCCGCGGCAAGCGTCCGCGCCAGGTGCTGGCCGGTGAGCGACGCCGGGACCGTCGCGACGTGCTCGGGCGTGCCCGTGGCCACGAGCTCGCCGCCGGCGGCCCCGCCGTCCGGCCCGAGGTCGATGATCCAGTCCGCCGTCTTGAGCACGTCGAGGTTGTGCTCGATCACGAGGAGGCTGTGACCGGCCTGCAGCAGCTTGCGGAACGCGGCGAGCAGCTTCGCGATGTCGTCGAAGTGCAGGCCCGTGGTCGGCTCGTCGAGGATGTAGAGCATGCGCTCGCCGCTCTGCGATCCGAGGTGCGCCGCGATCTTGATTCGCTGCGCTTCGCCGCCCGACAGCGTCGTCGCCGGCTGGCCGAGATGGAGGTAGCCGAGCCCGATCTCGTCGAGCACGTGCAGACGGCGCGTGACCTTCGTCGCGCCGGAGAAGAACGTCAGCGCCTCGCGCACCGTGAGGGCGAGCACCTGATCGATGTTCTTGCCCTTGTACCGGACCTCGAGCACCTGCGGCCGGAACCGTTTGCCATCGCACTGATCGCACGGCACGAAGACGTCGGCCAGGAACTGCATCTCGACGCGGACGACGCCCTCGCCTTCGCAGGCCTCGCAGCGGCCGCCGGGGACGTTGAAGGAGAAGTGGCTCGCCGTGAGCCCGCGCGCGCGCGCGTCCTTCGTCGCCGCGAACAGCTCGCGGATCGGATCGAACGCCTTGAGATACGTCACGGGGTTCGAGCGCGGCGTGCGGCCGATCGGCTGCTGGTCGACGAGCACGGCGTCGCTGATGTACTCCGTGCCCTCGATCGACTCGTGCGCGCCGACGCGCCGGTCCCAGTCGCCCTTCGCGCGCTTGATTGCCGCGTAGATGACGTCGTGGACGAGCGTCGACTTGCCCGATCCGCTGACGCCGGTCACGCACGTCAGCAGCCCGAGCGGCACGTCGACCGTGAGGGTCTTGAGATTGTGCTCGGTCGCGCCGGCGATGCGAATGCGCTGCACGCCCGGCCGGCGCCGCGAGGACGGAATCGGAATCGCGAGCTCGTCGCGCAGGTAGCGCGCGGTGAGCGATCGCGGATCGTGCAGCAGCTCGCTGACCGGTCCCGCGAAGATGATCCGGCCGCCCTGCTCGCCCGCGCCCAGCCCGAGGTCGACGACCGTGTCCGCGACGCGAATCATGTCCGCGTCGTGCTCGACGACGAGGACGGTATTGCCCTGATCGCGGAGCTGGCGAAGAATCGCGATGAGCCGCTCGTTGTCGCGCGGGTGCAGGCCGATGGACGGCTCGTCGAGCACGTACAGCGTGTCGACGAGCGCCGAGCCGAGCGACGTGGCGAGGCTGACGCGCTGCGACTCGCCGCCCGACAGCGTCGACGACAGGCGATCGAGCGTCAGGTAGTCGAGGCCGACGTCGGTGAGGAAGCCGAGCCGGCGGCGGATCTCGCGCAGGATCTTGTCGGCGACGGCCGCGTCGCGCTCGCCGAGCGCCAGCGCGTCGAAGAGCGCGCGCGCCTGCTTGACCGTCAACGCGCAGACCGCGTCGATCGTCTCCCCGCCGACGCGCACGTCCCGCGCCTCGCGCCGCAGCCGCGTGCCGCCGCACTCCGGGCACGTGACGTAGCCGCGGTACCGGCTGAGGAACACGCGCACGTGCACCTTGTACTTCTTGCGCTCGAGGCGGCGGAAGAACCCGGCGACGCCGTCGAAGTCGCCGGCGCCCTCGATGACGAACTGGCGCTCGGCGTCGGTCAGCGCCTGCCACGGCACGTCGAGACGGAGCTGATGCGCCTTCGCGACGCGCTTCAGCGCGGCCAGCGCCGCGCGATAGTGCGGCTTGGTCCACGGCTCGATCGCGCCGTCGTTGATCGACTTCGTGGGATCGGGCACGACGAGATGGCGATCGAGCTCGATGACGTTGCCGAAGCCGTGGCACACGGGGCACGCGCCGAACGGGTTGTTGAACGAGAACAGCCGCGGCTGCGGGATCTCGTACGGGATGCCGCACACGCGGCACTCGAACCGCTCGCTGAACCGGCGCGTGGCGATCGGCGCGCCCGCCGCGTCGACCTCGATCGCGAAGGCCGAGCCGTCGCCCTCGCGGAAGGCCGTCTCCATCGAGTCGGTCAGGCGCGCCCGCAGATCCGGCGTCACGCGCACGCGATCGACGACGACCGCCACCGACGGCGCGCCGCGCACCGCGGCCGGATCGGCGGCCACCTCTTCGATCGTCAGCGTCCGCCCTTCCACGAGCAGGCGGCCGAACCCGCGCCGCCGCAACGTCTCGAGCAGCGCCGCCACCGGATCGCTCGGCGCGATCCCGTCGAGCACGGGCGTCTCGCCGGCCGACGCGTCGGCGCGCTCGGCGTGATCGTCCTCGTCGCCGTTGCCGCCGGCCGCCGGCGGCGCGACCGCGACGATCGGCGCGTCGAAGCCGACGAGCAGGCGCGTGCCCTCGGGCAGACGCAGCAGCTCGGTGGCCACGGCCTCGGGCGACTCGCGCTCGACCTCGCGCCCGCACTGGCGGCAGATCGTCCGGCCGACTCTCGCCCATAGCAGCCGCAAGTAGTCGTGGATCTCCGTCGTGGTGCCGACCGTCGACCGCGGGTTGCGAATGGCGTTCTTCTGCCGGACGGCGATGGCCGGCGCGATGCCGTCGATCGCGTCGACGTCCGGCTTCTCCATCCGCTCGAGGAACTGCCGCGCGTAGGCGGACAGCGACTCGACGTAGCGCCGCTGCCCCTCGGCGTAGATGGTGTCGAAGGCCAGCGACGACTTGCCCGATCCGCTCACGCCGGTGAACACGACCAACTGGCGATGCGCCAGCGTGAGATCGACGCCCTTGAGGTTGTGGGTGCGGGCACCCGAGATGACGAGCGTGCCCGGTTGACGCGCGCCGGTCGTCGGCGACTGGTCTGGCATGGCTCCGTACGGTGGCGTGGGCGCGGTCTCCCCCAAACGCACATCCTAACACCCCTCGCGAGACGCCCTCTTGGCCCGCGCGAGCCGGCCATGCTATCCTCCCGAAAGTTCGAAACCGAAGCTCACCGTAGCGACCTGTCCATCCCCCGCGTATTCAGTCCCGTGTCCCACAACGTTCCGCCACGGCGTGAGCTTTTGACGTCAGATCAATCCAGCTTCGAGCATCTCCAGACGCGAGGATCGTAGTGGCTGTACGTTTGTTCGTTGGCAACATGCCTTACGGCGCGACCGACGCCGATTTGCGCGCCCATTTCGGCGCCGTGGGCGAGCCGTCCCACATTGTCATTCCGGTCGATCGCGACACCGGCCGTCCGCGCGGGTTCGCGTTCGTCGAGTTCGCCGATCGCGCGATCGCCGAGCAGGCGATCGAGCGGTTCAACCAGCAGCCGTTCATGGGCCGCAGTCTCTCGGTCAGCGAGGCGCGGCCGCGTGAGGAGCGTCCGGCGGGTGGTGGCTATCGTCCGGGCGGCGGCGGGTTCGGCGGGCCTCGGCCCGGCGGTCCTGGCGGCGGAGGCGGGGGCTTCGGCGGCCCGCGTCCGGGTGGCGGATTTGGGGGGCCGCGGCCGGGCGGTCCCGGCGGCGGGTTCCGTTCGGGTCCCGGCGGCGCGCCGCCATCGCCGGCCGGCAAGAACTTCGGTCCGCCCAAGAAGAAGAGCGCGGGCAGCGAAAAGCGCTGGGAGAACAAGGAGCGCGGACCGAAGGGGCCGATCAAGGAGCGCTACACCGGACGGCTCGGCGGCCTCGAGGACGATCCGGCCGACGACCTCAGCGACTCGCTCGGTGACTTCGACGACGTCGCGTCGCGCGCGGCGGACGAAGACGGCGACGAATAGCGCGCCGCGATGCAGACGCACGTCAAAGTCACGGCAACGCTGTTCCTGGTCTTTGGCGTGCTGCTCACCGCGGGCGCGGCGTTCTCGTCGCTGCTCTTCGGCGGCCTCGCGTTCCTGATCGGCACGTCCCACGACAGCGGCGCGCCGCTCGGCGCCGCCATCATGGGCTTCACGGGCGCGGCGCTGACCGTTCTGCTGCTGCTCTTCTCGATTCCGTCGATCGTCTGCGGCTGGGGGCTCTTCAAACGGCGGCGCTGGGCGCGCGTCCTCGGCATCATCCTCGCCGCCGTCGCCCTGCTGCGCGTCCCGTTCGGCACGATCTTCGGCGCCTACGCCCTGTGGGTGCTGTTCAGCAAACGCACGGAGCCGCTGTTCGGAGATTGAGGACGCCGGGTCTGAAGACCCGGCCTACATCTGTACGTTCGCTGACCGCTACCCGCAGTTCCGCGTCAGGTGTAGGCCGGGTCTTTAGACCCGGCGAGACGCCAGGTCCGCTCGGACGTCGTAGCCCGAAGCCGGTGGCCCGAAGCCCGCGTACGCCCTTGTGGCCGCTCGCTCACGATCGCGTCGACGGTCCTCGTTCAATCGGTCGCGTTAGACACGTCGGTCCACCCCCGCCCTTCACGCTGATCTCGACGCCGTCATAGACGAGCACGTCCGCGCCTGCGCGCTCGAGGCGACGACGCGTCTCCGGATTGCCGTCGAGCGCGATGCAGCGTCTCGGCGCGATCGCGAGGACGTTGGCGCCCATCGAGCCGAGCTCCTCGTCGGGCACATCGACGAGCGCGTAGCCGCGATCGATCAGCGTCTCGCGAAACGGGACCGGCAGCAGCGGCGCATAGACGACGGCGAGATCGCGATCGACCGGGCTGACGATCGACATCAGATGGAAGACGTCCGACGGCCCGCGCCAGTGCGGCAGCGGAACTTCGATCACCTCGACGTCCGGTCCGACGTGCGCGCGCAACTGGCGGATGCCGTCGTCGTTCGTGCGGTAGCCGCGGCCCACGGCGACCGTGCGCGCGTCGAGCCACACGACGTCGCCGCCTTCAAGCCGGCCCGGCGCGTCGATCGCGCCGGCGATCGGAATCCCCCACGCGCGATACGCGCGCGCCTGCGCGTCAGGCTCGGTCGCGCGCGCCGCCTTGCCCATGCGGCACAGCAGCATGCCGCGCGGCGTCACGACCGACGCGTCGCGCGCATAGATCGAGTCCATCGTCACGTCATCCGACGCCGGCAGCGACAGCACCTGCGCACCGGACGAGGTCAGCAGCGCGAGCCAGCGATCGCATTCGTCGATCGCACGCGCCAGGTCGGGTGCCGCCGTGAAGTTCAGCGCGCGCCATTCGGCGTCGACGCGCGCGCGGTCCCGAAACGCGTCGCGCGCGTGTTTGACGACGACGCGGGCGAGGGGAAGGGATTCGGAGGGCATGGGGCGTGAGGCGTGAGGCTTGGGGCTTGGGGCTCCGAAACTCCTGGCTTCTGGCTTCTAACTTTTGAGTTTTCTACGCCGCTCCGCCCCACGCGTCGAACGCGATCAGGGTGTCGATCAATGTCTCGACGGCGCGGACGTAGAACGACCGATCGATCGTGTCGAAGTCGTCCGACGGCTGGTGCAGATGCGTGTAATCCTCGACGCCGAAGTACAGCGCGGGAATGCCGGCTTCGAGAAACGCGTAGTGATCCGAGTCCTCCGTCCAGTCCTCCCCCGTGCCGTGGCCCTCGTGGCCCTGTACGAGGCGCACGGGCGCGGTCTTCGCGATCCGATCGACGACGGGCTTCAGCGCCGGCTGGCGGATCGTGCCGACGACGTACAGCGTGTCTTTCGGATCGCGGCCGATCATGTCGGCGTTGATGTCGACGACGATGGCCGCGCGATCGACGGGCGGCGCGCGGACGAAGGCGCGCGAGCCGATCAGATCCTCTTCCTCGCCGTCGAACGCCGCGACGATGAGCGACGACGACAGCGGATGCCGCGAGAAATAGCGCGCGATCGCGAACAGCGCCGCGGTCCCCGACGCGTTGTCGTCCGCGCCGTTGTAGACCTGCCCGTCGCGCACGCCGACGTGATCGTAGTGTGCGCTCACGACGAGATAGCGATCGGGCCGCGACGTGCCGCGGATGACGCCGACGACGTTCGCGCCCGAAAGCGCGGGCGCGCTCCCGCGGGCGGGCAGCGCAATCGGCTGCTCGTACGAGTCGCCGAACGGCTTCGCGCCTGACGCCTGCATCCGCGCGAGCACGAAGCGCCGCGCGCGTGCGCCGCCCGCCGTGCCGAGCGCCCGGCCCTCCATCGCGTCGGCCGACAGCGTCCGCAGATCGTCGAGCAGCGCTGCCGCGTCGACGCGGGCGCGCGGCACGTCGGCGCGCGCCGGCCCCTGGCCGAACGCCGTCGCCGCCGACACGGCCACGACGAGGGCTGCGGCTGCGAGCCGCCGCTGTCGCGCGTTAGACTGGCACATACGCGTCTGTCGAGGATTCTACGGCAGCCAGCCGTGCGGACGCCCACAGGAGGAGCACGAGATCATGATCCGCCGAGCCTGCCCGGCCATCGTCGCCGCGATCGTGATGAGCGTCGTCGCGCTCTCCGCGCTCGAGCATGCGACGTTCGTGCTGACCAACGGCGAGCGCATCAGCGGCGAGGTCGTGTTCCACACGGACGCGCGGACCAACATCCGCGAGGACACCAACGAGTTCAACGTCAAGATCGCGAGCGGCATCGAGATGCCGATTCCGTTCGCGCAGGTCGTGGCGATCGACTTCGCCGGCGGCACGCCGCAGCCTTCCGAAGTTGCCGCGCTGCCGCTCGAAGGCCACCTGCTCACGCTCCGGAACGGCGAGACGCGCGTCGGACGTCTCGTCGATCTGATCGGCGGCGACACGATTCGCTGGCGCACGACCGGCGGCGACGAGGTCAACGTCCCCATCGCCGATGCGCGCCGCATCTTCCTGCAGACAGACCGCGTGCGCGAGGTCTACAACCTCCCCGACACGCCCGCGACGACGGCCGAGACAGCAGCGCCGGCGGCGGCGCCGTCACTCGCCGGCGCCAGGCCGTCGCCCGGTCTCGGCACGACGGTCGCCGTCCGGGGCGCGCTGCCGTGGACGGACAGCGGCGTCACGGTACGCCGCGGCCAGTCGGTCCGCTTCGAGGTGTCTGGCGAAGTCTTCTACACGCGCACGACGGGCACGGGCCCGGCCGGCGCGGGGGCCCCGAACGCGAACGCCAGCTACCCGCTGCCCTTGCTGCCCGTTGGCGCGCTCATCGCGAAGGTCGGCCCCAACGGCGCGCCGTTCGCGATTGGCGCGGCGACCGACGCGCTCCGCATGCCCGCCACCGGCCGGCTGATGCTCGGCATCAACGACGACGACTTCGACGACAACTCGGGATCGTTCCGCGTGATCGTGATCCGGTGAGCCGGAGGATAAGCTAGAAGCCTCATGTCCCTCGACCTGCTGGTGTTCGGACCGCATCCGGACGACCTGGAGATCGGCCTCGGCGGCACAATCGCGCGGCATGTGGCGGACGGCTACACCGTCGGCCTCTGCGATCTCACGGCCGGCGAGCTCGGCAGCAACGGCACGCCCGGCGAGCGCCGCGAGGAAGCGGCAGAAGCCGCACGCGTCCTCGGCGTGGCCTGGCGCGAGAACCTCGGCTGGCCCGACGGCAGCATCACGCCGGATCTCGCGATGTCGGCCGTGGAGCTGATCCGCACGCATCGCCCGCGCGCGATCGCGATTCCGTACGGACAGGATCGCCATCCCGATCACGTCGCCGCGCACCAGGTGCTGACGCTCGCCGCGTTTCGCAGCGGCCTGCGGCGCGTGTTGAGCGGCAGCGACGCGTGGCGGCCGGACTGGGTCTGCGCCTATTTCATCAACGACATGACGACGCCGTCGTTCGTGATCGACGTCTCGGCGCACTACGAGCGCAAGCGCGCGGCGCTGGCCTGCCACCGCAGCCAGTTCGCGCCCGCGTCGGCCGACGCGGTGCCCACGCGGCTGACCGCGACGTCGTTTCGGCAGCTCGTCGAGAGCCGGGACGCGCAGCTCGGCGCGCAGATCGGCGTCGCGTTTGCCGAGGGTGTGGTCGTGCGCGAGCCCCTCGCGCGCAGCTCGCTGCTGCGGAACGCGCGATGAGAATCGCCATCGTCTGCTACGCGACGGTCGGCGGCAGCGGCGTCGTGGCCACCGAGCTGGCGCACGCGCTCGCGGCGCGCGGCCACGACATCCACCTCGTCAGCGCCGAGCTGCCCTTCCGCTGGCGCTGGGGCACGCCGGGCCTGACCTTCGAACGCGTCGACACGCCGAGCTATCCGCTGTTCAAGGAGCCGCAGTACCTGCTGGCGCTGACGAACACGCTCCTGCGCATCTCGCGGCGGCACAAGATCGACCTGATCCACGCGCACTACGCCGTGCCGCACGCCACGGCCGCGTACCTCGCGCACAACATCCTCAGCGCCGAGCACGCCCGGCCGCCGAAGACGGTGACGACGCTGCACGGCACGGACATCACGCTGGTCGGCAGCGACCCGTCCTACGCGAGCGTCGTCGGCTTCTCGATCCAGGCCTCGCACGGCGTGACGAGCGTGTCCGAGAGCCTGAAACGCGATACCATCGCGTCGCTCGGCATCAAGCGCGACATCGAGGTCATCCCGAACTTCCTCGACACGGACGAGTACCGCCGGCAGCCGGACGAGTCGTTGCGGCAGCGGCTGTGCCATCGCGACGAGTGCGACGCGCTCGTCACGCACGTGTCGAACTTCCGATCCGTCAAGCGCGTCGGCACGGTGCTCGAGATCTTCCGCCGCATCCGCGCGCGCGTCCGGGCACGGCTCGTGATGGTGGGCGACGGGCCGGATCGATCCGCGGTCGAGCGCCAGGCCACGGAGACGGGCCTGACCGACGTCGTGGATTTCGTCGGCGAACAGCACGACGTCGTGTCGTGGCTGTCCTCGTCCGATTTGTTCCTGCTGCCGTCGGTGCAGGAGAGCTTCGGGCTCGCGGCGCTCGAAGCGATGGCGTGCGAGGTGCCCGTCGTCGCGTCGCGCGTCGGCGGCCTGCCGGAAGTGATTCAGGACGGCGTGACCGGCTTCATCTGCGATCCGGACGACATCGACGGCATGGCGGCGCGGGGCATCGAGGTGCTGTCGGATCCCGCGCGTCGCGCCGCGATCGGACGCGCGGCGGCCGACGACGTCCGCCGCCGCGGCTGCACGACCATCGTCGGGCCGGAGTACGTAGCGTATTACGACGCGGTGCTCGCCGGCCGCACGCACGCGGCCGTGGCATCGAAATGAGGCGTTCATGACCCAGCGGACCAACGGATCCGAGTCCGATCGGATCCTCATCGTCGAAGACGACGCCGCGCAGCGGCTCGGCCTGCAGCAACTGCTGCGGAGCTGGG
>CAZNMF010000434.1:0-3770 GCA_964573795.1 uncultured Solibacteraceae bacterium
TCGCCGCACGACGCGGAGCCGTAGTACGCGGCGCCGAGCAGCGCGGCCAGCGCCGCCGTCACGCCGGAGATCACGTAGACGCCGATCGTGATCCGGCCGAGATTCAGGCCGGAGAAGCGGCTCGCCTCCGGGTTGCCGCCGATCGCGAACACGTGACGGCCCATGACCGTGCGCGTGAGATAGACGCTGCCGATCCCCATGACCGCCAGCATGATCAGCAGCGGGACCGGATAGACGGACTCCGCCATGCCGAGCGACGCCTTGGCGACCGCGGTCAGCGCAGGCGGCACGAGGATGCTCTCCGCGCGGCTCGCGACGAACGCCACGCCGCGCACGATCCACATCGTGCCCAGCGTGATGATGAACGGGTGCACGCGCAGGCCGACCACCATCACGCCGTTGAGCACGCCGCACACGAGCCCGATGGCCATCGACACGGCGATCGCGATCAGCACGACGCCGACGCCGCTCTCCGGCGCCGACGATCGCAGCACCATCGCCGATGCGACGCCCGCCAGCGCGTAGATCGATCCCACCGACAGATCGATGCCGCCTGAGATGATCACGACCGTCGCGCCGACCGCCATGATCGCGAAGAAGCTCGCGTCGGTCGCGGTCTGCAGCAGCGTGTGCAGGTTGTAGAAGTTGTTGACGACGCGGCCGGTCTGCTGGTCGACGTGGCTGCCGGCCGTGAGCGCGAGCAGCACGCCCAGCCCCACGATGACCAGGACGAGTCCCGCCTGCTGATTGCCGAGCGCGCGTTTGATGATCGACATAGGCTCGTTGGAAGTTCGAACTTCGAAGTTCGAAGTTCGAAATTTCTAGATCACCTTCGGGTTCCGGCTGCCCATCGTCCCGCGCTGGTGCCAGTAGGGATAGATCGGCGTGACGGCGCTGGCTTCGTCGAGCGCGGCGATCTGCGCCGGCGTCAGGCTCCAGCCGATCGCGCCGAGGTTCTCCTGGAGCTGCCGTTCGTCGCGTGCGCCGAGAATGATCGTCGACACGGTCGGTCGCTGCAACAGCCAATTGATCGCGATCTGCGTGACCGTCTTGCCCGTCTCGGCCGCGATCGCGTCGATCGCATCGACGACGCGGTAGAGCCGCTCGTCGTCGACAGGCGGCGCGGCGTGGATCGTGCCCGGCAGCCGGCTGACCTCGGGCAGCGGCTGATTGCGCCGCAGCTTGCCGGTGAGCCGTCCCCAGCCGAGCGGGCTCCACACGACCGTGCCGACGCGCTCGGCTTGCGCGAGCGGCATCAGCTCCCACTCGTACTCGCGGCCGACGAGCGAATAGTAGGCCTGGTGCGCGACGTGGCGCGGCCAGCCGTAGCGATCGGCGACGGCCAGCGATTTCATGAGCTGCCAGCCGGAGAAGTTCGAGCAGCCCGTGTAGCGCACTTTTCCGGCGCGCACGAGATCGTCGAGCGCGCGCACGGTCTCTTCGATTGGCGTCACGGCGTCGAAGCCGTGGAGCTGGTAGAGATCGATGTAGTCGGTGCCGAGCCGCCGCAGGCTCGCCTCACAAGCGGCGATCAGATGCTGGCGCGACGATCCGATGTCGTTCGGCCCCGGGCCCATCCGGAAGGTGCCCTTGGTGGAGATCAGGACCTTGTCGCGCCGTCCCGCGAGCGCGCGTCCGAGGATCTCTTCCGCGAGCCCCGTCGAGTACACGTCCGCGGTGTCGAACATGACGACGCCCGCGTCCATCGCGATGTCGACGAGCCGCTGCGCGCCGCCATGGTCGGTGCCGGCCCAGGCCTTGAAGAAGTCGTTGCTGCCGCCGAAGGTGGCCGTTCCGAAGCTGAGCACGGGCACCATGAGGCCCGAGCCGCCAAGTTGTCTGAACTCCATCGTGTGCGAAATCCTCCCACAAAACGGCGTCGGCTGTCTTAGAGCAACAAGGCCTCGACGCGATGCGCATGCACGAGCTCGTCGCACGACGACCACTTGAAGATCGTGAAACGGCCGTCCTGCGACGCGACGAGCGCCGTGGCGTCGCGCTGGTCGTGGACGAACTGTGCCGCGGACAGATGCCGCGTCCCGCCAAGCTGATAGGGATTGACGGTCGCCGGCGCGCTGCCCTCCACCGGCTCGGTCACCAGCATGCGCTCCACCTGCGCGCTGCCGCGCCGGCGCGCGATCTTCGTCCCGAACGCGATCAGCTCGTAGCGATCGGTCATCAGCGTCGCGCCGTCGACCGCGGTCAGCCCGGCCAGCGCGTCGACCGCGCGCCGCAGGTTCTGCTGCCATTCGTGGCTGTCGGACTCGGCGCTCACGCCGGCCATCAGCAGCGAGAGCTCCGAGAAGAACGGCGCGACCGAGTACAGGACGGGATGGACGATCGACTCGAGCCACGTCGTGTTGCTCGACGGCACCATCAGCAGCGCGCCGCCGCGGCCGTGCGCGCGCATGGACGCGGCAATCTGCACGAGCACGTTCACGCTGTCGCCCCGCAGGCCCGGCACCTCGACACCCAGCAGCGACGCGACGACGCCGGGGCAATCCGGCACACGCGCGTGCGCTTCGTCGACGATCTTGATCTGATCGCCCTCGAGCACGGCGACGTTGACGAACTTGCCGAACGTGTCGCTGCGATGCTTGACGACGAGCAGGCCGGACGCGACGACCTCGAGCACGAAGCAGTAGACCGGAAGCTGCCGCGTCGTGCCCCAGATGCGGAACTCGCCTTCCGGATCGCGCCACACGCCGAGATGGATGCCGGGCCGCTCGACGGCAGGCGCCAGACGCGCCAGCGCGGCCGGCGACAGCGCCAGCGGACGCTCGAACGTCAGCGGCTGCACCGTCAGCTCCGGCGGCGCGAACGCCAGCGAGATCTTCGGCAGCAGACCTTCTTCGCGCCGCAGACTCGCCCAGAAGCCGGCGTCGATGATCGCCTCAACGCTCGCCGCGTCCGGCTCCGGCGCCAGACCCGTCCGCCCCTGCTCGCGAGCGGCCAGCAGATGCCGGCGAAAGTGCGCCTGGACGCGATCCGCAATCGCACGCGCCGCTGGATAGGCCGGATCGACCATGGTGACCGTCGAGCTTATCGCGGACGTGGGCGGGGGGACAGGGCTTGGGGCTTGGGGCGATGTTTGTCGGAGGGCCGAACCTTCAGGTTCGGCGCCTCGGGCGGACCTGAAGGTCCGCCCCTCCGAAAAGCGCCCTACGGCCGCAGGCCGATCTCGCGGAAGTACGTCAGCACGCCTGGATGAATCCGATCCGCGCGCACGGCCGCCAGCGTATTAGCGGCCGTCGTCTCGCGCGCCTGCGGCAGTTGCGCGGCCAGTGCGCGCTCGCTCTCGTGCAGCGCGCGGGCGAGCCGGTACGCGACGTCGTCCGGCAGCGTCGGGCGCGTCAGGATCAGACTCCACGATCCGACTGACGCGATCGGCTGCGTCTGGCCCGGATACGCGCCGGCGGGCAGCGTCAACGGCTTCAGGAACGGATGCGCGGCGACGATGCGCTGGATCTCGTTCGCTGATGGCGCGATCAAGCGCGCGCCGCCCGGCCCGCTCATCAAGTCGGTGAAGCCGGGCCAGCCCGCGCCGCCGCCCCACAACGCGGCGACGCGTCCATCGCGCACCATCGCAGGGCCGTCGCCAGCTCGATCCAGCAGCACGGGCGTGAAGTCGCGATTCATGTCGAGGCCAAGGCCGTCGAGCACGTAGCGCGCGAGGATCACGAGGCCCGATCCCTTTGCACCGAACGCGATGGACCGTCCGCGCAAGTCCTCGATCGTGCGATACGGACGGTCGGCGCGCACGGCAAAGA
>CAZNMF010000435.1:0-6503 GCA_964573795.1 uncultured Solibacteraceae bacterium
GCCGCCGACAAAGACGATCCGCGCCCGCTGTGGGTACTCGCATGGGGCGGGACGAACACGCTCGCGCAGGCCTTGCTCCACGTGCGCGCGACGCGCACGCCCGAGCAACTCCAGACATTCGTCGCGAAGCTGCGCGTCTACGCGATCTCCGATCAGGACGATGCCGGCCCGTGGATTCGGCGTGAATTTCCGCGCCTCCACTACATCGCGATGCCGTCGTCGATCGACGGCGATCAGTACTATCTCGCGACGTGGACGGGCATCAGCGGCGATCGCTTCTATCGCAATGCGGACGGCGCGGATTTCACGACGTTCACCGATGCGTGGGTCGACGCCAACATCCGCAGCAAGGGACCGCTCGGCAAGGTCTACATCTATCCGTGCTGCATTCACGAGGGCGACACGCCGTCGTTCCTCGGCTTGATCGACAACGGCCTCGACAGCGCGATGAGCCCGACGTACGGCGGCTGGGGCGGACGCTACGTCTGGCGCACGTTCTCCGGCGAGACGCGTCCGTTCTGGACGCAGGGCGGCGACTCGTATCCAGGCAAGGACAGCTCGCGCGACACCGTCGTCGGCGTCGACGGCAAGCCGCACACCTCCGATCAGGCGACGATCTGGCGCTGGCGGACCGCGTTCCAGCGCGATTTCGCGGCGCGCATGGACTGGACGATCAAGGACGTCGCGCACGCGAACCACAATCCGCTCGTTGTCGTGAATGGGCAGTCGGGCAAAGCGCCGGTGCTGGTGAATGCGACGATCGGCACGCCCATCACGCTCGATGCTGCCGGCACGAAGGATCCTGACGGCAACGCGCTCACCTACACGTGGCTCTTTTATCCGGAGGCCGGCACGGGCATTCCGACGAAGCCGGTGTCGACGGGGCCGGCCGTACAGATCGGTGGAGGCGGCACGCTCGAAGAGGGCGGCATCCCATCCGCCTCGCCCGGCGGCGCCAAGGAGCCGCCGGCGCGGATCGTCGTCCGCAACGCGCGCACGCCGCGCGCGACGGTGATCGCCGGCACGCCGGGCACGGCCCACGTCATCCTCGCCGTGGAGGACAACGGGTCGCCGTCGCTGACATCCTATCGCCGCATCGTCATCTCGATCGCGAAGTAGGGGAACGGTCGTCGCGCCGGCGCGCGACGACGAGTGCGAGGCGCGCGAGGCCCGTCAGCCGTGCGACGACTTCAACATCTTGATGTCGGCGCTGTGCTGGCGGATGGCCAGCTCGAGCGGCGACAGCCGGCGGTCGGTCGTCTCTTTGTAATCGTCGAACTCGCCGCGCGTCGGGCCGGTGTGGCCCGGAATCGCCGCGATTCGATCGACCAGATCCTCGTGCAGCACGCGCATCTGACCGCTGAGGTCCTCGTACATGACGCGCATCTGCCGGCCGAAGTCGTCTCTGACCTCGACGATCTGGCGTTTGACGTCTTCCTTGACCTCGACGATCTGCCGCGTCACGTCCTCCTTGACCTCGGCGATCTGCTGCCTGACGTCCTCTTTGACCTCAGCGATCTGCTGTCTGACGTCCTCTTTGACCTCAGCGATCTGCTGCCGTACGTCTTCTTTGACTTCGGCGATTTGCTGCCTGACGTCTTCTTTGACCTCGACGAACTGCCGACTGACGTCCGACTTGAACTCGCGCATCTCCTGCGTCAGTTGGTCCAGCTGTCCCTCGATGCGCCCGAACCGTTCTTCAGACATGTCTCCCCCCGCGACCGCCGGACGACGATACATCGTCCGGGCGACGACGGAAAAGGCAAACCGTATGCCGCGTAGTACGCACGGAAACTCGTTTGCGGCGCGTTTCGATATTGCAGAAACTTCAATGTCGCGCGCGCTGACGTTGCGATATCTGCAACGCCACGCGTGAACGGCCGCTCATCACCGCCATTTGCCCTCGAGGCGTGACGCGATGACAATTGGCGCGTGCGGACCCTCGCCGCCGTCGTGTTCGCCGCAAGCGTCGCCATCGTCTCGACTCGTGGAGCGGCCGTCGATGCGGGCCCGCAGGTCGCTCCGGCGCATCCGCCAGATGCGATCGTCGACGCCAATGGCTCGGGGACGTTCCGCACCGTGCAGGCGGCGATCGATGCCGTACCTCAGTCGACCAGCGCCGATCGCCGGTGGGTGATTCTCGTCAAGCCTGGCGTGTATCGCGAGCGGATCTACGTGCAGCGTGAGAAGCGCTTCGTGTCGCTCGTCGGGCAGGATCCCGTCACGACGACGGTCGCGTTCGATCTGAAAGCTTCCGATGTCGGTCCTGACGGTCTGCCCATCGGCACGTACCGGACGCCGACGGTCACCATCGACGCCGACGACTTTGCGATCGAGAACCTGACGATCGTCAATGACGCCGGCCCGGGATCGCAAGCGCTTGCGCTCCGCGTCGACGGCGATCGGCTCGTCGTGCGGAACAGCCGCCTGCTCGGCTGGCAGGACACGCTGTTCCTCGATCGCGGCCGGCAATATTTCGAAGACACGCTCATCGCGGGTCACGTCGACGTCATCTTCGGCGGCGCGACGGCGTTCTTCGAGCGATGCTGGCTGCACGCATGGCGCGATGGCTATCTGACCGCCGCGTCGACGCCGCCAGAGCAGCGATATGGCTTCGTCTTCACGGACGGCCGCATCACGGGTGAGCCGGGCGTTCACACGTTCCTTGGACGTCCATGGCGCGGCTTTGCGCAAGTGACGTGGCTGCGCACGGAGATGAGCGACGTCGTGCGCGCCGAAGGCTGGCACAACTGGGATCACCCCGAGCGCGAGCGCACCGTACGCTACGAGGAGTTCGGCAGTCGCGGCGCCAGCGGCAATATGACCGCGCGCGTGCCGTGGGCGCGGCGTCTCTCAGCGAAGCAGGCATCGGCGCTGACCGTGACACGCGTGCTCGGCGATGCGGACCATTGGGATCCACGACGCGTCCCGTCCTACGTGCCCGTGTCGCCGACGCGTGTGCTCGATGCGGCGCTACCCGCGCCACCCGGTACGGTGCTCGCCGGGCAGTAGGCGCTACGGATTTCTTCTAGCTCTCCGCCAGCACCTCGGTCGGCGATACGCGCGCGGCGCGGAGCGACGGCGCCAGGCATGCCGCGAGGCACACGACGCCCATCGTCGCGGCGACGAGCGCGATGACGCCGATCGGCAGCGGCGGCGTGTGGAACAGCAACGCCTGCATCGCTTTGCCGGATAGCCAGCTTCCTGCGACGCCCACGAGCGATCCGATCGCGAGCAGACGCATGCCGTACGCGCCAAACTGCGTGCAGACTTGCACCGGCGTCGCGCCGAGCGCCATGCGCACCCCGATCTCGCGACGGCGCTGCGCGACGGCGTAGCTCAACACGCCGTACGTGCCGATCGCGGTCAGCAGCAGTGCGATGCCCGCGAAGATCGCCGCGAGCACAGCAGGCGAGCGCCGCGTGACGAGGCTGTCCGTGACGCGCGCGTCCATCGATCGCACGTTGTTGACCGGCAGCTCGGGATCGATTGCGCGCACGACTCTCCCCAGCGCGGCCGTCAGCGCCTCCGGCGCCATCGTCGTACGCACGACGATGTAGATCGAGCTGTCGAACGAGTCGTTGTACGGATAGTAGACGGCTCCAAGGTGGTCGTCTTCGGACAGCGCCGCCTGCTTGACCGGCGCCACGACGCCGACGACGGTGAAGGCATCTTCGAGACGTCCGGCAGTGACCGCGCCACGAAAGAGTCGCTGTCCGATCGCGCGCCCGTCCGGCCAGTACCGTTTCGCGAAATCCTCGTCGACCACCGCGACGTTGCGCCGCGCATCGTTCGACGAGAGCGCGCGCCCGTCCAGCATCGTGAGGCCGAGCGCCTTGAAGTAGTCGGCGCCCACACCGTACGAGTACACGCCGTGCGGCGCCTCGCCCGGCTGTGGCGTGAAGCCGACGACCGTCGCCGAGCTTCTGTTCGCGTTGCCGCTGAGCGGCACGTTCGTCGAGATGCCCGTGGCCACGACGCCAGGCTCGCGCTGAAGCGAGGTGACGAGCCGGTCGATGAACGTGAGCCGTCGCGCGTTGTCGTAGATCCGATAGGGCAGCGTCACCTGTCCGGTGAGCACGCGATCGGTCTGAAAGCCCGCCTGGACGGCCATGATCTGTTTCAGGCTGAGGCCGAGCAAGCCCGCGCTGAAGAGCAGCGTGAATGCGAGCGCCGTCTGCGCTACGAGAAACGCGTGACGTAGACGATTCGCCGCGCGTCCCGACGTGCTCGTGCGCGACTCGGCGGCCAGCGCGCCCATCATGTGCGCACGAAGCGCGTGCCAGAGAACGGGCGCGGCCATCACCAAGCCCAGCAGCGCCGCTTCGATCAGCGTGATCGCCGCCGTGCGCGAGTCGAAAACGATACGTGCGCCGAGCGGGAGGCGGCTCGCGCCGAACGCTGCGACGAGGCGGATGCCGCCGGCTCCGACGGCCAGCCCGAGCACGCCGCCCGCGACCGCCAGCATCGTCGTCTCGACGAGAACCTCGGCGACGATCTGTCGCCGGCTCGCGCCGAGCGCCTGCCGCACCGCCAGCTCCTTCGATCGGCGCCCCGCGCGAATCAGCAGGAGATTCGCGACGTTGACCGCGCCAATCGCCACGAGCAGCAGCACGCCGGTCTCGACGAGCAGCAGCGCCGGACGAAGCGCCGCGACGTACGCGGCGTGCAACGGCGTGACGATGGAGCGAAACCCGGCGTCGGCCATGAGTTGCGCTTTCGGGTCCGCCAGCTCCATCGTCGCGTTGTGCGCGTCGATCTGTGACTGGGCGGACGCGAGCGTGACGCCGGGCGCAAGCCGCGCGATCATGCGCGACGAGCTGCCCCAATGCCGTCGATCGGATCGGCGGTCGTCGGCGGCCGACAGCAACGGCAGGTAGATGCGCGACTTCGACGACAGGAGCTCGAACCCGCGCGGCAGCACGCCGACGATCGTCAGCGCCACGCCGTCGGCGCGCAGCGTGCGGCCGAGGACGTGCGGATCGGCGTCGAAGCGCTCGCGCCAGTAGGCATCCGTCAGGATTGCAACGGGGCGGCTCTCGTACGTCGTCTCGGCGTCGGTGAACGATCGGCCGAGCGCGAGGCGGACGCCGAGCGTCTCGAAGAAATCCGGTGTGACGCGCGTGACGAGCTCGCGTTCCGTCGAGCCCGTGTCGCCGGCGACGATGGCGTCGGTGCGATAGAGCGCGAGCGCGCTGAACGCGGCGATGTGGCCGCGGCGCTCGTAGTAATTCGCCACGGAGGCGCCGTCGTCCGGCACGCCGGCGCGCGGGTACGTGTTGTAGATCGTGACGAGGCGATCCGCCTGCGGAAAGGGAAGCGGCCGGAGCAGCACGGCGTCGACGGCCGCGAAGATCGTGAGATGCGCGCCGAGGCAGATGGCGAGCGTCGCCAGCGCCGTCACCGTGAAGCCGGGCGACGTCCGCAGACGCCGAAACGCGTAACGCACGTGCTGCCGGCCGGCGTCCGCGAAGCGGAGGCCGCGCGACTGCCGGCACTCGACCGTCACGTCGTCGACGCGACCGAACTCGCGGCGCGCACGGCGGACGGCTTCGTTCCGCGGGACGCCGTCGCGCACGAGATCGGCAGCGTAAGCGTCGAGGTGGAAGCGCAGCTCGTCGGAGAGATCGTGCTCGAACCGGCGCCGGTGGAAGAGGGCCGTGACGAACGATCGCAGGCGTGCCCACATGTCACACCTCGTCGGGCGTCGTCCCGAGGGCCGCCGCGGTCGCGGCGCCGTGCAGCGGCTTCAGCGAGACGGCCTTGAGGATCAGCAGGTCGAGCGTGCCCGGGAGCAGATCGGCGGTCTTGCGCATGCGAGTCTCCTAACTCATCTAGGAATGTCTCGCACTGCCTCCTAGTTTGTCAAGGAGAAGGGCGCGCGCGGCGCGAGCCGGCGGTCCACCTGGTCCTGCGTCATGGCAGATCCGACGGAGCCACCTTCCACTCGCGGAGGATGGCCTGTTCGTCGGCCGCGCTTACGGCCTTCTTGAAGCGCGCGCCGGATCGTCCCTTCACCCGGCGCTCGCACTCGGCCCACGTCGCGTGCCGCATGGGCTTGCCGTCGACCAGGCTGACGTACGAATGCGCGGCGGCCTTCGTCGATCGTGTGCGGCTGGCGGATGGTGGCGGGGCCGTGTCATCGGGGACATCGAAAATCGGCACCGCATAGCGGGTGAGCGGGCCGTCGTAGAGATCGATGGCCACGCCGCGCGCGAGGCCGTCCGCAATCGCGTCGACGCGCTCGTTGCCCGGAATGCCCGCGTGGCCGCGCACGTAGTGCCAGGTGACGCTGCCGCGCGGACGCGCCGACACGCGCGCGTCGAGCTCGCGCCAGAGATCCTGATTCTGGACGTCCGCGCCTTCCGCCGTCTTCCAGCCACGGCGGCGCCAGTTCCAGATCCACTCCTTGATGCCTTTGATGACGTACGTCGAGTCCGTGTAGACCGCCATCGCGCCAGCCATCGTGCCGACGTGCGCGAAGGCCTCGATGGCCGCGGTCA
>CAZNMF010000436.1:0-5083 GCA_964573795.1 uncultured Solibacteraceae bacterium
CAACTGCGCGGCGATTCCCGACACGCTGCTCGAGTCCGAGCTCTTCGGCCACGAGAAGGGCGCGTTCACGGGCGCGTTCGCCCGGCGGCAGGGCGCGTTCGAGCTGGCCAACCGCGGCACGCTGTTCCTCGACGAGATCGCCGAGATGACGCCCGCGACGCAGGCGAAGCTGCTGCGCGTGCTGCAGGAGCGCTCGTTCCGCACGCTCGGCGGCCAGCGCGAGCAATCCGTCGACATCCGCGTCGTCGCCGCGACGAACATCGATCCGCCCGAGGCCGTGCGCCAGGGCAAGCTGCGCGAGGATCTCTTCTACCGGCTCAACGTCTTCGCGATCCAGCTCCCGCCGCTGCGCGATCGCAAGGAGGACATCCCGCTGCTCGCGCAGGCGTTCGTCAGGGAGTTCAGCGCGCGCAACGGACGCACGGTCGCCGGCGTGTCCGATCGCGCGATGCAGGCGCTCGAGCAGTACCACTGGCCGGGCAACGTGCGCGAGCTGCGGAACGTGATCGAGCGCGCGACGATCGTCGCGCGCGGCGACATGATCGAGCCCGACGATCTGCCGGCGCTCGCGGCCATCGCCGCGCCGCCGCCGCAGGCCGGCGCGGGCACGACGCTCGCGGCGGGCATCACCGTCGACGAGGCCGAGCGGCGGCTGATCGAGGTCACGCTCGCGCACACCGGCGGCAACAAGACGCGCGCCGCCGAGATGCTCGGCATCAGCCTGAAGACGCTGCACAACAAGCTCAATCGCATGAAAGGCGAAGCCGCCGCCGAATCGTAGCGGCGTCATCATGCCGTTCAGCCTCAAGACCAAACAGGTCGCCGCCGTCACCGTCATCGTCGGGCTGGCGGTGATTCTCGTCAGCCTGTGGTACGCCTCGTCGCTCATCACGATCTGGCTGGGCGAGACGAAGGAGCGCGCCGACCTGGTCGCGAACATGATCCAGCACCGCACGCTGGTCGCGGCCAACGCCGCGAGCACGACCGACGTCGAGACCGACGAGCCGCTCGAGTCGCGCGTCCAGGCGCTGCTCGCGGCCGATTCCGGCCTGCAGTCGATGGTCGAGGCGAGCATGTTCGAGAAGAACGTGCTCTGGGCCGCCATCGTCGGCCGCGACGGCAAGATCATCCTGCACAGCGATCCCGGACAGAACGGCAGCTACGTCACCGAGCCCGCCGAGGACATCGAGACGCTGCTCGAGGCCGGCCCGATCGCGCAGGCGCGCGCGATCTACACGCCCGGCGGCAAGGAGTACGAGTACCGCAAGAAGCCGCCGCTGCTCCTCGGCAACCCGCCGCGGGAGTTCGCGACGATCCGCGTCCGCATCTCGACGCTGCTGATCCGCGACAAGCTCGAGAAGCAGATGCGGACGCCGCTCATCACGGCGGCGATCGCGATCGCGCTCGCGGTGTTCGTCGCGATGCTGCTGGCGCAGCTGACGCTGCGGCCGATCCACATGATCCGCACGGGCCTGGCGCGGCTCGGCCGCGGCGAGCTGGACGTCAAGGTCGATCTGCCGGAGGACGCGGAGCTGGCCGATCTCGGCGACTCGTTCAAGGCCGTCAGCGCGCGGCTCGCCGCCGATCGCGAAGAGCTCGAGGGGCAGCGCGCGACGCTCGAGTCGGTCGTCGACAACCTCGAGGACGCGGTCGCCCTCTTCAGCCCCGCCGGCATGCTGCTCTTCGCCAATCCCGCAATGCAGCCCGTGCTCAACGCGGAGTCGGGCCCGATCGATCAGCTGCTGCCGCCCGAACACCCGTATCGCATCGCCGTCGAGTCCGCGCTGTCGACGCGCGCGTCGCTGCAGCCGGCCAACGTGCAGGTGCCCGGCGGCGGACAGCGGCTGGTCGCCGCGCACCCCGTCGAGGACGCGGACGGCGATCTGCTCGGCGTCATGCTGGTCGCGCGCAACCTGACGTATCTGAGCCAGGTCGAATCGACGCTCAGCTACTCGCGCAAGCTCGCCGCGCTCAGCCGGCTGTCGGCCGGCATCGCGCACGAAGTGAAGAACCCGCTGAACGCGACGATGATCCATCTCGAGCTGCTGAAGATGCAGCTCAGCGAGCAGGCCGACGCGCTCGAGCACGTCGCGGTGATCGCCGCGCAGGTGCGCCGGCTCGACGAGGTCGTCCAGGGCTTCCTCAAGTTCACGCGGCCGGAAGAGCTCCAGTTGCAGCCGGTCGACATCCCGCCGCTCATCGAGCAGATGATGCCGATCGTCTCGGCCGAGGCGAGCAAGCACAACATCGAAGTGCGGCTCGAGTTCGCGGCCGACCTGCCGCCGGCCAGCGCCGACTCCGGCCTGCTGCAGCAGGCGTTCCTCAACCTGGCGCTCAACGCGTGCCAGGCGATGCCGAACGGCGGGCGGCTGCGCATCGCCGCCACGCGCACGCCGTCGCACCAGATCGCGATCGTCTTCGAGGACACCGGCGTCGGCATCGCGCCCGAGCACCTCGCGCGGATCTTCGATCTGTACTTCACGACCAAGGAGCACGGCAGCGGCATCGGCCTGTCGCTCGTCTATCGCACGATCCAGTTGCACGACGGCGAGATCGAAGTGCAATCGGCGCCGGGGCGCGGCACGACGTTCCGCGTGCTGCTGCGCGAAGCGCCGGCCGGCGCGCGGCGCTCGCTACCGGGCATTCTCGGCTTGCACGACGACGTCACGCCAGGCTCGATGCGCTCGATTTCTGCGTCATAATGCCGGGAGTGCCTCTCCACGCGCGTCGTCTCGTACTGCTCGGTCTCCTTGCGGCCGCCGCGGCGTGCGGACGCATGCAGGCAAAGACGCCGATGCCGGTGGCGGCGCTCGACATGCCGCCGCCGCCCGCGCGTCTGCTGATTCCCGTCGAGTTGCCGGAACCGGAGCCCGAAGCGCCCGAGCCTGCGTCGACGCCCGCGCCGCCGCCTGCGCCCACGCGTCCGCGCGAGACCGCGACGCGTCCGTCGACAACGGCATCGGCGCCTCCGGCGGCCGCGCCGGCGGCCGACTCGGCCGCGCCGGCGACCGTGCTGCAGACGACGCCGCAGACGGCCGCGATTGAAGAGAAAATCAAGGGGATGCTCGCGAGCGCCGAAGCGACGCTGCGCGGCGTCAACTACCGCGACCTCGGCACCAACGCGCGCGCCCAGTACGACGCGGCGCAGAGCTACATCCGCCAGGCCAACAACTGGGTCAAGCTGAAGAATTACGTCTACGCCGAGCTGCTCGCGACGAAGGCATCAGATCTCGCGCGACAGTTGGTGCGGGGGTAGGACGCGCCCTCCATTCCCCAAGCCCCAGGTCCCAAGCCCCAAGCCTACTTCCCCCCCGCCGCCCACTTGTCCGTGAACTCCTGCCACTGACCTTCGAGCAACGCGAGGGTCGGCCGCGGATCCGCGCCGATCGACAGCTCGCGCGCGCGCTCGGGAAGGATCACCTGACGCACGAGGCGATCGAGATCGACGCGCAGCGCTTCGCCGCGCGGACCGAGCGTCGCCGCGCGCATCCAGCCGGCCGCCGCGGCGCCGAGCGCGCGAGGCAGATCGTCGACGCCGCGCGCGGCGGATGCCAGCCAGTACGACGCCGCCGCCGCGCCATCGTCGTGCGCCAGCTCACGCTCTGCGCCCGCGAGGATCCGCGCGTACACCGTGCGGCGCGCGCCCTCGGCGTCCTGCTGCGCCTGCCGATCGAGTGCGCCGGCCCACCAGTCGAACAGCAGATCGCGGCTGGGGCGATCGAGCAGGTCCGCGTGCGCCAGCGCGACCTCGAACTGCTCGGCGGCCGCGCTGTAGCGATCGTCGAGCGCGTACTGATCGTCGAGATAGATCGACTCGCCGAGCGCGACGAGCAGCTCGACGCGATCGCGCGGCGCGAGCGCGTCGGCGACGACGGCCTTCAGCGCAGTGCGCGCGGCGGCGAGATCGGCGGCATCCGACGACTGCCGGAAGCGCTCGAGGTGGGCGCGCGCGACGACGAGCGACGCGGCCGAGGCGAACGTCGGGATCGCCTGCGCCGCGCCGGCAAGGCGGATGGCCTCGTCGTACTTCTGCTCGTTGTAGAGCTGCCGGGCCTGGGCCACCGGATCGGCGACTTTCGTCTGTCCCATCGTCGCCAACGCCAAGGCGATCAGGACTGCTGCGCGCTTCATGGCTCCCCCACTGCGTCAATCTTTCATCGTCGAGCGTCAAGTAACTCTTACACAGCCCACTCGACGCTCACCAGAATTCGAAAGAATCCTGAGCATTTCGCCCCGTCGGCAGGTTGGCAAGGAAGTTGAAGTATGGCCCGTCGTGCGACGAGGCCTCTCCCTCTTGCTCGTGTGCGGCGCCGCGATGCCGGTGCTGCTGGCCGCTCAGGACCTGCGGCCCACGTTTCGGGCGTCCGTCGACCGCGTCACCCTCTCGGCGACCGTGCGAACGGGCCGAGGGCGGCCGGTGACCAACCTCAAGACCAGCGACTTCCAACTCTACGACAGCGGCCAGCTCCGGCCCATCGTCGAGATGCGATCGGATCCCACGCCAGTAAGCCTCGGCCTGCTCGTCGACTTCAGCGGCAGCATGGACGTGGCCGCGCGGCGGCAGGTCGCGCGCGAGAACGTGCGGCAACTGCTCGATCTGCTGCAGCCGGGCGTCGACTCGGCGGGGCTGTTCGTGTTCGACAAGCAGTTCCGTGCGCTGCAGCCGCTGGCGCCCGCGCCCGGCGACATCCTCGCGCAGTTCGACGGCATCAGCCGGCCCTTCGGCGCGACGTCGCTCTTCGACGCGATTGCGGAGACCGGCCGGCTGCTCGCCGCGCGCGGCGGATCGCGACGCGCGGTCGTCGCGCTGACCGACGGCGCCGACAACGCGAGCCGTCTGACGCCGGCGGAAGTGTCCGGCATCGCGAGCAGCATCGACGTGCCCGTCTACATCGTCATCGTCATCTCGCCGTTCGATCGCGACGGCAAGACGCCGATGGATGAGGCCGCCTACGCGCGGCTGTTCGAGGGCCCGCTCGCCAATCTGGCGCATTGGACGGGTGGAGAGATTTACGCCGGCGTCGGCCCGCAGGAGTCGGGCCGCGCGGCACAGCAGATTGTGGCGGAGTTGCGGCAGCAATAC
>CAZNMF010000437.1:0-15645 GCA_964573795.1 uncultured Solibacteraceae bacterium
CCCGATGGTAAGATTTGGCCTGTCATGGCTCTTCCGGACCTGCTGGCGGCGGTATCTCCCGGATCTCCGGAGGAGCTGTTGGCGCGCCGGATCGATTTCGCGCGGCTGCCGCGGCACGTGGCGATCATCATGGACGGCAACGGGCGATGGGCGGCGACGCGGCACCTGCCGCGCGTCGAAGGCCATCGCGCGGGCATCGACGCGGTGCGATCGACGGTCGAGACGTCCGCGCGGCTCGGTATCTCCGTCCTCACGCTCTACGCGTTCTCGGTCGAGAACTGGAAGCGGCCGGACACCGAGATCTCCGCGCTGATGGGCCTGCTGCGCCACTATCTGCGGCTCGAGCTCAACACGCTGCTCAAGAACAACATCCGCTTCAACGTGATCGGCCAGGCCGATCGGCTCGGTCGCGAGATCCAGTCCGAGCTCGAGCAGGCGGCGGCGCGCACCGCGAGCAACACGGGCATGCTGTTCAACATCGCGCTGAGCTACGGCGGCCGCGCCGAGATCGTCGACGCCGCGCGGCGCGCGATTCGCGCGCGCGTGAGCCCCGACGATCTGGACGAAGCGACGTTCGAGTCGTTCCTGTACACCGCGGGCCAGCCCGATCCGGATCTGCTGATCCGCACGAGCGGCGAGATGCGCGTGAGCAACTTCCTCCTGTGGCAGATCGCGTACGCGGAGATCTGGGTCACCGAAGCGCTGTGGCCCGACTTCCGCGCGCGCGATCTCCTCGAAGCCATCGTCGACTATCAGAAGCGCGATCGCCGCTACGGCGCCATCACGGCGCCAGCGGTTGGCGCCGGAAACCGCTAGCCGATCCACTCATCACTCATGCGTCGCGTTGCGTCGGCAGCCGTGCTCGTCGCGGGGCTCGCCGCCACCATCTGGCTGCTGCCGTTCTGGGCCACCGCGTGCCTCGCCGCGATCGCAGCCGCGTTCGCTGGAGGCGAGCTGGCTGTCATCAGCGGCCGCATCGGCGCGGACGTCCCCGTCCCGTTCGTCGCCGCGGCGTCCGCGATCCTCGCCCTGGCGTTCGTCGCCTCGTCGAGCGCGATCGCGGCGATGGATCCCAGTCGTGACGTGCTGACGACCGTGCTCTGCGCGCTGGTGATTGCCGTCGGCGTGCTCGCGCTGGCGATCGGATCGCCGCAGCCCGCGACGATCACACGCGCGGCCGTGATGGTGCTCGCGCCTCTGTACGTCGGCCTCCCGCTCGGCGCAATCGCATCCGTGCAGGCGGCCGCCGGCCCGTCGGCGACGACGTGGCTGATTGCCGTCATCGCGGCGAGCGACACGGCGCAGTACTACACGGGACGCGCGTTCGGCCGCCGCAAGCTCGCGCCGGCCGTGAGCCCGGCCAAGACCGTCGAGGGTGCGGTCGGCGGCGTCGTCATTGCGGCGATCGCGGGGCTCGCGCTCGGCCGCATATGGCTGCCTGGCCTGAGCATGGCGATGGCCGCTGTGCTGGCGCTCGGCCTCGCGCTGTTCGGCATCGCCGGCGATCTGTTCGAGTCGCTGATCAAGCGCAGCGCGGGCGTCAAGGACAGCTCCGCGCTGATTCCCGGCCACGGCGGCGTGCTCGATCGCATCGACAGCCACTTGTTCGCCGCGCCCGTCTTCTACGTCGTGCTGAGGTATCTCGCGTGAAGCGGCTCGCGATTCTCGGGTCGACGGGATCGATCGGGCAGAGCGCGCTCGCCGTCGTCGATGCGCACGCCGATCGGCTGCAGGTCGTCGCGCTCGCGGCAGGTGAGAACGTCGCGCTGCTCGCCGAGCAGGCGGCACGGTACCGGCCGCGCGTCGTGGGCGTGGCGAGCGAAGCCGCGCGCGCCGATCTCGTCGCGCGGCTCGACGGCAGCGGCACGACGGTCCTGCGTGCCGGGCCAGATGGCCTCGTCGCCGCCGCCACGCATCCCGACGTCGATATCGTCCTCTGCGCCTCGTCCGGCACGGCCGGGCTCGATGCCGCGCTCGCGGCCATCGAGGCGGGCAAGACGCTGGCGCTCGCGAACAAGGAAGTGCTCGTGATGGCGGGCGCGCTGATGATCGACGCGGCGCGCCGCCGCGGCGTGGCGCTGCTGCCGGTCGACAGCGAGCACAACGCGATCCATCAGTGCCTGTGCGGCCGCGGCACGCACGACGTGACGCGGCTGATCCTGACCGCATCGGGTGGGCCGTTCCGCGGCCTCGAGACCGGCGCGCTCGCGCGCGTGACACCGGAGGACGCGCTGCGCCATCCGACGTGGCGCATGGGACGGAAGATCACGATCGACTCGGCGACGCTGATGAACAAAGGTCTCGAGGTGATCGAGGCGCGCTGGTTGTTCGACGTGCCCGCCTCGGCGATCGACGTCGTCATCCACCCGCAGTCGATCGTCCACTCGATGGTCGAGCTCCGCGACGGATCCGTGCTCGCGCAGCTCGGCGTCACCGACATGCGGCTGCCGATCCAGTACGCGTTCTCGTATCCGGATCGCTGGGCCGCGCCGCTGCCGCCGCTGGATCTGCTTCGCGCCGGCACGCTCGAGTTCGTCGCGCCCGATCGTGAGCGGTTCCCGTGCCTCGATCTGGCCTACCGCGCGCTGGAGCACGGCGGCGCCTGGCCGATCGTCCTGAATGCCGCCAACGAGCTGGCCGTCGAGGCGTTCCTGGAGCGGCGGATCGGGTTCTGTCAGATTCCGACGGCCATCGCGCGCGCGCTGGACGCGGCCGATCACGACCTCGGCGCGCCGGCGTCGCTGGCCGACGTCCGCGCCGCCGACGCGTGGGCCCGCGCCTTCACGGCCGAAACCCTCCGTACGCTACCATCGTCTTAAGCCCTATCAAATGCTGACGCTGTTGTCGTTTCTCTTCGTGCTCGGTGTGCTCGTCTTCGTGCACGAGCTCGGGCATTTTCTCGTCGCGCGCTGGCACGGCGTGCGCGTGATCACGTTCTCGCTCGGGTTCGGGCCGAAGCTGGTCAAGTTCACGCGCGGCGACACGGAGTACTGCGTCAGCGCCGTGCCGCTCGGCGGCTACGTGAAGCTCGCGGGCGAGACCGTCGAGGAGACGCGCACCGGCGCGCCGGACGAGTTCCTGTCGAAGAGCAAGTGGGTCCGGTTCCAGGTCTACGTCGCCGGTCCGGTGATGAACATCCTGCTCGCGCTGATCGTGCTCGCGGGCGTGCTGTCGCGCGGCGCGGACGTGCCGCTGTACGCCTCGTCGCCGGCCGTGGTCGGCAGCGTGATCGGCGGCAGCCCGGCGGAGAAGGCCGGGCTGAGAGCCGGCGATCGCATCGTGAGCGTCGACGGACGCGCCATGCCGACATGGGACGATCTCGGCCTCGAGATCGCGACGCGCGCGGGACGCGAGCTGACGCTCGGCGTCGTGCGCGACGGCCAGCGGCTCGATCTGCCGATCACGCCGAGCCCCCAGGGTCGATACGAGATCGGGACGATTGGCATCTGGCCGGACGTGAATCCTGTCGTGATGGACATCCGGCGGGACAGCCCTGCCGAACAGGCCGGCCTGCGCGCCTCGGACGTCGTCCTGGGCGTCGCCGGCGAAGAGGCGCGCGGCACGGCGCACGCGTGCGACGGCGAGGGTGGTGTCGAGCGGTTCGCGCAGTGCCGCCAGCAGGCCCTGATTGCCGTGATCAAGTCCAGCGCCGACACGCGGCTGGACTTGCGCGTGCGACGCGGCGGCGACGAGATTGTGGTGCCCGTGACGCCGAAGGGGCCGGCCGGGCAGGCGCTGATCGGCGCCACGCTCGCGGCGTATGAGACGCGCCGCATCGATCCGACCGTCGCGCAGGCGTTGCAGATGAGCGCCACGCAGAATTGGGACAACGCCGTGCTGATCGGCCGGACCGTCCGCGGCTTGTTCACGCGCGACACGCCCGTGCGTCAGCTCATGGGGCCGGTGGCGATTGCCGAGATGTCGGGCACCGCCGCGCACAGCGGATGGCTGCCGCTGCTCAACCTGATGGCGATGATCAGCCTGAACCTGGGGCTGCTCAATCTCGTGCCCGTGCCCGTGCTCGACGGCGGCCACATCGCGATCCTCGCCGTCGAAGGCCTCGCGCGCCGCGACTTGAGCATCCGCGTGAAAGAGCGGATCCTGATGGCCGGCGCCGCGCTGATCGTGCTGCTGATGGTGACGGCCATCTACAACGACATCGCGCGATTGCTGCGGTAGGACGCGACGACGTCCGGAGCGCCGGACCTTTAGGTCCGGCGTAGTCGTCGCGTGACGCGGTTGGCCGAACCTGAAGGTTCGGCCCTCCGATCTCTCACAATTCCGCAGCCAACACCGCCGCACCCAGCAACCCCGCTGCCGGATTCAAAATCACCTTCACCGGAATCGTCCGCAGCAGATCGGTCAGCGGCTCCTTGTCCCTGAACGCGTCCATGAACGTGCCGGACTCGATCGCGGGCAGGATCTTCGGCGCGATGCCGCCGCCGATGTACACGCCGGCCGTCGCCATGTAACGCAGCGCGATGTTGCCGGCCTCGGCGCCGTACGCGTCGACGAACATGTCCAACGCTTCGACGCAGAGCTGGCACGTGTGCGCGAGCGCCGCCGTGCTCACGGCTGCCGCCAGATCCGGGCCGTCGACGTCCGGACCGATGTGCCGGCAGACGCCGCGCGGCGACTCGTGCCGGTGCGTGAAGCGCGAGACGTTGACGAGGCCGCGGCCGGACACGACCGCCTCGACTTCGACGCGGCCGTGGCTCTTCGTGAGGAACTCGACGAGCGCCAGCTCGCGCGGCGTGCGCGCCGCGAAATCCGCGTGCCCGCCTTCCGACGCTGCCGGCGTGAACGTGCCGTGCAGGTTGTGCAGCAGCGCTTCGCCGAGGCCGGTGCCCGCCGCGACGATCGCGCCGTTGCCGCTCGGCAGCGCCACGCCCTCCTGCAGCACGCGCAGCTCGTCCGGCTCGAGCACGGGCACCGACGAGGCCATCGCCTCGAGGTCGTTGATCAATCGCGCGCGACAGCCGCCGATGCGCTTGGCGATGGCGCCGAGATCGGCGACCCACGGCGCGCTCGTCAGGCGTGCGACGAGGCCCGTCACCGGTCCCGCGATGCCGGCGCAGATCGCCTCGATGCCTTCGCCGCCGGTCTCGTCGAGGAACGTGTCGACCAGCTCTTCGAAGCTCTCGAAGTCGCGCGTGCCGTACTCGCGCGTGACCGTCGACACCGGACGATCGGCGCCGCGCTCGAACAGCCCAATCAGAGTCTTCGTTCCGCCGATGTCGGCCGCCAGGAGCATGACCAGGATGATAAGTGGATTCGACCCCGGAGATTTCAGATTTGAGATTGACTTCCTCGACGCGGCCGTTCCATCTTGACCTCGGCGTGGTAACGGCTTCTGGCGCGCTTCCCTTGTCCGGCCAGCAGGTGGCGCTGGCCGGAAAATTGTCTCTGCTCTCCAAGCGCGACGTGCGCGCGATCGTCGAGCGGCTCGGCGGCACGTTCTCGGCGGACCTCACGCCTCGGACGACCGTGCTCGTCGCCGGCGCCGAGTCGGGCGACGTGCCGCCGCACGTGACGCGCGTTCTCACGGAGGACGATCTCTGCCGCGAAGCGGGCCTGCCCGATCTCGACGCGCTGCGGACGCGGTACTACTCGGCCCGCGATCTGCGCGCGATGTATCCCGTCGTCAAGGACGAGCACCTGCGCTATCTCGAGAAGTGGGGCGTCCTTCGCCCCGTCGTCGGCCGTTACTCCTTCAACGACCTCCACGTCGTCCGTCAGGCGGCCGCGGAGATCGAGCGCGGCGTCGCGCTACCGGGGCTGCTGCGCACGCTCTCGGCCGAAGCGCAGGGCCAGCTCGCGCTGGACTTCCAGTCCCGTTCCGAGCGGCCGCCGGCCAAGGTCGTCTCGCTGCCCGCGCCCGCCGCCGCGCCGGCCGCGCCGCCGTCGGATCGCGCGCAGGCCATCGCCGCCGCCAGCCGCGCGATGGCGACGACGTACTTTCTCGAGGGGGCCGAGCTCGACGATGGCCCGACGCGGGATCTGGATGGCGCCGCGGCCGCGTATCGCCGCGCGGCGCTGTTCGATCCGCAGCTCGTGCCGGCGATCGTGAACCTCGCGAACATCCACTACGAGCGCGACGAGCTCATCGAGGCCGAAGCGCTGTACGAGCGCGCGATCCGGCTCGATCCGGAATGCTTCGAGGCGTTCTTCAATCTCGGCAACATCCATCACGATCTGTCGCGGTTCCCCGAGGCCATTCAGGCGTACCGCGAGGCGATCGCGATCAACCCGACGTATCCCGAAGCGCACTTCTATCTGGCCGTGACGCTGGAGAAGATCGGACGGTCGGCCGAGGCGCGCCCGCACTGGCGCGAGTATCGGGCGCTCGCGCCGGACGGCGAGTTCGTCGAGTTGGCGAAGGAATTTTCCGACTGAGCTACGCGCTCGCGGCCGAGGCGAGCGTCTCGCCGATCTCGCGGATCTGCGCGGTATGCCGCGCCTCGTGGCCCGCGACGAAGACGACCCACTGATACAGATTGAGCGCGCCGAGCCGCGGGTGCGGCGCGGACAGCGTCTCGAGCGCCCAGCCGTCGCCCTCGCGCAGCGCGTCGTGCAGCGCTCTGCGTGCGCGCGTCAGCGCCGTCCAGGCATCGTCCGCGCTCACCGTGCCTGTCGGCCGCGACGCCTCGCCGGCCGTCAGCCGCCGCTCGCGGTTGGCAAGGTCCGTCAGGCTCATCGACGTCAACACCGAGCTCGTCGACGTCTCGCGCCCGAGGCCTGATGGCTTCGCCTCCGTGATGGCTTTCGACACGAGGCCGGCGATGCGCGCCTCGACGATGGAGAGGTGCTCGAGGACTTCGGCGACCGACCAGCGATCGGCGTCCGGCTTGTCGCCTCGGCGTTCGGCCGGCACGGCGTCGACCGCGCGGCGGAGATCCGCGCGCGTGCGATCGAGCAGATCCACGAGCTCGGCGGTGCGCGGATGCGTCGTGCGCGCCGGCGCGCCGTCTCGCGTCTCGTCGGCGGCCGTGGCGTTCTCGTTGAGGAGCTTCAGGCCGAACGCGTTCTCGATCTGCTCGAGATCCGCGCGCTCGTGCGGATCGGCGAGCGTCAGCGCGTGGCCGGTCGCGTCGTTGCGGCCCGTGCGGCCGACGCGGTGCACGTAGCTGTCGAGGCCGTGCGGCACTTCGTAGTTGACGATTAGGCCGACCGACTCGATGTCGAGGCCGCGCGCGGCGACGTCGGTGGCGACGAGCACCTTGATGCGGCCGGCGCGGAACGCCTCGATCGCGGCGGTGCGATCCTTCTGCGATCGATCGGCGTGAATCGCGACGGCGCGCAGGCCTGCCGAGTGGAGCTGCCGCGCGAGGCGATCGCAGCCGATCTTCGTGTTGACGAAGACGATCGCCGGCTCGTGGAGCTTGCGCAGGTACTTCGCGAGGAACGACGGCTTCTCGCGCGTCGGCAGGATCCGCGCCTCGTGCGAGATCGTCTGCGCCGGGCCGCGCCGCGATCCGACCTGGATGAACACGGAGCTCGGCGCCAGCGCGTCGGCGAACCGCATCACCTCCTCGGGCATCGTCGCGGAGAACAGCATCGTCTGGCGCGCGGTCGACGGCGGCAGCGCTTCCGCGATGCGCCGCACGTCGGGCCAGAAGCCCATGTCCATCATGCGATCGGCTTCGTCGAGGACGAAGATCTCGAGCTTCGAGAAGTCGCCGACGCTGCTCCGCATGTGATCCAGCAGCCGGCCGGGCGTGGCGACGACGATGTCGACGCCAGCCTGCAGCGCGCGGGCCTGCGGCTCGATCGGCACGCCGCCATAGACGGCGACGCTCGATACGGGCGCGTGATACGCGAAGCCCTGGATCTCGTCGTCGATCTGCGTCGCGAGCTCGCGCGTCGGCGCGAGAATCAGCGCGCGCGTGACGCCGCGCGGCGCGCGATAGCCTTCGCGGTTCTCGCGCAGCAGGCGCGACAGAATCGGCAGCAGGTACGCGGCGGTCTTGCCGGTGCCGGTCTCCGCGCAGCCGATGACGTCGCGGCCGTCGAGCGCATACGGCAGCACCGCGCTCTGAATCGGCGTCGTCTTCTCGAAGCCGCGCTGATCGAGCGCGTCGAGCAGGTCGGCGTCGGTGATGAGCGACCGGAACGGGACCGGGGCGGGATCGAAGGGCGACGATTCGCGCGTCGGCGCCGGAGATGCCGCGGACGACGACGGACGTTGGGGGCGGCGACTGCCGCCGGGGCCACGACGTCCGCGGCGCCGTTGGCGTTGCGGTCCGTGGGATTTCGCGTCAGTGGTCAAGGGCCGTGAGCTAGCGAGCGCGGAAGGTGATGATGCCTCGAACCGGATCGTAGGGCGAGACGCCGACGGTGACGCGATCGCCCGGCACGACTTTGATGCGGAAGCGGCGCATCCGGCCGCTCAACTGGGCGAGCACTTCATGGCCCGAATCGACCTGCACCCGATACAGACCGCCGCTGTGTACCGCGACGACGGTTCCCTGGACATCAATTAGGTCGTCCTTACTCAAATTCGCTGTCCTCTCAACACATAAGCATAGCATTGGCACGCAGGCTTGCCGTTCGGTGGGCCGAACCTTCCGGTTGGGCCTGCCGGGGGCGGCCACAAGGGCCGCCCCTGCGGAACGCACCCATGACACGTAGCCCGTACCCGTAGCCCGCGTTGTGGCCGCCGCGACGGCACGCACCCCGTAAAATCCGCCTGCGGGCGGCCCTTGTGGCCGCCCGGGTTCACCCTCCAAGCCCTTTGACCGCGTCCTCGACCTGCTTCGCCAGCGCCGGATAGTCGTCGCCGGTCAGATGCATCGGCGCGCCGAACGTGACGCGGACGGGCCCGCGCTTCGGGAAGCGCATCTTCGGATGCAGCACCTTGTCGAGGCCGTCGATGCGCACGGGCACGACGTGAGCGTCGAGCTTCGATCCGATCATCCCGATGCCCGGCATGAAGCGGCCGACGCCCTCGTCGGAGCGACGGCCCTCGGGGAAGATCAGCACCGAGTAGCCGCCGGCGAGGACTTCGCCGATGTAGCGCAGCGTCTGACGCGTGCCGGCTTCGCGCTGCGGCAGCGGGAACGCGTTGAAGAACTGGCAGGCCAGGTAGTAGTTGAGGCTGTTGGTGAGCCACTCGCGTCGCGAGTACGCCTGCGGATTGAAGTGCGCCTTGAAGAACTCCTTGGCCATCGCCGGCGCCACGCGATAGCGCCAGCGCGGCGGCAGCGCGATCAGAATCGCGGGCGTGTCCATATGGCTCTGGTGGTTCGCCGCGAAGATCACGGGCGTGCGGAGATCGCGCACGTGCTCGAGACCGCGCACGTCCATCTGCATGAAGATGCGGCCGAGCGGCAGGATCCACGTCGGCAGGCTGACGCGGCGGATGATCCATGAGAGCCATGAGCGATTCCACGACGGAAATGCGATCGGCCGATCGGCGTGACGCGACGCGGCGGCCGGCGCCGCCATTGAGGCCGTCGCGCTGTTCGGCGGCAGGTCGATGGCGTCTTCCGATCCGAGCATCGTTTCCAGCTCGCGCAGCGTGCGTGGGCCGGTGAGCGACGACTCGTCGAGCGTCGTATGAAAGGCCTCCTCCAGCGCCATCATCAGCTCGACGCGATCGAGTGAGCTCAGGCCCAGCTCGTCCAGCGTCGTCTCCGGCGTGAGCGTGCGCCCGGCCGTGTAGCGGCCGACGATGTCGAGGAGCGACGTGCCCGCGGCAGCGGCCGCCGCTGGAGTCTCGCCGGCCGCCCATTGCTGGATCTGCCGGCGCTTGAGCTTCTGCGTGCCTTCGGTGCGCGGCAGCGCTTCGCCCGGCCACGCCGACGTGCTCCAGACGCGTTGATGATCCTCGAGCTGCGCGTTCGCGCCGCGGACGATCGCCGGCGTATCCGCGCCAGGTGAGAGCACGAGCACGGCGTGGATGCGCTCTTCGCCCTCGACTCGCAGGCCGACGACCGCCGCGTCCTTCACGCCGGGCTGCGTGAGCAGCGCGCGCTCGACGTCTTCGGGGAAGACGTTGAGCCCCTGCGGCGTGACGATCATCTCTTTCTTGCGGCCTTTGATCAGCAGACGTCCCGCCGCGTCGAGCTCGCCGATGTCGCCGGTGTGGAACCAGCCGTCCTTGAACGCGGCGTCGCTCTCCGGTGCGCTCGCTGTCGTGGCGCCTTCGGGCTTGTAGTAGCCCGACGTGACGTTCTCGCCGCGCACGAGGATCTCGCCGTCCGCCGCGATGCGCACTTCGACGCCGCCGATCGGCGTGCCGACCGTGCCTTTCGACGCGCGCAGCGGGTGGTTCAGCGTGACGATCGGCGCCGTCTCCGTCAGGCCGTAGCCCTGCACGACGAGGAAGCCGAGCTTGCGCCAGAACGCTTCGAGATCGGGATCGAGCGGCGCGGCGCCGCAGACGAGGCACCAGAACTTCCAGCCGAACAGACGATGGACGCGTCGATAGCGCCACCAGCGCCACGCCCAGTGCCGGCCCGCGAGATCGTCGGGACCTTTCGTCTCCGGCGCCACGCGCTCGACGTGCTCGCGCAGCACGTCGAGCACCTTCGGCACGCACACGAGCACCGAGATGCGGCGCGACTTGATCTGTCGAAGAATCTCGACGGGACTGTAGCCGTGCGAGAAGACGACCGTGCCGGAGAGCATCGGCGGCACGAACGTCGCCATCGACTGGCCGAACATGTGGCTCAGCGGCAGCAGGTTCAGAAAACGGATCGGATGGAACGGCCGCGCGTACCGCAGGTACTTCTGCATCTCCCGCTCGATCGGGATGATGTTGGCGAGCACGTTGCGGTGCGTGATCGTCACGCCCTTCGGATCGGCTGTCGCGCCGGACGTGAAGATGATTTCGGCGAGGGTGGAAGGAGAAATGGGTTCTGAGGTTCTGAGGTTCTGGGGTTCCGAGGTTCGGGTTCTGGGGTTCTGGGTTCTAAGGTTCTGCGCTGTGTCCGTGTCGATCTCCGCCAGCTTCCACACCGCGCCCACCACATCCGCGGGCACCTGCACTTCGTCGCCGGCGAGCACGATCTTCGAGGAAACGATGTGCGTGATGCGCGAGAGCAGATCGGCAGACGCGCGATAGTCCACGGGCACGAGCACGGCGCGCGCGAGCAGGCAGCCCCACAGCGCGACGACCCACTCGATGCGGTTCTCGGACCAGATGACGACCTTGTCACCCGCGCCGACGCCCGCGTCCGTCAGTCTGGCCGCGAAGGCGCGCGCGGCGTCGCCGACCTGCCGATAGCTCGTCTGCCGCACACGATAGCCATCGTCGTGGACGAGAAAAATATCGTCGGTTTTCGAGTAGTCCTCGAAGAAATCGAGGAGCGTGTCGCGCGCCATGTGGCCTCATAATACAGACCGTTACACCCAACGGAGGATTGGATCTATGAAGCGAGTAACGCTATTCGTGGCGGCGTTGGCGATCGCCGCGCCCGCATTGGCGCAGCAGCGTGGCGGCGGCCAGGCGCCATCGATCGACGTGCCCTGGAACGACGCGATTCCGCCGGGCACCGCGGACCACGCGACGCGCGCGTTGAAGGAGTCGCCGCGGCACGGCGAGTGGGTCGACATCAAGATGGCCGACGGCACCGCGCTGAAGAGCTGGGTCGTCTATCCGGAGCGGGCGGACAAGGCGGGCGTCGTGCTGGTGATTCACGACATCTTCGGCATGCGCGACCTCGCGCGCGCGCTGGGCGATCAGCTCGCGCAGGACGGCTTCATCGCGATCGTGCCGGACTTCCTGTCGGGGAAGGGCCCGAACGGCGGCGGAGCCGAGTCGCTCGGCACCGGCGTCAATCAGGCGATCGGGTCGCTGTCGTCGGCGGACGTCGTCGCGCGTCTCAACGCCGCGATGGAGTACGGCAAGAAGCTGCCCTCGTCGAACGGCAAGACGGGCGTGATTGGATTCTGCTGGGGCGGATCGCAGAGCTTCAACTACGCGGCCGCGCAGCCGGGCCTCGACGCCGCGGTCGTGTTCTACGGTCAGGCGCCCGGCACGTCGACCAACGACGCGACCGCCGACTCGGTGGCGACGTCGCTCGCGAACCTGAAGGCGCCGGTGCTCGGCATGTACGCGGGCAACGACAACCGGATCGATTCGACGATCCCGGTGACCGAGGCCGCGATGAAGAAGCTGGGCAAGGCGTACGAGACGCACGTCTTCGAGGGCGCCGGTCACGGCTTCGTCTTCTCGCAGGCCGGCCAGAACGGCGCGAACCTGAAGGCGACGCAGGACGCCTGGCCGCTCGTGCTGCAGTTCTATCGGGCGCACCTCAAGTAACGGACATCGCGCGAACGGCGCCCGAGCATTGGCGCCGTTCGCCGGTGCGATGCGAGCGACGCCTTGATTGACGTTCTGCTGTTCGATCTCGGCGGTGTGCTCGTCGAGTATTCCGGCGTCCGCGATCTCGCGTCGCTCTTGCCGGATCACCCGTCGGAACAGGACGTCCGCGCGCGCTGGGGCCGCTGCCAGCCGACCGAGGCCTATTGCCTCGGCCACCTGACGCGACAGCAATTCGTCGAGCGCTTCGTCGGCGACTGGGGCATCACGCTGAGCCCTGACGCGTTCCTCGACGAGTTCCGATCGTGGCCTCGCCGGCTGTTTCCCGGCACGACCGAATTGCTTGCGTCGCTGCGATCGCGATATCGCATCGCGATCTTGAGCAACTCGAACGAGCTGCACTGGGAGCGCGTCATGGACGACCTTGGCGTCGCCGCGCTCTGCGACGTCGCGATCTCCTCGCACCACGTGCACCTCGCGAAACCGGATCCGCGCATCTTCGTCGCGACACTCGAACGGCTCGCCGTGCGGCCCGAGGCCGTGATGTTCTTCGACGACGCGATCGCGAATGTCGAGGCGGCGAGGGCGCTCGGCATGCAGGCCCGCCACGTCAGTGGCGTCGACGAGGTGCGCGCGCAGCTGACGACGGCCGGCCTGCTGTAGTGCGATTGAGACGGACGGCAAGTCATACTGTTGGTATGAAGACCGTTGTATCCCTACCCAATGACGTCTTCGACAGTGCCGAGCGCCATGCGAAGCGCGTGGGCAAATCGCGTAGTCAGCTTTATGCGGAGGCGCTCGTCGAGCACCTCGCGCGCCATGCACCGGACGAAGTGACGGAGCGCATGAATGCCGTGGTCGATGAGGTCGGTGAATCGGTGCACGATTCATTCGTCATTTATTCGGCACGCCGCCGACTTGCGAAGGTCGAGTGGTAGGGGATCGGACAAGGACTCCCGACCGTCAGCTCGGCTATCGCCCCACGAGCCCAGCCGCGATTCGTTCCGCTTCTGTCCGCGTGTAAGGTCCCGTAATCAGCGCGGACGTGTCGATCGCGCTGCGGATCACGGGCGCGAGCGCGACGCGGCCGTCGATCAGGATCGCCAGCGGCTCGCCGATGTGATCGTCCGTCGCGCGGCGCATCTTGCCGGCGCCTTCGGGCGTGAACATCACTTCGACGCTGAATTCGGATGACGATTCTCCCGGCACGACCTCGGTCGACGCGATGTCGGCGTTCGTGACGATGGCGTCATCGTCGAGATCGAGGTGCTGACCGGACGTCGCGACGAGGGCCTCGCGCCGATCGGCCGCCGGCGTCATCGTCGCGAGGCGGACCTCGAAGCGCACCGCAGCCGCCGAGACGTTCACCGTCGCATGCGGCCAGACGCGCCACCCGACGCCCGCGGTCAGGACGAGCGCCGCGGCGACGACGGCCGGGACGAGCCATCGGCGCGACGGCCGCGCAGGCCCGCGGCGGGCGGCCGCAACGGCCACCGATCGTCGCGCCTGATAGGCGTGGGCGTCCCATGCCGGCTCGTCGCGCAGCGGATCGGCGCTGCGAAGGATGTCTGTGAGTGCGCTCATCGTGTCTCTCCCTTGCGGCTGTCGAGCACGCGCGCCAGATCGCGGCGCCCGACGGACAGATGCCAGCGCACGGTGATGGCGGTGATGCCGAGCAACGCCGAGATCTCCCGCACGCTTCGCTCTTCGAGCTCGTGCAGCACGACGACGGCCCGGCGCCTCGGCGGCAGGACGTCGAGCGCGCGCCAGATCGCGGACCGCGCGATCAGCGCCGACTCCTGATCCGGCTCCTGCCGGGGCCATGCAGCGCGCATGCGCGCGTCCACGCGGTTCCGGCTCGCCGTCCGCCGCCATTGATCGCGACGGAGGTTGACGAGCACGCGCACGAGCCACGCTTCCTCGCTCGTCTGTCCCGTCGGCACCGGCCGCCGCGCCGTTGCCGCGCGCAGAAACGTCTCCTGCACCAGGTCGTGCGCATCGTCGGCGTTGGCGACGAGCCGCCGCGCAAGGCGATAGAGGCGGGGATAGTGCGTGTCGAACAGCGCTCCGAGCCGATCGCCGCGATCGGCGGCAGTGTCCGCCGGAAGCGTCGCGGCAATCGAATGTGCGTCCATGCTGTCTAGACGCGCGAAGTGGGTGGAGCGTTGGTCCGTCGCACGTGGCGTCGTAACGTCTACGGAGACCTGCAATTGCATCGAGTGGTTAAACCAATCGAGTGCCTGCGTTTCGACCTCCCAGACCGGTCGATTTCGCTGTAGGCTAGAGCCTTCCAGTAAGACTTGTCGGCGCGCGCGCGTCCCAGGGGAAGGCATATGTCATTTGTGACGGGCCGAACGATTCCACGTCGAACGTTCCTGCGAGGCATGGGAACGGCCGCCATCGGCCTGCCGTTCCTCGACGCGATGACCCCGGCGTTCGCCGCAGCGCCGAAGTCGCCGATGCGCCTCGCATTCCTGTACGTGCCGAACGGCATCGACATGAAGCACTGGAACATCGAGCAGGAGGGCGCGTTCGGCGAGTTCCCGCGCGTCCTCAAGCCGCTCGAGCCGTTCAAGAACGACATCCTCCAGATCGGCAATCTGACGCACAACAGCGGGCGCGCGCTGCTCGACGGCGCCGGCGATCACGGCCGCTGCGCCGGGTCGTATCTCACCGGCATCCAGGTGAAGAAGACGACGGTCGACATCAAGGCCAGCATCTCGTGCGATCAGATCATCGCGAACCACATCGGTAACGAGACGCGGTTCGCCTCGCTCGAGCTCGGCATGGACGACTCGCGGCAGGCCGGCGACTGCGACTCCGGCTACTCCTGCGCGTACACGAACAACCTCGCGTGGCGCAGCGAGACGCAGCCGCTGCCGCCGATTCTGGATCCGCGCGCGCTGTTCGAGCGGCTCTTCGGCGACGGCGCCGTGCTGAGCCCGGAGGAGAAGACGCGGCAGGCGCGCTATCGCCGCAGCATCCTCGACTTCGTGATGTCCGACACGCACACACTGCAGACGTCGCTCGGCCCGACGGACAAGCGGAAGCTGGACGAATATCTGTCGTCGATTCGTGAGGTGGAGCGGCAGCTCGAGAAGGCCGAGCGCGAGAGCGTGGTGATCGATCCCGGCATGCCGAAGCCGTACGGCGTGCCGCCCGACTTCGGCGAGCACTTCAAGCTGCTGAGCGGCATGCTCGCCATCGCGTTCCAGGCGGACCTGACGCGCGTGGCGACGTTCCTGATGACGCGCGAGGGCACGAGCCGGTCCTATCGCGAGATCGGCATCTCCGACGGCCATCATCCGTGCACGCACCACCAGGGCAAGCCGGATCTGATGGAGAAGGTGACGCGCATCAACGAGTACCACACGGCG